>DSDU01000155.1 GCA_011056835.1 Deltaproteobacteria bacterium
AATATCAGGTCGCGCCGCTCCTTATTGACAAAAAGTCAAGAAAAATATGCAGTTACTGGTTCTTTTTTTCTCATATATTTACATAAACTGTATGCAATTTCCTAACCGGAAATTGCTGAGTTTATTCATTTTTTGATTCATCCGCCAGGTAGACCTTGAGCTTTCTGCTGATCGGCTCGGGAATCGTTATGCCGATCGCCTTCAGGCGGGATTCATATTTTTGAAATGACCGTTCATGTCGGACCGTATTCATTAAGATACTGAAATAGGAGTTGATGTTTCCTTCGATTTCCCGGCGAAATTCCTCATCGGCGGCAAGACGGCGTTCCACAGGAACAATTAAAGACTCATTCACGAGCAGACACATGGAACGGTAGCAAATAAAACGCTGGGTTATCTGACAGTCGTAGTTCCGTTCCCGGATACTCTGCTCCACACGGTTGAGATCAATGCAGTCCACAATGGTGTGGACAACCTTTCCGCCCATGATTTCGTTTATTTTCTCCCGTGCCTGAAAACACCTGGAACAGGTTGCCACTTTCTCCGATAAACACGGGACTTCTTCCGCCAACCCGCACCGGATGTAAAGAACAATGTCTACGCCTGCATCAGATGGTCCATTTTCTCCCGATCCAGCCATCACATCCACGGCAAAATCTTCCGGCAACCCCGCATCCAGTAATCTGACGGCCGTTTCCATTGCCGACGTTTTTTCGCCGAGAGGGCTCTTCTGGAACAACCCGTAAAGACGGTGGAGATCTCTTTGCAACTCATCGGCCGCAACCCGTGGCTTCCCATTCTTCCCTGTCTCATAGTTCCGGCCTGTGAGAAGTGATTCATAGCGACCCCGGTCGACCACCACCTGTTCCCACTGACCGCCTGTACGATCATAGGCAACCACGTCATGGATAGTTCCCTCGACCAGCTTTCTATGCCTTATTCGCGCCACCCTGTCTACACCTATTTCTACGTCATAGAAGAATCCGCCCTCGGCGACACCACCGCCCGGCCGGGCGATTTGTCCGAAGTGGGAGGGATTCAGATAGACCGTTCCGTCCGCTTCTTCCATCCCCCACTGGTCGTGAAGATGACCTGTGAGGCACAGCAGAACCGGATGCCGTTCACAGTAACGTCGTAGGGCAAGAGACCCCGTTTCTCCCATGGGAGATAAAAAGTCATGAATTCCGTAGGCAGGGTGATGACTCACAATAATATGCGGCTGAGCTTCCTTGAAAAAACGATACATCTCGTTCGTATCTTCATTGATGCCGGTACCTGCTCGATATTTCACGACATAGCGCTCAGGGATGCCGGGAGTCTGGCCGCCGGCTCCCCCGTAACCGGCGATTCTGCAATGACCCGCTTTATGACATGAAAGGTGAAGATCACGGTCACGGAGGGCCGTATACCGCAGGTCCATGTCATGATTGCCGGGAAGGCAGAAAATGCGGCTCTGCCGTTCCAGAGAAATTGTGTTTTCAAGTACACGGTAATTCTGCCGAAGTACCCGGCGTGCATGGAGAGTCTCCTGACGGTACAAGACCCCTTTTTCCATGATCTCACCGGAGAGCCGTGGGTCTTCGAGAAGTTCGTCCACGAAATCTTCAAGAACCAGAGATGACTTCCCCCTGCCTCTCCTGAGGCCATGGAAGTAGGTCTGAAGATCGTGATAACGGCCTGCCGTCCTGCTCGTATGAAAAGATATGTCAACGAGATCACCCGCAATGATGTAAACATCGGCATCGGTTTCAGCAAGGAGTTGCTTCACACGTTCAAATGCACCGTGGACGTCGGCAACATAGATTAATCTCATGGCTTGACTTTACCGAAGAAAGGTTCTGTTTATTAAGATAATGATGAATTATTAATCGCTTACGAATCGTTGATTAAATTCACGTTCATGTGGTCTATTCCGCTTTTTGATAAATCCACCGCTTGCTCCAAGCAATTCCAGAAATCATTCTTCAGGTTGAAGCAGTTGAGAGTACCCGTCTTCCGTTTCTCTGATATTTATCAGCAAATACAACAAGAAAAGCAGTTCCAATTGGTTTTTGATTTGACAATACCCCGTTTATAGGCCGTTGAAATAACGCTGCTACAAGAATGTTCAAAAATGTCCGCATACAGGGCAATCAAAATCCTGAGGAGTGAGTAGTATCTATAAGTACGCCGCAGCAACGAAGGATGAGTAAAACGAAGCAGATGGCCGTTTTTCAACAGCCTCTTTGCATTTAACTATAGCGGTGTGACAAGCAGGTGTCAATCCTGAACAGGCCATAAAGACGCGCAGCGGTATGCCCCGGGTTGAAATCATTAATTGATCTGTTCTTTATCCGTGATCTACCGAACCGGAAAATCAACAGGCAAGCCATGGTGACAGATTCTTGTCTCATGGGTTGTGAATATTTTCATATAAATGACATGGGGCATGTGGTGCAGTTTTTAAAAATCCGGCCTTCCCACCAACCTCACGTATTGCCACGGTCCACTTTACTCATCCCGTTTCCGTACCTCATGTCAGCCCATCTCAGAATGATCCGGCCTTGAACTTGAATGCTTGACGACCCTTAGTCGGCTCTTGCCAACCATCCACCAAGCGAAGTGTTGATCACATCTACGTGCGACGATTTGTAGCTGAAACATAAAGGCAGAACCTCTTCTTCACCCTGTCTTTTTTCTAAGAATCGGTTGCAGACGGCCTCTAGGGCAAAAGATAGACCGCCAGTGCCGTGTCCCGTGTGCCGATGTGGGGTCTGAATTCACCGGCGATGATACCGCTCTCCACACGCCGCACGATTACTTTTTTATCCACCACCGTCCTGTTTTTCGTATCAAGGGCAAACCTGACGTTCAGCAAATCTCCCACAGCTGTCTTAAATGGGGTCGAAAGGGTGAAGGCCATGCCGCTTCGAGAAATATTATCAACAATCATCTCGGCGGCACGTCCTTTGAGGTTGTCGCTTTCGAACTCCGCTAGATCACTTGGCGAGCAGATACCGGGCAGACGAGTTTCCTTCCTCGCATGTTTTCGCATATTCATGGAGGCATCGAAATCGTAACCATAACCGCCATGCCTCGAACCGAGTTTCGGCGATCTGTTCATCCAGCCGGACGACGAAACATTTACCGTATTGAAGGCGCTCCCCCGTCCCGAGGCACTCCCCTTTCCTTTTGTTTTCGTCATGTCTTTTTCATCCTCCCTTCATTCGTTCAGAACATGGAACTTCCCGCCGGGCAACGCTCAATAAACCATCACACAGACACTGAACAGTCGCAAGCAACCTCGTCAGTTTTTATCCGAAACCTCTTGCACGTCCGGTTTTCCGAGGTTGTAAATGATGTTCAGGGGAACGCGAAACAAAGACTGAAGATGCATGAGGAATGATTCGTATGAACTGCCGCCGACCGGGTTTGCTCTTGGAGCATTTGTACACCAGATCATTTTGAAAAATCAAGAAAAACAATCCTCATCGGATTGCCGGATCGGATCATAATATCGCATGCCGCTCCGCCCCTGTGCCATTGTTCTTTTACTATCTCAGGCCGAATTCCGCACGCCGGTTCTTCGCCCAGGCTTCTTCGTTGTTGCCGTAATCAATAGGTCTTTCCTCACCATAGCTTATGGTGGAAATACGATCCGCGGAAACTCCCAGCGTAACCAGATATTCCCTGGCGGCATTGGCACGCCGTTCCCCGAGGGCCAAGTTATATTCATTGGTTCCTCGGTCATCGCAGTGCCCTGAGATGAGCACCGAGTATGATGGATTTGCCAGAAGCCATTCCGCCTTTTTGTCAAGAATGAGCCGGGCATTCTGTTCCAGAGTGTATTCATCATAACGAAAGTAGATATTCTGAGATTCAAAGAGTCTCATTGCTTCCGCAGATGCTTTCAGGTATTCATTCCGACCGGCTGTAACAGACGCACCGAGATCTTCTTCCCGAATTGTCCCCGGAGTGGCCTCTTTCAGTGTTTCACTTCTCGCTTCCTCCGTTGGCGTCAGATATGTTTCCGAAACCTGTGTATGTTTTTTTGCACAGGACATCAGCAGGGAAACAGATAAACACATAAACGCCAAGACTATATATACCTTCAATGATTTGCGACTCATACCTTTTTTACCTCCCGTATATTAACCATCCATCAAATCATCACTCCCCATATGAACTGACTTTTATCAGGTTCCGCTTCTCCGGTCCATAGATTTCAATTGGAAAATCATGCATAGAAAATATAAATCGATTCGAAACCAATCATGAAGGCCGGAGAAGCACATACCGCACCCCGCGAAGGTGGCTTCATCGTGGAAAACAGATCGAAAGGGGTTTTTGTCACCCCCCTTCGATCTCTTGTTCACATCGTGCTGTTATCGATTATTCCGTCACCGATTTTATGACCATCCTCGAATCATGTACAAATGTCGCCGTATCACCGGCACCCAGTTTTGTAATATCAACCGTGGGGCCGGACGTCAGTGTTATCATTTTACCGGATTCATCTTTTACGACAATCTCCCCGCTGCCGCCATCGATGGAAACGACGGTTCCCTTAATTGTCACCGTTCCTTTGTCATCATTGGAAACCGCCACACCGGCAAATGATACCATGAAAAGAGCAATAACCAGTACGGATACGATTTTTTTCACCATTTCCTTTTTCATTGTTTTTTCCTCCTGATAATTTTTGGTTGATACTTCCCTTTCGCTTCGCTGTCCAACCAAGGGCACAACACGGTATGCCTTTATAAACCATACGAAGCAGGCCGTGAGCGAGCATGGCTGACAGATTATTTTTTCAAGAGCAAATGATGTACCACATGGGCACAATCGATGCATCATGTTGATAATTGGAATATATTTACGATATCGCCGTGGCAAATCCGCCTAATGATGAATGCATTTTCATACAGAATGTGACCATCGAAAGAAGCTTCCACCTTGGTACCTGTTTCGTAATAAGAGGACATGACGTGATGGAATAACCTCTCACATTCACAGGGGATATGACCGCCTATGATAGACGTTCACCATAACGCGGAAGTTGCTTCGGTAAGCCATTGCACAACAGGTGTGAAGGTAACTGCTCTTTTTAATTGTAATTTACAGATGACCGGTATTACCTGCATGAGGAATTCCACCGCGACATAAGATTGCTTGGTCAGGAATGTCAGGGGTTTCCTTCCCTGCGTTTCTCACGACATTCAGACAGGGAAAATCCGAGGCTGTTGAAAAGTGTCACTGTGGGGATGTTGCAATGAACGATGACCCTAAAAAACAATTATCGCTGTCAATGGCGGCCTCTCCGTTTTGAAACAGCACGTTCATACAATGCTTCATACTTTACTGAGGCGTCCTCCCAGGTAAATCTCCTGCTCATCGCCCTTGGGATAAGAGTTTCCATTACCGTCTTGTTATGATAGGTGTGGATTGCCCATGCTATGGTGTCGTACAGGGCGCCGGTGGTCATATCATGAAAAACAAACCCGGTCCCTTCACAGGTTGTTTCGTTAAAGTTATCCACCGTATCATTCAGTCCTCCCGTTGATCGGACAATGGGAAGCGTTCCGTACCGTAGTGCGTACATCTGGGTTAATCCGCAGGGTTCATACCGGGATGGAACGAGGAAGAAGTCGGAGCCGGCTATAATTGCATGGGCAAGGGTATTGTCATATCCAATATGACAGCCGAACCTGCCGGGATAGCGGTTCGGCAGGTCACCGAAATAGAAATGGGCCCACGCATCGCCGGCACCAAGCAGGATAAACTGAATGTCAAGATCCATGATACGGTGGATCGCCTGCGCCAGAACGTCGATGCCTTTCTGGTTTGTCAGTCTTGTAACCATGCCGATCAGAGGAACATCGGGATGGACGGACATGTCGAATATTCTCTGGAGTTCTTCTTTACATAGGGCTTTCCCTGAAGGATAGTCTCCGGAATAAGAACAGGCAATCATCGGGTCAGTTTCGGGATTCCACTCATCATAATCGACACCGTTTAAAATCCCGTACAGATCGGCCGCTCTGTCACGGGCAACACCATCAAGTCCGTGGCCGAACGGCTGTGTCTGAATTTCTTTCGCATAACTCGGGCTTACCGCATTTATGAGCGTCGCGTGATAGATCCCGCCTTTGAGGAGATTCGTTTGATCGTTAAACTCAAGTGCCTTCATGGTAAACTGCTCCCAGCCGACACCCAGAACATCCATGAGACCTTTATAGAAAATACCCTGATGTTGAATGTTGTGTATGGTGAGAAGTGATGCCGTGTCTCTCAATAATGGATCATTTCGGTAGAGAGTGTTCAAAAAGACGGGAATCGCCGACGTATGCCAGTCATGGACATGAATGACATCAGGTGAGAAATCGATCATTCTGCACAGTTCACAACCTGCCCGTGACAGAAAAACGAAACGGTTGTCACTGTCGAGATACCGCTGTCCGCTTTCATGATACAGCGCATCCCGTCCGTAAAACTGTTCATGGTCGATAAAATAGACCGGAACATCCGAACCGGGAAGCCTCCCCTCAAGAACGGCACACCATAGGAAACCCATGATCCCCATGGAGACTCCGAGCGGCCCGCCCACCGGTTTTAATCCGAGTTCTTTCCGGTCAATTTTATAATACCGGGGAATGACAACCCGAACATCATGTCCTCGCTTTGAAAGCGCCCGGGGAAGTGTCCCGGCGACATCACCGAGTCCGCCTTCCTTCGCGAACGGCGCTGCCTCCGCGGCAACCATCATGATTTTCAGTTTTTCGGACATCGTTCTCCCCGTCTTGAAATCGAGATACCATGGGGCGCTTTCTCACAGCATGGAGTGGAATTACCCGTGACGGGCTGGACGGTCATCGCTGCATAACCGGAGAAAAATATGAAAACGGTTTCGAAACGATGGATGAGCCGTCTTTCAGTTAACCGAGATGGTCTTATCTATCAGCGATACCAGTGTTCTGAACTTGACCGGTTTCGAAAGATACGGGCTTCCGCCGATTGTGCGTTCTTCCGCTTCCGATATGAGGGCGGTTATGAAAATAATGGGAATGTCTTTCAGATTCGGATCGCTTCTGAGCTGCGTCGCCACTTCACCGCCGTTAACATCGGGCATGACGATGTCCAACAGTATGAGATGTGGATGAAAGCGCCGGGCAGCATCAATCACAAAGGCTCCCCTGTTTTCTTCCTCAACGATATAGCGGCCGGTATACTCAAGGTTCATCTTGAGAATAGCGGTAAACTTTATCTCGTCATCGACAATCAGTATCCTCTTCTTCGCCATGGCACCCTCTTTCCTTACATCTTCAGAACAATAATGCTGGAAACTCCACCTTCTTTTCGATTTGTAATGTCGATGATTCCCCCATGTGATTCGATAATGTTTTTCGTGACGGTCAGCCCCAGGCCTGTTCCCTTTCCCGAGGGATTCACCGTAAAAAAAGGATCAAACACCTTTACCAGTTGGTCGTCCGGAATTCCGTGACCTGTATCGGCGATTTCCACAATAATGACCCGATCGCCAATCTCGAATTTTCCACCCGCCACGTATGATTTTGAAGTATCACGTTCGGTAATCATTTGTACGTGCGTGGTAACCGTTATGGTCCCCTCGTCCGGGGTGGCATGAATTGCGTTAAGCATGAGATTGACAAAAACCTGACAGATTTTCTCGGCATCCAGCCGAATCAGGTGCCCATCACGCGATAAATCTTTTACCAGCCTGATATTTTTTTTGTCAAGCTCATGTTTTACAAGGTTGATTGATTTCGCGATAATATCGTGGATGCTGCATTCTTCTGACACAATGTCACTTACCACGGAGTAATCAAGCAGCCCCCGTATGATTGAGTCGGCACGGGTCACCGCATCTTCCATACTCTCGAGAACAGAACCCGTCCGTTCATCCCATGAGACTGCGGTTGTCAGATAATCGATCCCCATGAGGATAGTCGCCAGGGGGTTTTTCACCTCATGGGCGACACCGGCGGCCAGCATCCCCACCGATTCCATTTTTGCCGCACGAATGATCTGAAGCTGAGCTGTTTTCAATTCTTCATGGGCCTGCTGAAGGCGCGTGAATGCATTCTGAAGCTCTTGTTCGGCATTACGCCGTATTGCTATTTCTTTCAGCAGTTGTTCATTTTTGAGTGATAGTTCGGCCGTACGGTCTTTAACCTGTTCCTGGAGGTTAATTTCTGCTATCCGCAACTCTTCTTCGATCTCCTTTCGTTCAGTAATATCCCAACCGACCGACTGAAATTCCACCAGCTTCCGCTGATCATTAAAAATTGCCTGATCGACCCATCTCATCCAGCGACTTCCTCCCTCGGCCGTTATTGCCCGGTGCTCATATGTTGTGGTCTGATTATCAGGAGTCAGAGTTTTGAATTTTTTATGAACAAAATCACGCTCTTCCTCAGGTATAAGATCGAGAAAGTTCTGACCGACCAGATCCTGCGGTTGTCTGCCAAAGTACCGGCAGTACGCTTCATTGACGAAGGTAAGCGTTCCGTCCGGCAGAAAACGGCAGATCAACTCTGTCTGTGTTTCCACAATGGCACGGTATCGTTTCTCACTCCGCCTCAGTTCGTCCTCGATTTCACGTTCTCTCGTGACGTCTCTTCCGCAGCCGACGGTCCCGATCATAGTCCCGTTTTCATCCCAGAACGGGGCTTTATACACATCGAGACGGAGAAAAGATCCCTTGATATTACCGAACTCATCGAATCTATCCGCCTGCCTGCTTTTCATAACGATCGAGTCGGAGTCCCGACAGATTTCTCCGAATGTATGCCAGTTCGTATCGCCGGGATGTAACTTTCTTTCTCTTTCGGCAAAGAACATATCCGTTTTACCGATCGGCTCTTCCTTATCGGCGGCATTCAGTAGTTTTTCACATATAGCCGAATTAACAAACATGAAGTGCTTGTCCAAATTTTTAGCCCAAATCAGATCCGGCACATTATCACACATGAGACGAACCATGCGGTACAGCTCTTGATATCGTCGCTCGCTCTCCTTAAGCGCTTCCGCCGTCAGCTTCTGTTCCGTTTCGATCCGTTCCAGTTCGGATATTCGAGCGAGCAAACGTTGTATTTCGGGCTGTCGCTGTTTTTCCGTCTTTTTTCTGTTGCTCATGAAATCTTTTTCTGCCTTTCGCATGATGTTTGTATCATCGGTTGCTCGATCTGCCTTTCAATGACGGATCTTGACGGCATAACATTGAATTGCCCCCCATAACTGATACTGCATGACATGATGCAGCAATGGGAAACATAAAATCCATCTCTCGGACAGCCCATCGCAGGTATAACACTATTCGATTGTTTTCACAACGGATATGACCGATAATCAGCGATGCTGTCGTGCATATTTCAGAAAAATGCCCTCCCGCGCGCACTCAGCCCGAGAGAATATCCAGAATGCCTCCGCAACTGTTCTCTCTTCAATAAATCCGGTTCATGCCCACACCGAGTGCCGGAAGGGCCCCATCAGGCATGTGGCCTTATACCGGGTCGATCAACATGCGTAACTACGGGAAATCATGCCGAATCGTCGAACAGTCTCAACAGAATAATGGTCCGATAAGAAGAGACTGTTCAAAATCTGCAGATGCAAGGCAGCCGAAATCCTGAAGGGTACAAGGGGAAAATAGATCATAAACCTTAGAGATTTCAAAAAGATCAGGAGATAAAAATCCTTAGCCTTCGCGCTTTGCAATCAACCATCCTTACACGTACATCGCGGCAGTGAAGGACAGGAGGGGATATACTGCAGATGAACCTTTTTCGACAGCATCAGACTCTATTGCCGGGATCTGTAATGAAATGCTGAAAATCGGGAAAATGCCATGGATGGGTGTATTTCACCAATATCTCAATAAACAATTGCTCAAAATCTCCGGTTGGGACTCTCTGCCCAAATGCTTGTTCCGGGATATTTGTCACTATACCCCTCGTCGTGTCACCACAAAACATATTAAACCCCAAAAGGGAATGGGGATCGCAACGACATTGTTTAAATAACCATCATTTTCACTATTTTTAAACTACATAATTTGCAGATCGGTGATTTTTCAAGCTGACAACCAGAAGACACCATTGAGCCATAAGTGTTCGACCCGGCAAATAAAGGCCCAAAGTTTCGTAATCACTAACCAATTAAATATTTTCACTCAACGAGGCCCTTTATGTAATTTTGGCATTTTCCTTGCTACATACCCACACAAAGAAATCGATAAAAAGCGAGGTGGACAGAGATATGGCATTAATTATCAGAATCGTTGAATGGCTTACGAAAACAATGCTTATGGGAATGTTTCATATATGGTATCTTCTGGGATATTGGCTTTCATTATATATTACCATAGACGAGAAGAATGAAGATCATCCGTTTTCTTTCAGCTTCGACACAGAAAACAAGTGGGATACCCGCAAGAAAGAGGATAAAACCATCAGCGTCCATGAAGAAATTTTATAAAAAATGTGGTGAATTTCACAAAATCTGTGTGAAATTCATGTCATGGCCCCCTGCTGGGGGCAAGCATCGTCAGACACCACGGAGCGTTTGATTCTCATACGTGCCCATTTTCTCTTCTAAATCAATTCATTAATGATGAATCCCGTCGACGCTGTGCGACAGGCCATCCATCAACCCTCCTTTTCACGGAATCTTCTCCTATAATCATTATAAAAACTTACCGTCCATGAATGTACGGACAACATTGCGGGTTTGCAGAAGTGACGATTCTTCTCTCAACTCCACGACCCACCAATCGCATCGGGGAAGCCGGTACAAAAGCCTGAGACGATCTTCAATATCCTTGACCGTTTCCGGAGGTATATGCCGGTCATTGATTTCTTCATGGTATATGTGTGCATTTAAGAATCGATTGGGATGGAGAAGCACGAAATCTTCCAGATCGTAATGCCGATTGACAACGGACGGGCTTACCCGAGCGTGACCGATGTCAAGCGTCGCCTAGCAGCCTGTTCTTCTCAGAAATTTTTCAAACTGCTGCGGTCTGCTCGTCCATCCCCAGGCGAGATTCTCCAGACACAGGCGAATCCCCCGTTTATGGGCAAACCCGACAAGCTCTGTCAGTCTCTCGATTGCTCTGTGCCAGAATAGATGATTGGTATTCTCCTGTCCCAGTCCGAGATGAATCGTAAGGGTATCCCCCCGCAACATGGCGACAAGATCACAGACACGCCTGAACACGGTCATCGCCTTTTCGTCCTCAACCTCATCGATGTTGCCGAAATCAATCTTTTTAAAAGCGCAATGATAGCGTATTTCCAGTGGTTCAAGACTGTTAATCGACCGCATAAGGTCCGACTCCGCCGCGGGACTGTCGGGGAAATCACCCGGCGTAAAACTCCAGTCTATGCCATTGAACCCATGTTCCCGTGCAAATTCCCTGAGGTGGCTTGTATCGGCAATGAAATTGGGACAGGCAAGTTTCGGCAGAATCACTTTATTGTACTCTCCATACTTTCTGGTACGTGCCATATGGGCACAGCCGAAAAGGCACTCGGCCTACCGATGGGTAAGTGGTTAAATAAATTGCAACTTTATACTCTTGACCTATTCACCATTCATATTCATCATGTTACCGGTGTCGTGACACCTGCACGCTACCCCCTTACAACGTCCGTGGCTTTGTATCCTATCCCTTCGGGCACATGGACAATGATTCTCGATATCGACGCACCGGTTGACGACGATTATGTTCACGGGATTCTCATATGCTTCAAGGCCTTGGCAAAGGGATTCATCGGTTCTTTTTTCTTTTTTCCTTCACGTTTCCACGTTTTTTGTTCCGGCATTTGCTCCGCCTGCTTCTTTTCGGAAGCCTTCGGACGGGAATCAAAGGGACGTTCTCTCATGGACAGGGCTATGCGATTTCGCTTCTCATCCACATCGATGACGGTGACGGCAACCTTCTGGTTCACCTTGAGGACATCATGCGGATTTTTTACGAAACGGTCAGCCATCTCGCTCACGTGGACGAGGCCGTCCTGATGAACACCGATGTCGACAAATGCGCCGAATGCCGTCACGTTAGTCACGACTCCCGGCAACGCCATTCCGACTTCCAGATCGGAAATCTTGTTGATCCCGTCCATAAACGCAAACAGTTCGAACTGGTTGCGTGGGTCTCGTCCCGGTTTGGCCAGTTCATCCATGATATCCGTCAGGGTTGGCATTCCGACCTTCTCTGACACATAGTTTTCCAGTCTTATTCGTTTTCTCAGTCCTTCATCGTTCATAAGATCGGAAACGGTACACTCGAGATCACGGGCCATCGCCTCGACGACAGGATAACTTTCAGGATGAACCGCCGACGCATCGAGGGGATCCTCCCCATCACTGATTCTCAAAAAACCCGCTGCCTGCACGAACGTTTTCGGTCCCATGGCGGAAACCTTCAGCAGTTGACGGCGCGACCGGAAGGCTCCGTTTTTATTCCGATACACGACAATATTGCCAGCCAGCCGCTCTGAAAGACCGGACACATATTTCAGAAGCTCCTTACTCGCCGTATTGACTTCCACACCGACAGCGTTCACACTACTCATGACCACATCGTCGAGCGAAGTTCTCAACGCCTTCTGATCCACGTCGTGCTGGTACTGGCCTACACCAATGGATTTCGGGTCGATTTTCACCAGTTCAGCCAGGGGGTCCATGAGACGTCTCCCGATTGATACGGCCCCGCGAACCGTAACGTCATAATCGGGAAACTCATCTCGGGCGACTTCCGATGCAGAGTACACCGAGGCGCCGCTTTCATTTACCATAATGACCGGTATGGGACTACCAAGATCGATGCCTTTACAGAAGGTCTCCGTCTCACGTCCGCCCGTACCGTTGCCGACAGCAATAGCCTCGATATGAAATGTTTTAACCAGCCGTTTCACTATCTCGGCCGATTCTTTCGTTCGATTATGCGGCTCGATTGGGTAGATCGTCTCGTTCCCCAGGAGTTTGCCCTGACGATCGAGACACACCACCTTGCAGCCGGTGCGGAAACCGGGATCTATCGCCAGTACGGCCCTCCGGCCGAGGGGCGATGCGAGAAGGAGTTCCCGCAGATTTTCTGCAAACACCTTGATTGCATCTTCGTCAGCCCTTTTTTTACAGTCAAGGCGAATTTCCGTTTCCATCGATGACGAAAGCAATCGTTTATAACCGTCTCGAACGGCTAAACGCACCTGTTCACCCGTCGGAGCATCATTTTTCACGAAACGGCGCTCCAGCAACCCGATTCCTTCTTCTTCGTCGGGCAAAATATGGAAGGTGAGGAACCCTTCGTCAGCACCGCGGCGGATTGCAAGGATACGGTGAGACGGCGCGTCGGCAGCTCGCTCTTCCCATTCATAGTAATCCCGGTATTTTATCCCGTTTTCTTCCTGCTCCTTGATAACTTTCGAACGAATCATCGCTTTTGCCGCAAATAATTCACGGAGTTCCGCCCGGGCATCACCATCTTCATTGATCCATTCGGCAATTATGTCACGGGCCCCTGCCAGAGCATCCTCACGGGTCTCGACACCCTTTTCCGGATCAATATATGAAGTTGCTGCTTCTATTAAATCGTCGTCAGTCTGTTCAAAAATCTTCACTGCCAACGGCTCGAGCCCCTTTTCTTTTGCTATCATGGCCCGTGTCCGCCGCTTCGGCCTGTAGGGCAGATATAGATCTTCGAGAACGGCAAGGGTTTCCGCCGCCAGAACCATCGATTCCAATTCATCGGTGAGCTTTCCATGTTCTTCAAGTGACGTGAGAATCACTTCTCTCCGCTTGTCGAGAGCCCGAAGCAGTTCCAGACGGTCCCGAATGTCGATGATGCTTACTTCATCCAGTTCGCCGGTCATCTCTTTTCGATACCGTGCGATAAACGGCACCGTGGCACCATCATCAAGCAGATCAACCGTGGTTTGAACCTGGTGCTCCCGCAATTTCAATTCATCGGCAATTTTTGTGATTTGCTGTGCGTTCATGTACTTTTAAATTCCCCTTCGGCGCTGTCATAAGAATTATTCAGCCTGGAAGCCTGAGGCAAGGAGAGATAGCACTTTCTCCTTCAGAATGGAAGCACCAAGTTATTCATCGCCCACCCCCTCGGGCATGGGAAACCGTCATGGAAGCATCACCATCATCATAACCGTCCGGACGAAAAACACCGGTGCGGGTCGGGACATTCTGCATGATCAACAGAGCAGTCCCGAAAACTCAGCCCTTTCATTCGATTCCGGGATTCCCCGGACAGGGAGAAATTCATTATAGAGGCCTGTGCAGGAAAGTTGTGTTAATTGAACGGTGCGACGTATCGATACATAACCCAGAAATGTGAGAGGCTTCCGAGCATGACAAATACGTGAAAGACTTCATGGAATCCGAAAAAACGAGGCCAAGGGTCCGGTTTTCTGACGGCATAAATAATTGCTCCACTCGTATAAAACAGCCCGCCTGCCAGAATCCATAGGAACCCATCGATGTGAAGAGCTCTCACGAGCGGCAAGATCCCAACGATGGCCACCCACCCCATCAGGATATATACCGAAGTTGAAAACCAGCGTGGCGCCTGAAGCCAGAAGACCTTGAGAAATATACCGAGCATCGCCAGTCCCCAGATACTTCCGAAGAGACTCCACCCCCATGGTCCCCTCAGGGGGATCAGACAGATGGGGGTATACGTAGCGGCAATGAGAATAAAGATCATTATATGGTCAACTCGACGCATGCGCTGGATTCCCTTCTCGGAAACAGGCAGCCAGTGGTAGAGCGTACTCGAAGCGTACAACAGTATCAGTCCGGCGCCGAAGACTGAGAAAGTCGCAAGATGCCATGGTTTTACCGGGTCAGTTGACTTATAGATAAGCACGATTAGGCCTATGACCGACAGTATAGCTCCGATAAAATGTGTAAATCCGCTAACGGGATCACGTAATGTTTTTATCACAACGAATAAATCTTTCCCTGCTTTATCTCATACATGGTCGAATCATAGGGAAATGGAGCAGGTAATGCAAGGAGATAATGCCCGTCGCCATCCTCGTGTGATCGTTTCTTGACAGACGGAGCAATAGAAGCATATAGAGAATCTTATTTCAGTGCATGACAAACCGGAGGGAGAAGATGGCAATATGTAATATTTGCGGCTTACCAAGCAAGGTATGTCCGTTTTACGATGACAAGATCAGTATCTGCGGGGAATGTTCTTTCAAGCTGACCATCGTACGAAACGGGCTCATTACATGCATTGACCTCATGGAAGATCTGTTTACCCATTGCCCGAACCCTCGAGATCTGCATCGTGTTTTTTCTTTCGTCGGTAATCATATCGTTATGCTTTTCGATGGAATCGCATCCGAAAAAACAAAACATATCCTCTGGAACATTATCACCGATACATATGCGGAAACGTCGGATCGATTTTTGTCGGCTGATTTTTTTAAACACCGGGAATACTTTGAAGTGATCAAACAAAATATTATGAATGATCAGTACCTCCTAAATCTTCTGAGAAACGAATTATGCAGATTTGCCCGGCAAGACCGCGATGACCCCTCCCACCAGATACCAATAGATACGATTACGACGGAAGGAACCGGCATGTGGAATCTCGGAGAACAGCTGATTCTTGAATCATTGAATGAAATGCATGACGCCGATGAAGAAGAACATCTCTATTAACAGCGTCGCTGATATCGTGATATATTGTCACCGTGTTATGACCGCCATGGAGCCGCAGGTTCCGTACTCTTCACAAATTAGAGAACAAGAAAAAGGACTGACCCATTCATAAAAGTTATTAAGGCGGTCTTCATAGAACCTTTTCTTATAAATCCGGGCAAAGCGAAAGATAAGCAATTCAGACTGCCTAAGCCCAGGTAAACCAATAATGAACATCGAAATTCCCGGTTATAAAACACTATATCTTGTACACCTCGTTCTTGATTATAACGGAACAATTGCCTGCGATGGCAAACTCATTGAGGGAGTCAAAGAAAGGCTGCTGTCGCTCGCTCGCAATTTTCACATCCACGTGTTGACGGCGGACAGTTTTGGTACGGCGGGGCAAGAACTCAGGAGTGTCCCCTGCACTGTTTCGATCATATCCGGAGGAAATGAGGAGCTCGGCAAACATGAATATGTCATACAACTCGGCAGTGAACACGTGGTGTGTATAGGAAGCGGCAGAAATGATCGTCTCATGCTTGAAAAAGCGGCTCTCGGCATCGCCGTTATACAGGCGGAAGGAGCCGCGACAGAAGCCGTCAGGACTGCCGATGTGGTCATGACGAATATTCTGGACGCTCTCGACCTTCTCATCATGCCCCTGCGACTCATAGCAACACTCAGATCATAAAGGGGCACCTGATGAGGAACAGCACTCAAAACAAATAAAAAACATCGAAAAACTAATTTCCCGGTGCTCGATTTCCGATTATCTATTTGAAGTCAACAGTCGACGGATCACAACGATCTTTTCATTACCGAAAATTTCTTCGAGCAGTCTTCATGGATCTTTTTGACTATGAATCAAGGTGGAGAAAAAGCCTGAACGGTGATTCGCCGGCACGCCATACCACCGATGACGACTGCTGTTTATCATATGTTAGATGACAGAGCAAAAGCCGTATGAACGATAAGATGAAACTGCGGATTGCTTTTCTTCTTCTTATACTGTCAGTTGTGCTCGCCTCATGCAGTCTGCATCCTCGCCCTGAAAGCTCGGCGTCAGTCGACATTACCATACTACACGTTTATGACATGCACGGCAATATCATGCCGTACCTTAATAAATCGGGACGCAGACCGTTCGGCCGTAATGATCCGCCATGAACGAAACAGAATCCCGACGGCACAGTACTTCTGTCATGGGAGGAAACATGTTTCAGAGAACCCCGGTCATAATGAATCATTATAGACGGTGGCCTGCAACGATGAATTTATCGTCATCGATGACAACGGCTTTTATGTCGGCCTTGAAGCATCTCTGAATGATGGCGCAAGAGCATACACAAGACCGATTGATCCGTGAAGGATCGATTGGATGGGTAAAGAACTGAAATTTGTAATTGCTGACAGTCATTTGGTCCGAATGTAGATTCCTTCATATTGGACGAACGAGGTCTTTTTTATATAAGTGACCAAGGTTATGCAGGAAGAAGGATTATTCCATCGATGAGAAATAGAAAAATTATAATAATTCTCAGTGCATTACTTGTAACAGCCTCCTGTATCGTACTCTTTGCAGGCGACACAAGTCTGTCTCGGCAAACACCGCGGGATTTTATTGATGACCGGCCGGGGCTCCTGACACACAATGAAAAAAAACGTATTTCCCGCTTTCACCGCGCCCTCCTGAATGATCTTGATATCCATATCACAGTGGTTATTCTCGAAACAAAGTGCGCCGACATTGATCATGAAGCGGTTCAACTCTTTCAAGAATACACCGTGAGCACCGCTACAACGGGTGCCAAAGGTATCCTCTTCCTGGTGGATCCGGCTGGATGCCAGGTCCGCTTGGAGATCGGGTATGACCTGGAACATATCTATCCGGATGGATTTATCGGATACATCGAACGAAAACAAATGGTTCCTTTTTTTCGGGAAGGCCGTGTGGGTCCGGGCATTGAAGCGACGGTGGAACTCTTGGTCGGAAAGGCCCTGAGGGCGATCAAGGAATCAACGCATACGATCCGGTCCGAACGGCACCGTATCGGTGATCATCTCTCGGGAGGTGCAGGGGCACGCACGGACGTAATAATCGGTTCGGGAGAATTTCAAAAAGATTCGATACGGCCGACATGGGAATTCGGGCCACAGAATACCCCGGGGGAAACACTCAAACGCTATATGACCATTCTCAGGATGCATATCAAAGACCCCGATCTCGGCATCTATACGGATGAAACACAGGCGTTTTTCAGAACATGGACCGTCACTGACGCCCAGCAGGATAATGAATTGAAATCTTTGAAAAATAATATTGATCAGGCGATCCTCTTTCATAAGGGTCATCGGGCGGTGATCCGGTTCCCTATCACCGGCGGACAGGTGCCGCCTTATTTTTTCCAATGCGGCCCCCAAGGATGGATGCTCGATTTTGCCGCCATGAACCGGATCATTCGTTTCAACCATCGTAATCAGTGGTTGTTTTCCTCAAAAAATCACGATTTCATGTTTGCATTTGAAGACGTTTTCTTTGATGAAAACGGGTTCCCCCATTTAAAATAAGGAAAGAGGTAATATTCTTTATGACATACGGCATTACCGTCAACGGCTCGGGCCATGCATTTCTCAGAGAATTCGGTTGTCCCTGTGATCGGTGTAATCAGAGGGAACACATAGCGAACACATCGGTTTCCATTGTCAGACGAGATAGCACCGGAAAAAAAATCGTCTGGCATGCTCTCGTTGATGTCGGGCTGGGGGTGGTAACAAGTCTCTGCAATTACTTCCGTCCGCAAGATGCGCGACTTGACTGGCTTCTCTTCACTCACTGGCACCCCGATCACAGCCTCGAGTTGAATCGCATCTGCGAAACGATCCGCCGAGCATCACGATACAGAAGCAAACCATTCACCAAGATCCCCACCTGGTGCAGAAAGGGAACGGCCGAATGGCTGAAGAAAACGTACTCATACGAGTGGTACCGGTGTCTCGATCCCCGCATATCCGATGAATCGGCTCCGCCGGGTACTGTTCTTGACAGCATACCCGTTGAAGCACCCGACGTAAAGATTACCCCGATCAGCGTTTCCCATCATTCAGCTGATATTGACCCAGCCAATTTTAAAGACCGCCGCTACTCGAGTGCATCGTTCGTCGTTGAAACAGAAACCAAAAAGGCCGTGATGCTGTGGGATATCGACAACAAAAATGAATGGATCGTCGATCCTTTTTCTGACGAACAGGTCCGTGCGGCAGCACTTCTTTCGAACGCCGATTACCTGTTCATCGATTGCTTCACCTGGCACGTTGAAGACGTAAGGGGCTGCAATACGGGCCACACATCTTTTTCAACGGTTAAACGATATGCACAAGCACTTAATCCCCGGGAAACACTCTTGATGCACATCAGTGGTCATGAAGAGAAACAAGGTGACAAGGGATGGGGATGGCTTGACAAAACGTGGGAAGAGGAAGTAAAAAATGTATGGCAATGGGAATCATTGCCCGGCAATGTTCGCGTTCCAGCCTTAGGGGAGACGCTGAACCTGTAACTGAAACGGAGCAGACAATCGGACGGTCGAGCTGACGTTGAATGCCGTCACGAGTATTGCATATAATTACTTGATTTTCAGGATTGAAAATAATGAATCATGAAGATGCTGTTACGAGATTAAATAACCAGATTGACCACATTGACACCCTCGAATCAAAAACGCCGTATTCCCATGAATTTGCCAAGTGGCACGGAGATACGGAGAACCTGATCGATGAAATTTTCGATGATGAAACACGTTATATAGATGATTTCAAGGCGATATACTTCACTCCGTTGTTCCTTTCATGCACGACCGACGAATCCGCTTTCCGTGAAGCATATCGGGGAGGTCTTGAAGAGGCGCGGAACTTTCTGCTCTTCCTCGTAGAAGAACTTGAATGAAAGATAATCTTCGAGGAAAAAGAAACTCGGCAGGGCATCTGCGGAAGATATTCCGTCAGAATTGATGCGGACGAAACATCACACCATACACACTCATCCCGGGTATCGGAAACAATGATCTGCGAGGCTCGCATGGATACTCTGACATGAAAGGAAACGATGGAAGACAGAACAGATTTTTCAGGCTGTTGCCCAAACGGAAATCCGTTTGAGCAGGTCTTCATGGAGCTTTTTGTCAAGAAATCTCAGTGAAGCGGAAGATCAGCAGTTTCAAATGTCCGGGCTCGAAGGGTGAGTTCTGAAATTTCCGGAAACAAGCTGTTGGTTTATCAAAAAGCGGAATGGGCCACGTGAAAATGAATTTGTGCAACAGCCTCTTTATACCTTTTTGTCGGTAACGAGACAGGCAAATCGTTCAAAAGTCCGATCGTAAGTTTTTTCAACATTCTTCGGGAAAAAACAGCCGGGAAGTTGCCGCATTCTCAAATAATACCTGAGGCAGTCGCAACATACCCCTTTCGAGAACAGGGATCATAGGTACAGGCGCATAATTCGAGATTTCTTTCTTTTTTGCAGTCCATGACTTCACCTCAATTGTTCTGCTGCGGACAGACATTTAAATGATTCGTCATTCGTATATCAGCCTGACAGCGATACTTGTGCACCGGTCCCTTGCGATTCGATTCGCCGGTTCAGCCTGAAATACTGAATCACCCTCGTCCCCGAACACTCCCAGTATATGTTTATAAACTAAATGTACCCGGAAACACAAGACGACAACAGCCATCATGGCTTCAATGGTTAATCGTTCCGTGTAAAGAAAGATGAATGGGGCCATATGGTTGTGATATAATTTTACCAACTGTCGCATTATGAAATCACGGAAAGGATTTCGTAAATGGATAAGAATACAAGTCTCAGTCTTCTTGAAGAGGTGGCACAGAAACTCGATATAAAGATACGCTATGAAACAGTAAAAAAGGAAGACTTCATCCACACGGGGGGACTCTGTCAACTACAGGGCAGGTATATTTTGATTATCAATTCGAAGGCATCAACAGGAGAAAAAATCAGACTGCTGGCATCAGCCCTGAAGCGCTTCGATCTCAGTCACATCTACATTCGGCCGGCCGTAAGAGATCTTGTGGATTCTCTCGGTGAATAAGAATTTCCAACCGTCCTTTCCGCACGTCAGGTCATCAATGCCGCTGTAACCAAGGAATTCCCATTATCAGCCGCACCGTATGATGGCCAAGAAGATATTCCCGAACCCTCACTCATGGAACGTTCAAACGGATGCGGAACCTCGCCGTATCTTATTCAATAATACTCAGTATCCTCGGTCCGGCACGATCCGGTACCGGCGGGATGACACGGGGATAACCGAGAATTATCGGGGCAACAAATTGATAGTCGTCGGGAATCTTCAGCATCTTCAAAAGCCCGGGGTTTCGGATCTTCGATCCCAGGGCAACCCAGCATGTCCCGAGACCCCGGGCGACAGCTGAAAACATAAAGTAGCAGGCCGCCAGGGCACAATCGAGATTCAGTGATCTTACCATCGGCGAACCGCCGATATAAACGAGGCAGGGCGCATTATAAAAAACATTGTATGAAGGATTCCGTAAAATCGCTTCATAGTTTCTCAGCAACGAGTTGGGATTCTTTTCCAAGTCTTCAAGTAAGTTCGCCTTGCTTTCATCCGACAATCTCTTAAGCCGGTCCCGTCCGGTGACAACGACAAACTGCCACGGCTGCATGTTCGCCGCGCTTGGAGCGAGACAGCTGTCTTTAATTATTTCCCTGATTACCGATATCGGAACATCGTCATCGAGGAAGTCTCTGACGGCCCGTCTCATCCTTAACAGCTCTGAGAAATTCATTCTTTGACACTCCTGATGACAGGATGTAAGCCCAGTATGCTTTTAGATCAGTCAGCACTGTAGAATGAAAAAGATAAAAACACAACCCTTCACGGGCGCACGGAGCGGTTTCAGTTCATTCAACTGCTGCACTGACAAAAAACAAGACCTCCATTGCCTTACATCTATGTTTCATTTAATTCGACCGTAAAGAAGCTGTTGAAAAAGAACCACCATTGAATTGCTCACAATAGGGATTGGAATGAGGGAAAACGCAGCGGATAGTAATTTTCGATGTCCTGAAAAAATTTGACAAGATATCGAATGGTGTATTAAGAAAGCGCTCGGTTGCCCATCGAAGCTATTCATTGAGCATGAGGATCAGTCAAACAAACCTTAGGAATGGAGGAAATGACGATGAAAAGGGCTTTGGAAGGAATCAGAGTCGTCGACCTGAGCCATGTTTTGGCGGCACCAACCTGTACGATGTTCCTAGCAGATCTCGGAGCGGAAGTTATTCACATCGAACCACCCCATGGAGACGATTCGAGAGAATTCGGTCCTTTTGTCGGTGAACACGATAAGAACCAAAGCGGATATTTCATAAGCCTCAACCGCAACAAGAAGAGTATGGTATTAAACCTAAAGCGCGCAAAGGGTAAAGAAATTCTTCGTGAGCTTATTAAAATATCCGACGTTCTCGTTGAAAATTTCAGGCCGACTACCATGAGAAAACTCGGGTTCAGCTGGGAAGAAATTCAAAGAATCAACCCACGTATGATTTATGCATCTATTTCCGGGTTCGGACAGAACACACTTCCGGGATACGACAGCCGTCCTGCCTACGATATGGTAGCACAGGGCTATAGCGGTATTATGAGCATTACCGGTCCCGAAGGCGGTCCTCCCTGCAGAGTAGGCTCTTCAGTGGGAGACATATTCGCCGGACATCAAGCTGTCATCGGCATCCTCGCAGCTCTTTTTAATCGTGAAAAAACGGGAAGAGGACAGCATCACGATGGAGCCATGGTTGACGGCCTGTTCTGCGTTCTGGAAAATGCGGTAGCCCGGTATACCATTGAGGGAACCATTCCCGGCCCTCTGGGAAGCGCCCATCCTTCCATAACACCGTTCCAGGGTTTTGAAACGAAGGACTCTTGGATTATCACCCCCATCGGAAACGACGGTTTATGGGCTACATTCTGCGCCGTCCTTGAACGGAAAGACCTGATTAAGGATCCACGATTTGCAACGAACCCCCTGAGAACAAATAATAAGAATTTTTTAATCCCCATACTGGCGGAAGAGTTGAAAAAGAAAACATCAAAGGAATGGTCCGCCCTTTTCGAAGCGGCGGGACTCCCCTATTCACCGATAAATACGATGAAGGATATCTGTGAAGATCCTCATATTTCTTACCGAAAAATGCTGGTTGATATTGAACAGCCTCGTGTCGGAAAAATGAAAATAGCCGGTTCTCCGATTCACCTGTCCGAGACTCCGGGAGAAGTGTACGCACCGGCGCCCCTGCTGGGCGAGCATTCTGAAGAAGTATTGCGGACACTCCTGTCATACTCCGATGAAGAGATAGAGAAACTCAAAACCGAAGGGATCATTAACAAAACCGTATAATTGAAAATGCACGCAATCATTTGCGTATCGAAAGGCTTCATTTCACCTTCCCTGCGCAGGATTATCCGTCGTAAATTACCATCTTCCAAAAGTGTTGCAAAAATGCAATGTTGTTGCAATATAACCTCTTGCCCGTCAAAATGATTCGTGCTATGTGCGACTCGATGCCGATGCAGGGCCTGTCGTTTTCGACACAGCAGGCAACTGGTTAGAGGCGAGAGAACAACAGAACGGGAGGTAATCACATGGACTTTATGACATCGCTAGCCTATTGGGGCATGGCCGCACTGGTCATAATCAACGGAATCATCGTTTTACGGATGAAGATTGACATCAGTGAAGACCGGAAAGGAGGAGACGATCCGGAAAAATGCCAACCGGGGATATAGTTGTGGAGGTATAACAGCAATAGTTATATTTATTTCAGATAATTAGAGCCTCCTGAAAAAGTAAAACACATTGATATAGTAATTAGTTACGTGTATATTACGGGTCAATTGGTGCCCGGAAAATGAACACCGGGGGCCAAAAACCGTGCACGTGGA
>DSDU01000030.1 GCA_011056835.1 Deltaproteobacteria bacterium
TATTATGATAGTTGCCCTTTTTTGTTTTTCGGTCAACCTGTCTGCACAGGAACAACTCGCCGGTGAAAATAAAGATAACACTAGATTCGATAACAAGGAAGGCATACCCCTGTCTGCGATGACGCTGTCGGAGGATCAGAACAAGAAAATAGAAGAGATCGGAGCCAACTATGGGGATCAGATGCTTGAACTCAGAAGTCAGATGACGGTTAAACAGATCGAGCTTAAAAGCCTCCTGCGGGATCCGAATGCGAGCGAAGAAAACATTCTTTCCATTGCTCATGACATACAGGTTATTAATGTGCAGATTCAAAAAATGATGATTTATTATCAACTGGATATTAGAAAAGTGCTGACTCCCGAACAGATCAGAACCTGGTATACCCTTGAAAATCCTCCTGCCAAAAGAGGACGGAGACAATAGCAATGGGGCATGAAAAAGAAGGAGTGTGGCAATCCGCATCCCCTGAAAACAAACGACGCTTCCTCCAACCTCTTGCAGCTGTCATTGTCATTGTTATCTTTGTCGCGCTTGTACTCAGCCTGGGGATACTTTATCTGGGAAGACTTGATAATGCCCTCGTCGGGTTTATGGAAACAAGGGGGCTTGATATTGTCGGAACCATCGAAAAGGTGGCTGAGGAAAATCTTGACTATCTGTATCATTCACTTCGCCGTGAAAAAGGAAAAGAAACATTTGTTCCGCTTACTGATGCCGCCTTTTCCCCTCAGGACACACTGATACGAGGTTTGGTTGAATTAGCTCGTGAAGTCGACAGTAGCTGGAAGACGGAAGACCTCAGCGATGGCGAATTGAGGGGAATCGCCGAGCGGGAAAGCCTGTGGCTTATCGCAGTACTCGATAAAGAGGGCACCGTCATTTTTCAAAGCAGAGAATTTCCCAAGTCCACCAGCCACCGGGCACCGGCCGTTACGTCCCGCCATGAAGAGATAATCATTGACCTTTTCAATCGATTGGGTAAACCTGATGAAGTCGGTTATATCGCACTTCGTCGAAAGGACGGAAGCGGAACGATTGTTGTCGCACTCGATGACAGGGGATTACGGCATTGGAGCACGAAGATTGCAATCAAGAAGGCCATTGAGGAAGTCGGCTGGGGGGAAGGACTGGCCTATCTTGTCGTGACGGATCGGTATCAGAGGGTTCTCAGTCAATCAGGTACGGTGGTGAAAGCTTCCGACCGGGAGGACATTCACATCCAAAATATCCTCGCGGGTACTTTGAAGGCGGCAAGCCGAAAAATCAACGCCGAGAATGACAACATCCTCGAAATACTGGCACCAGTGCGTCTTGATGACAAAATTGTCGGACTGATTCGTATCGGGCTTGTCCGTGACAGGACCGATGCCATTCTGAAAGAAAATAAATATGCGGTTTTTGTTTCCACGGCGCTGATTGTCATCATCGGCGTCATGTCGATGTGGTTCCTGTACCGGAATCAGAACAGTCACCTTGCCCGTATGGAAGAAATGGGGAGAAAGTTGCAGCAGGCGGAGCGACTTTCTGCGCTGGGACAGCTTGCTGCCGGTGTGGCTCATGAAATCCGTAATCCCCTTAATGCGATCAGCATCGCCACACAGCGGGTACAGAAAGAGTATATTCCCCAGGACAAGACAAAGGAAGCGTCGTTTCGTCGAATTACCGGGGTTATTCGCGATGAGATACGGCGCTTGAATGAGATTATAGAGGAGTTTCTGACCTTCTCAAAAAGCCGGCGTCTTGAGTTTCATAATCATTCCATAACCGAAGTGTTGCTGAAGCTGACAAATCTGATTCGTGAAGAGGCTGAATTAAAAGGTATATCGATAATGACGACTTTCGCCGACAATAATGTCAGCGTTCCAATGGACGTCGATAAAATGAAACAGGCCCTTTACAATATTATGAAGAATGCCATGGAATCCATTTCGGATGAAGGAACGATTACCGTTTCTGCCGAACAGTCGCATGACAATACAATTCGCATCAAGGTAACGGATACGGGATCGGGTTTGACGAAAGAAGAGGTACATCGTATTTTCAATCCTGAGTACACAACGAAGGAAAAGGGCTTGGGGCTCGGTTTAGCCTTGGCCCATGAGATTGTCCGCGGTCATCGAGGGGAAATCCGAGTGGAAAGTGACATTGGAAAAGGTTCGACATTTGAAGTAATACTTCCAATGGAAAATACATAAAGGGATACCGGGACCGGAAACAATGGAACCGCTTAACATTCTTGTCGTTGAAGACGGACAGACACAACGCGAAATGCTGCAGGATTTTCTTGCAGCGGAAGGACATGTCGTCGAGGAAGCCGAAGATGGTTCCGTGGCCGTGGAAAAAGTTTTATCCGGTCAGGTCGATCTTCTCCTGCTCGATTATAAGATGCCGGGGATGGATGGCCTTGAGGTATTGAAGAAGGTTAAGGAGATCAATCCCCAGATTGATGTCATCATGATGACAGCCTATGGAACAATCGAGACTGCCGTCGATGCGATGAAGAGCGGAGCAGTGGATTATATTACCAAGCCGATTGAACTGGATGAACTGAGTATTCTGATTAACAGGATTTCCGAGCGTCGAACCCTCATCAGGGAAAATCAGATTCTCCGAGAGAAATTATGGAAGAAAGGAATTAAAACAGATCAGATCGTCTATAAGAATCGGAAAATAGAAGCTCTTATCAACATGGTGGCCAGAGTGGCCTCCAGTCGTGCCACGGTTCTGCTCCAGGGCGAAACCGGCACCGGCAAGGAACTTTTCGCCAGGTTGATTCACACGACAAGCCCCCGTTCGGAACAATCCATGATTGTCGTAAATTGCGGCGCTTTGCCGGAGACATTACTGGAGAGTGAATTGTTCGGACATGAGAGAGGGGCATTTACCGGGGCCGCGACGCGGAGGATCGGCCGGTTTGAAGAGGCGGACGGCGGGACGCTCTTTCTCGATGAAATCGGTGAATTGTCACCATCCGTCCAGGTTAAACTTCTCAGATTTCTTCAGGAACGGGAATTTCAGCGTCTGGGTGGCAACCTGACGCTCCGTTCGGATGTCCGTATTATAAGTGCCACCAATCGCGATCTGGAACATGATGTCCGGGAAGGCGCATTCCGGGAAGATCTCTATTATCGCCTCAATGTGGTCGTCATGAATGTTCCGCCGCTTCGGGAGCGAAAGGACGATATTCCCATATTAATAGACCATTTCATCAAACGATTTTCCGTAGAAAACGGGAAAACCATCAGCGGTCTCAGCTCCGAGGCCATGGATCTGCTGTTGAAGTATGATTACCCCGGCAATGTGAGGGAGTTGGAGAATATTATGGAGAGGGCGGTGGTCATTTCCCGTGACTCGGTTATATCCGTTAGGGATCTTCCATTTAAAGATCTTCCATCGCGGAGGTACGACACTACGTTGAGAAAAGCATCATTGCGGGAATCCATGGAATCTCTGGAACAGGGTTTCATTGAAGAAGCCATGGAAGAGGCGGGACACAACCAGTCGAGAGCGGCCGAAATCCTGGGAATCAGTGAGCGGATGCTTCGTTATAAGTTGAAAAAGTATGGGATGAAGGAGTGACAGGAGCTTTCAGCACTTAGCTGTCAGCAGTCAGGAGGCTGTTGAAAAACGTCCATCTGCTGCGTTACCCTCATTCTTCGTCACTGCGACGCACCCATAAGTACGACTCATTCCTCAGAATTTCGGGTGCCTTGCATCTGGACATTTTTGAACAGCCTCACCTTGGGACTTTTTCAACGGTTTGTCGCTGTCATTTTATGGCATCGGCATGTACCAATTCAATAACCGTCACCTCCGGTGGTGAGAGAAAACGTATTGGCGGTCCCCACGTTCCCGATCCTCTGCTGACATAGAGATGGGATCCGTTTTCCAACCGGTAATAACCCGCATTATATTGATATCGAAGACGCGTTATCAAGCCGAAGGGGAAAATCTGCCCTCGATGGGTATGTCCGGAGAGCTGGAGGTCGAAGAGACCGAGCGATTCTTTGTCAACGATGGGTTGGTGTTTGAGTAAAACGGTGAACGTATCGGACGGTGCCTGTGAAAGCACTGCCGTGTCAGAAACAGGGTTCTTGGTTTGGTATATTCGAACAGCCGGATCATCGACGCCCGCGAGCGTTATCAGGCCGGGTATCGTTACCGTTTCCCCCCTCAGGGTGGTAAATCCGGATTTTATTGTGCATTCGAGGGCCTGCTTCAACCCGGCATAAAATTCGTGGTTTCCTGTGACGGCGAATTTGCCGTAAGGCGCTTTCACGTCGTCCAGCATCTTGAGGATGCCGTCAAGCCGGCAGATCTGTCCGTCAACAAGATCGCCTGTCGAAACGAAGATGTCCGGCTGTTCACGCTTCACCACGTTGAGAATTTTGCCGAGACGATCTTCACGGACAACGAGTCCGAGATGAACATCTGAGATCTGCACGATTTTTAATGTACCGACTTCTTGTGGCAGTTTCGGTGTCTCTATCTTCAACCGCTCGGTGCGAATACTTCGGGCTTCGAAGAAGCCATAGGTGGAGAATGCGGCGGAGCAGATCATTGGTATGAGAAAGAGGTGCATGGCCGATGGGGTGACCGAGGAAAGGTCGTGGGAGAACATTGCGCCGCCTATATTCAATGACAGACGATAAATATCAAGGACGAGGGCAATAGAGAAAAACAGAAAAGCGATGCCGGTCCAGGTGTATCCTACATACGACAATATGCGGGCGGGTTCTTCGTAATTGATTCGCTCAAGCATGCGAATCGACAGGGGTGCAAACACCATGACTATCATGAATGTCATAAGAAACAGCCTGGCGAGCATTCCCAGCGGGAGGGCGTTTTTGATCTTTACGAAGATATAGACATGCAATCCTCCGTATATCAGGAAGAAAGTAAGGAGGAAGAGCGTCATGCCGACCTTGGGTTGATCTCCGCTCATGGTTCAGATTGTCCGTTCTCGTCGGTATATCATTATATGATTACGTTTCTTCTTCTGAAATTCGGGTTTTGTTACTCTGATTTATGGCTGTCCGCGTAATCCCAGGATTTTGCGAACCTCCTCAGGCGTTGCGATTTCCCGACCGTATGCCCGGCACATGCCCACAGCTTTTTCCACCAGCTCGGCATTGGTCTTTGCCAGGACCCCGCGGCTGAGATGAATATTATCTTCCATACCGACTCTGATATGTCCCCCCATGATAATCGCCATCATTGCCATGTCGAACTGTCGTCTCCCGATTCCGATGGTAGACCACGTAGCGTTACTCGGGATATGGTCGTAGAAATGGAGCAGCGACTTCGGTGTGGCCGGGGCTCCTGCCGGCGTTCCCAGAACGAACTGAAAGTGAAGAGGATCATCAAGTTTGCCTTCATTTCTCATTCTCAGGGCCGTTGTGATCATTCCGAGATCAAATACCTCGATTTCCGGCTTCACTCCGGCCTCTTTCATCATCTGTGCAGCTTCATCAAGGAATTCGTCGGTGTTAATGAAGGGTTTCCCACCAAGGTTGATCGAGCCCGCATCGAAGGATGCCAGCTCCGGCTTCAGGGAAAGAGGGGCCAGTCGCTCTTCCGTGGGGAGATTCAACCCGGGCACGCCGCTCGTTGTGAGGCATATAACCACATCTGTTTTGGCCCGAAGCGTTTCGACCACGCGCCGAAAGAGGTTTATGTCCTGAGATCCCATGAGCGTTTCGGGATCACGGACATGGATATGAACGGCTGCAGCTCCCGCCTCCCAGCTTTCGATCGCCGACCGGGCGATTTCTTCGGGCGTGATCGGTATGTACGGTGCGACATCCCGTTGCATTCGACTGCCGGTAATAGCCGCTGTTATAATGACTTTTTCCATATCGTTTTTCTCCGCTGAGTGTAATGTTAATGTCCGCGCTGATCCGATGGTTGCAGGTTATGTTCCTGTGTAATTTCACCGATTGATTCGTCGAGAATCGTAACAATCATGTCCGCCTGTTCCTCTGTAATAATGAAAGGTGGCGCCAGCAGAATATGGTCACCGCGAACCCCGTCGGCTCCACCGTTCCCCGGATAGCAGATAAGACCTTTTTCAAAGGCCCTGTTGCCGATGAGAACGTTGATTTTCTGTTTCGGATCAAACGGTTCCTTTGTTTTCTTCTGCTTTACCAGTTCAACTCCCGCAAACAGTCCCAGACCGCGCACATCTCCCACGATGGAGTGCTTCAGCAGGCCCTGAAGCTTGTTCACGAAATATTCTCCCATCACGGCGCTTCGCCTGACGAGATCGTGCTTCTCGATGTAGTCCAGAACGGCAAGGGCGACGGCGCAGGACAGAGGATTCTGGCTGTAAGTATGTCCATGCACAAATGCTCCGTTGCCGTTCATGATGGCTTTACGGATTTTGTCTTTCGTTATGACGCAGTAGATAGGGGTATATCCGCTGGCAAGTCCCTTGGCGCATACGATCATGTCCGGAACGACATCCCAGTGTTCGACGCAGAAATATTTTCCCGTTCGGCCGATACCCGTCATGACTTCGTCAACTATAAGCAGAATATCGTATTTGTCACAGATTTCCCGTATTCGCTGGAAATATCCTTCTTTGGGCACAAGAGCCCCCGCGGTGGCACCGACAATCGGTTCCACCAAAAAGGCGGAAACCGAGTCGGGACCTTCATAGAGAATCGCCTTTTCCAGATCGTCGGCACATTCCAGGTTACACGAATCGGGTTGTTGATTAAAAGGACAGCGATAGCAATATGCCGGGGCAATGTGGGGGGTGTGCTGTATCAGCGGCTGATAATATCGCCGGCGACCAGTATGACCGCTCAATGCAAGGGCACCGAGGGTGTTGCCGTGATAGCTGGTCCACCGCGAGATGACCTTGAATTTCGATGGTACCCCTCGGTCGACCTGATACTGGCGGGCCATCTTGACTGCTGTTTCAACGGCTTCCGATCCCCCTGAGAGATAATAAACACGATCCAGGCCGGAAGGTGCAATGCCGACAAGGCGTTCAGCCAGTCTTATTGCCGCTTCCGTTGTAAATTGAGAGCCGTGGGTGAACGATATCAGCCCCGCCTGTGAGGACAGTGCTTGCTGTATTTCAGGGACCCCGTGCCCGATGGAAACGACAACGGCACCGCCGGATCCATCGATATATCGTTTGCCATCGTTGTCGTAGATGTAAATACCTTTGCCCCATTGTGCCGTGGGATAATACTTGGTGGGATTTCGATAAAATACATGATCCGAATTCACTTTATTTTTCATGGAGATGCTTCCTTTGCCCCCATATCGGCGTGGATGCCCCATGGGGAGTACTTTCTTCTGAGCTATTGAAGTATATAAACGAGAACAAATAAGCGAAACCCGGTCACAATGACCCTGCCGCATTACGGCTTGATTTCCTGTGCTCTCCGATCAATTGTATTCTTTGTTTTTGAGAATATGTAAAGGTGACGTCCGCCGTATATGAAAAAATAGAAAAAATAAGCCGGTAACCATTCCCACGTCAGCCTGAGCTGCCTGCATAGTATTTTATTGTTTTTTTCTTTCTTCGAAGTCTTTGAGTGATTCCTGCCGTTCTTTCGTTGATACACAGGCCAGGCATGCTTCGATCTCATAATCCATGAGTGCCTCCAGGCTGACTTCACCCCGTGCCATGATGAGGCCCCGTTTAATCATCTTGATGGAAAAGGAAGAATTCTCTGCGATTTTCTGTGCCATCTTTATCACTTCTTCCATCAACCGGTCAAGGGGAACGGCTTTATTAACGAGGCCGATACGTTCGGCCTCTTTACCGTCGATATATTCCGCCGTGAAGAGAAGCTCCCTGGCCTTTCCCGGGCCGATCAGATCCTGGACGAGCCTCATAGCACCTCCCGTCACGGATGAAGTAACCCTCGCCTCAGGGGAGCCGATCCGTGCTTCCTCCGCTGCTATACGGATATCACAGGCCAGAGCCAGTTCGTAGCCTGAGCCGAGTGCATAACCGTTGATCGCTGCGATAATCGGTTTTTCAAATCTGATTATTTTCCTCGATGTTTCCTGGAGTTCGACCAGGTAATTTCTGTATTCTTCGATGGTTCTATCCTTTGAATCCTTGAGATCCGCTCCCGTTGAGAAAGCCCTTCCTTCTCCTGTGATGATCATGACTTTGGTACCGGGATCATTTTTCACATCATCCAGGGCGACCTGAAGATCTAGCCATGTCTGTTTGTTCATGGCATTGAGAACCTTGGGCCTGTTTAGCTTGATTGTGGCAATTCCCTCACCTTTCTCATAAATAATGCATTCAAAATCCATGTGTTCCCTCCTTATGTATGAAACGGAAGTGATTCAATCAATAAGAATCCTCGAATCTACAATTGATGCACCTCTTTCATGGACAATGATCGGGTTCAAATCAACTTCCTTAATTTCGGGGTTGTCAATGACAATGGCGGAGAGCTTTGCCAGAATGTCTTTGATGGCTTTGATGTCTTTCGGTTTTTTCCCTCGTATTCCTGTCAGGATCTTATACCCTTTTATCTCCTGAATCATGTCGTCAATATCCTCATCGGCCAGAGGAGCAACCCGAAAGGAAACATCTTTCAGGACTTCGACAAAGATACCGCCCAGACCGAACATGATCACGGGACCGAACTGTGCATCGCGAATCATCCCGATGATACATTCCTGTCCCGGAGCAGCCATAGGGGAAATGAGGGTTCCCACGATCCTTTCTCGTGTCGTTATTTTCTCAACATTATGAACGATTTCTTCGAAGGCTGTTTTTATTTCTTCTTCGCCTTTCAAACCGAGTGTGATGCCGCCCGCATCTGATTTATGAATAATATCGGGGCTGACGATCTTCATTGCCAGTGGGTATCCCATTCTGTTAGCTACCGTCACCGCATCTTGGGTGGTTGCTGCAAGTGCCGCATCCGGCAGGGATATTTCATATTGCTGCAGGAGTTCTCTTGACTCCGTTTCTAGCAGATTGGCTCTTCCCGCATTTTTGACCGTGTCGAAAAGTTTTTTTATGGCAGGGTGTTCCCTGGATTCTTTGTCCGCAATGGTCATCGTTCTGATTTTTTGCTGCTTCATTGCAAAGTGCATCAAAGCACTCATCGCCTGTGCAGCCCTCTCGGAGGATTCGATGACGGGAATGCCTCCTTCTTTTAAAATATCGAGAGATTTTATGGGATCTCGTGCGTAGCTGGTGTTGACAATAAGAGGTTTTTTATACTCATGTACAAGATCCACAAGTTCTCGCGACGTCTGTTCCTCCAGTTCGGCAATATGCGGTGAGATAATATCGTAGAATCCCCCGAAGAATCCGGTGATCAGAATGCCGTCAACCCGATCATCTTGCATGCACACCTTGACACACTCGGTGATCATGTGGGGATTTTCTTCTGCTGTTCCGCCGTAATCGATGGGATTGTGGGCCGGCATGCCTTCAAGGAGAAACGGCTTTATTTTTTCCTGTGTTTCCCTGCTGAGAATGGGAACTTCCATGCCGAATTTTTCGGCGTTATCCGCGGCAATAGAGTTGTCGCCACCACCCTCAGACAGTATGGCCAATCCGTTACCCCTCGGGATCGGGCAGGTGGCGAAGATATGTGCCATATCATAAAGCTCGTCCGCGTTGGAGACTCTGACGATACCGGCCTGTCTGAATGCGGCATCCAGAATTATGTCATCTCCTGCCAGTGACCCGGTATGGGAAGCTGCGGCCCTCATCCCCGCTCTCGATCTTCCGACTTTCAGCGCTATAATCGGCTTTTTCTTGACGGTTTCTCTGACGACGCTGACCAGTTCGTTTCCTCCTCTGATTCCTTCGAGATAAGCCATAATGGCCTTCGTGTCGGGATCATCTTTCAGATAATCGATGTACTCATGCAATTGGACCCCGATTGCATTGCCCACGTTGATGATTTTATTGAAACCACCGCCTTTTATTCTTGCAAAGTGTGTCAGAGAATCGATGACGTTACCGCTCTGTGCAAGAATTGATATCGAACCTTTGTTGATGGTGGGGATGCCTAACATATTGATATTTGACGAGGCGTTGAACATTCCACTGCAGTTGGGGCCAACGATGCAGGCACCTGTCTTTGCAGCTTCATTCAGGATTTCCGCTTCGATTTTCTTCCCTTCTTCACCTGTCTCTCCCAGTCCTGCAGTGATAACAATTATGCCCTTGGCTCCCATTTTTACGCTGTCGGCAACGGCGGAGGTGACGAATTTGGGTGCCACTACAATCATAACGAGGTCGACGTTCTTACCGATATCGGTTATCGTTGGATAAGCCTTCCGCCCGAAGATCTCGGATCTTTTGGGGTTAATCAGAAAGATGTCTCCCGCATACCCTCCCTGAATAAGGCTTCTTGTCCTTCGCTCGGCGGCCTTGCCCGGGACTTCGGAAGCTCCGATGACAGCGATTGATTGCGGGTTGAAAACCCTGTCTAATGATCTTTCCACAATGTAACCTCCTTGTCTGTGAATGGTCACGCTGCTTCAATAACTTGTTTTTTTTTGAACCATTGAAGTATGAAAACGACGGCAAACAAGCTGAATCCAGTCACATCAGTGACAATGCCCGGTTTTATCATGAGAAGGGCTACGATGAGAAGAATAATGGTTTCATACCACGTGGTCTTTACAAGAAGACACTTCTGGACTCCTGCGGCGAGACATATGATTCCAAAGGAAGCGGTGATGAATGCCAGGATGATCTTGAAAGTGCTCCCGATAATTAATAATTCCGGTGCATACACAAACATGAACGGAATGATGAACCCGGCGATCCCGAGCTGGAAAGCGCTGAGTCCTGTTTTCCAGGGATCGGACCGGGCGATTCCCGCGCCCGCATAGGCGGCAAGAGCAACCGGCGGTGTAATATCCGCTCTTGTTCCGAAGTAGAGAATAAACAGGTGGGCTGCAATCGGGATGACTCCCATTTGTGCCAATGCCGGCGCGACAAGCGATGAGATGATGACATATTGGGCGGTTGTGGGAACGCCCATTCCGAGAAAGATGCACGCGATCATAGTAAAAGGGAGAGCAAGATAGAGTTTTCCCATCGAGGCGTCGACGACAAGTGATGAGAACTGTATCCCCAGTCCCGTCATGGTAATGCATCCGATAATCATGCCCGCGGCGGCACATGCTGCGGCGACCTCAACGGCTCCGATAGCCCCTTCTTTTAAGCCTTCAAGGATCAGCTTTCCAAATTCCCGGGGCGATTCTTTTCTGATCAAACTCATAATGAAAGATGAAACTATCGTGGCGGTTATGGCCCAGAAAACGGCCCGTTCGGGGGAAAAGTTCCGCATGAGAAAATAGACGAGAAGAAAGATCGAGAAGATGTGGTGCCACCCTGTAGCGAAGGCGGCGCCGATTTTCGGTAGATCCGCCCGCGGGATCCCGCTCAATCCGAGGGATACCGCCCTGAAATGAACCTGCATGAATGTGGAAAAAAAGGCCAGTGAGGCCGGGATGGCTGCGGCGATACAGACTTTATAGTAGGGCATTGCAAGGAATTCCGCCATGATGAAAGCGGCGGCACCCATAATAGGGGGCATGATCTGTCCCATGGTGGATGCCGAGGCTTCGACACCTGCTGCAAAATGATCGGGATATCCCGTGCGTTTCATCAGGGGGATGGTGAACGATCCGGTGGTGACCGTGTTGGCGACGGAGCTTCCCGAAATCATGCCGAAAAAGGTGCTGGATGCGACGGCGGCCTTTGCCGGTCCTCCACGGGTCCAGCCTGTCATGGCAAAGGCGACATCGGTGAAAAACTGGCCCGCACCTGTTTTTCTCAACAGGGCTCCATAGAGGATGAAAAGAAGTATAAAATTTGACGAAACGCCCATGGGGACGCCGAAGATGCCGTCAGTCGACAGGGCAAGATATGTTGATATCCTCTTGATGCTGTAGCCCCGATGAGCCAGAGTGTCCGGTAGATACGGTCCGAACAAGGCATAGCATATAAAAATAAGCGCGATCAGGGGAACGGCCGGCCCCGTCGATCGTCTTGACGCCTCGAGGACAATCAATACGAGAATTGTCCCCATGGTCACGTCGATGGGTTGAAATGATCCCGCCCGATTCAGTATGGGGGTCGAAAAGGTAAATATCCAGAGACAGATCCCGGCGGAGCCGATAAGAAAGAGCCAGTCGAAGGCGGACATTCTCCTGCGAGGAGACCACTTTTTTGAAAACGGGTAGAGGGAGAAGACGAGAATCGACATAAAAAGCCAGTGGATTGCCCTGTGGTCGAGAGCAAAAAAGGGATGAAAGTAGGCATACAGAAGGTGATACAACGATGCTGTTATTGCGATGACGGCTATGAGAATGCCTGGGATTCCTGAATAGTCTCTTTTCCGCTCAAATTTTTCCAGGACTTCACGGGCGGATTGCGCAGTCTCGGCATCGATTTTCTGACGATCGAGCCGTGGTTCGTCCGTCATAGCAGTTTCTCTCATATACCCCGTCCCTTTCATCGCAGTTCATCGTTCAACGACTCGAATCAACACGAGATCGCCCCCTGCTGTCAGATTTTTCAGTGGTATTTTCCGGTCTCGACAGGTGACGATGTGGTTGGCCACTCTGCCCACCCTGAGTAAAAAATGGGGAAAACTGCGATGCAGCAGTACCCGCGTTTTTGTACCTTCAAAGGATAGCGTCGAATCAGATCCTGATTGGAACTCAAGTCCCGAGCCATACCACTCGTATGTTTCTTCAATCAGAACGATACAACCTTGTTCGTCGATCAGGAAGACATCATGGATGGGAGTATGGTCGGACGAATGGGTATAATCAATAAAAAAATGTTCTCCCGGGGCAACGTTACATTCCGCAAGGATGACGCCCTGCGGTTGTTTAACGATCTGTAAAAAGAGTTTACCGTTTCGCGGTGCCGAATATGAATAGTCACAGAAGCACGTCGGAACGAGTATGTAGATGAGTGCGAATACTATGTACCGTTTCTTCAGAGTCATCGGCAATAAAAGGTCCGGCCGGACATGCCGCCCGGCCGGACTGTAATCGTTATGTTACTTTACTTCTTTGAAATACTGCATTGCACCGGGATGGAGCGGTATGGGGCTGTTAACGGCGTTCGCCGTTGTAAACTGCGCAGCAATCGGGTGAATGTTCGTCAATGCATATGGTCCGGTCGAAACATTTTCGAAGATTGCCTTTGTCACTTGATAGGCAATTTTTTTATCCATGTTCCTGTGGGCTGCCAGGACATTCGAGTCGCCCAGACAGAGCACATCGTAGTCCACCTTGCTGTATGTTCCTGCCGGAATGACCAACCTGAGATAATAGGGGTATTTTTTTGTCAGTTTGGCAACAAGGGCTTCATCCAGGGGAACCATGACGATGTCTCGTGTGGCTGCCAGATCCATGACGGCCGACGCAGGATAGGCGAAATTGAAGAAACACGCATCAACAACGCCATCCTTCAGCGCCTGGACAGATTCCGTTTGTGAGAGGTTTGCCAGAGTAAGATCTTTTTCAAGGTCGTATCCGTATTCACTGAGAATTGCCCGTGCCTGTGTGGCACATCCGCTGCCGGGAACGTCAATGGATACCTTTTTCCCTTTGAGATCCGCAATTGATTTGATGCCCGATTGTTTCGTCGTCACAATGTGTTCAGGCGCCGAGTACATCTGGAAGAGCGCAACAAGGTCGTATTTTTTTTCGAAGGGTTCCTCCCCCTTTGTTGCCTTATAGGCAACGCTTCCCATGATCATCCCCATGTCGGTCTCTCTGAGACCGACAAGCCGGCTGTTTTCAACGGATGCTCCCGTCGATTCGGCGGCACATCGCAAGTTTTCCACGGCTTTCTCAATAATAACCGCCATACCGCCGCCGAGAGGATAATAGACTCCTCCGGGACTTCCCGACCCGAGAGTCAGGAATGTTTTCTTTTGTGCCAGCGCCTGTCCGGAGAAAACCAGAGATAACGCCAGGCAGATTGCCAGAAGTACGTATAATGACCGCTTCATACCAACCTCCTTTTTGTCATTTGTGATTTCGACGACTTCGCCTATGATCCATATGAAGCGATTCGATTCATCGTCGGCATCGCAAAATATACATCAGTCTTTCTCATTTCTTACAGTTCGCTCGCAGTGCCTCGGAGCTTCTGCGAAGTCGTGCTCTTCGGTACGGTTCTTAGAATTTTATGGCTTCCCAAAAAGAAAAACACTGTTAGCTGATTGTTCCGGTTCACCCCCTTTCTGTTCTTTGCACTTCAGTCGTTTGCGGTGATGCGGCGAATGTCCATAGAACCTCGCCCATTGAATTGTTGTGTAGAGATATATACATTTCATCCCGAACATGGGGGTGCGACAACTCGCTCAGTTAATGAAGAAAGCATTGCACCCGGTTCCGGATCGCCTTCTCCTTGATAAACCTCGTTATTTCCCATTATAATCTTCGATTTATATGTAGGCCGGCTTCCCGCTTGTCAGTTGTTCGGTTGAAAGGTAATTACCGGAGAATAAGCTATAATAAGACATAGGAACTATACTGAAAAGGCATTAACGGGTCAAGCCAAAATGAGTTTTCTCCCAATTTCGCATTTCCGATCGCAGGCCCGTTCAGCGGAAAAGTGACCTGATGTGCCGATGGGGTTCAGCCCGCCGTGATCTCCGGCTTGTCATATCAACCTATCGGCAACGCCATGCATGGGAACTTCGTTGAAATAAGATAACCATTACGTTGAACATTCTTTCGTAAAAATCATGGAAGCATAGGTTACGGCACTCTGTGTCGCCTGCTCGTCGTAAGTGTTGTGGGCCAGGAGCATTCCCGAATGATCGTTCAGCACGGATGAAAAAATCAGGATAGACGGCAGTCCGCATACCTGAAAGTGATCCTGGTTTTCCACGGCATTATGAAAGATGAGTTCCGGCTTGCCCGCCTCGAGCGCGACGATAATTTTTTGATCGTTTGCCCGGGCCGCCTGCAGCATTGAGGCTGCCGGTGTCCGATGTCCGAACTTCAGGCCGATATGGGAAAGGTCCACGCCGGCAATAAAGAGCACATGCTTGCGGCGTTTGTCGATCAGACTTCGGAGAGCTTCTCCCATTGCACGAAATCGTTCATCGTCGAAGATACTTTTTTTCTGAAAGATGAACTCATGAATCCCTCCGCAGAGTATCGGAATAATCGGTGGCGGTGAACTTCGAAGATAATAATGAAGGAATACCGTCTGGAATTCTATGGAATGTTCCCGTCGATGGCCGAAATCGTTTGTGGCGAGTGTCCCGGCAGGTACGCGTTTATTCAGCTCTGTGATGAAATCCCTGTCGGTTTCAAGCATGCCGAAAGGCGTTATGAAATTTTTCTCGGAGACGGAGTACAAACCATCCTGCCACTGATGATTGATACCTAAAATAATAACAAGGTCGTACATTTTCCCCCGTAAACGTCGATAGAGATCGATATATGTCTTCCCTGCAACGGAAATGTCGATATGGGGGGCAAGAAGTCCGGTAATTGTCGTGTCGGAGTAGTCCGGTATATCCGGTGAAAGTTCATTTTCCATGTTATCGATAAAACGACTGAGTCCGTCGGGATCAGTTTCATAACACTGTCCGGCATGAGACAGTGTACGATGCGGCTGTCGCTTGAATTCCTCGTAGACGGCAGCTGCCCGTTCACGAAAGTGATCGCTCTCAAGCAGAAATATCGCGTCAAGCTTATGAATAAATGCCTCGATTTCGGAAAGAGGGATCAATGTTCCCCCTTGACGCCGCATCAAGATTATCTGGATATCTCGGGCATCGTGATTTCCGTCGAGCATCTGCAACAGTGGAAGAATTCCCCGATCCATGGCCACTCCGCTTTCGGCGAGATTCAGCGGGTCCATGATCATGACCACCTGTTTTCCGTCAATTGTGGTCGGTATAAGCTGTATGTCTCTTCTCAAAAGAGGATTATTCACAATGTGCCTTTTATGATTTTAATAGGATGAATAGTAATACAGATGAGGAGAAGTTGCGATCATTAATTTCGGTATCGGCCTGTCAACTCCAGATACCGGCGATTGTCCGGCCGCAGTATGCACAGGCGCCGTCTTTGATTCTGGTGTCTTCAATCCGATATCCCGTGCGGTTGATGATCCGTTTTTTGCACGACGGGCAGTAGGTGTGGCTTGAGTCCGACGGCGGTATATTACCCACATAGACATAATGGAGTCCCATGTTCAGAGCCGTTTCCCGCGCTTTTTCGAGGAATGCGATTGGTGTCGGCGGGAGGTACGTCAATCGATACTGCGGGTGAAACCGGGAAAGGTGCAGGGGGTGATCAGGACCGAGATGGGTGAGAATCCAGCCGCACATTTCCCGGATCATGTCCATGTTGTCCGAATAGGTCGGGACAATCAGAGCGTTCATTTCAAACCACACATTTTTGTCCTTGAGGATCTTCAATGTTTCAAGAACCGGCTGCAGACGTCCCGCATTCAGACAGGAATAGGTCTTTTCTGAAAAACTCTTGATGTCCACATTTGCGGCATCCAGCGTTCTGCACAGTTCGATGAGAGGCTGCTTGTTGATGTATCCGTTGGTTACCCAGACGTTTTTGATCTGCCTTTCTCGGGCGATGCGGCAGGTGTCTGCCATGTACTCATAAAACGTCGTTGCCTCCGAATAGGTATAGGCGATTGACGTGCATGCCGTGGCGATGGCACGGTCGACCACGTCCCGTGGAAACAGAGTAGAAAATTTCACATCTTCCGGTCGAGCCTGGGATATTTCCCAGTTCTGGCAGTTCAGGCAGTTGAAACTGCACCCCGTCGTGGCGATGGAAAAGGTTCGTGACGTGGGGAGAAAATGATACAGCGGTTTTTTTTCAATAGGATCAACGTGAATTGCACAGGGATTGCCGTACACAAGGGTATATATAGTTCCTCCTTTATTGACGTGCGAACGGCAGCGGCTGCGGGCGTCCGGCGGCAGAACACATTCGTTGGGACAGGTCAGGCATTTACTATAGTTGTTACTCAGTTTTTCTGTGAAATAAACCTCTTTTGACCATTTCCAGAGGGTATCCGGTGCGTCGTTTCGGGTGATTTTCTTTTCGTTTCTGTTTGAAGAAAAAAGAGGGACGGCAAGGGCACCCACCGGCGTGAGGGCGAGAGACGCTCCGATGCCGGTCTGTATGAACTCCCGCCGGGTCATGGAGCAGATGTATTGGCCGTCAGTGTCGATTGTCATGGTTTTACCCCCAAGGGGCTGATAAACAAATGAATTTTTATTCAGGAACGAAATGTCAGGATCTGATTCTAACAAGTAATCCGGCGATGATCAAGAGCTTGAGAGCAATCATCAGCAAACAAGTAATGTACATCCCAACGGCGGGAATGAGATACAGGCTTACAGTAAAGGCGCCCACACTTCCTCCCAGCAGGTCGGCGGCATAGAGCGAACCGGCTGTTTTCCCCGGTGAAGAGAATTCAAGCCGACCGGCGACGGGAAATTCCGCTCCCGTTAAGATTCCTATTAACAATGCCATGATGCTGAAGACGGTGATTGAAAGCATCGATGATGCCGCACCAAGCATTGCCATGTATGTGACCAGGTAAAAAATGATACCGAGTTCGATGATGATCAGTGTCCGCCGTGAAACTGATATCAATTGATTCGACAGGAAACTTCCCGCGGCCAGTCCGAGCATGAATGCTGCAATGATGAGTCCGATCCCGGTGTATACGCTGCCGTGAACGATCTGATAGCACAGCAGAATAATAACTTCCATTGAAGATGCGGTAAATCCAGTGCTTAGGACCGTTCTGTTGATTGTGCCGATAGATGCAGCGTAGACGATGAAGAAAAGGGCGGCGGCACCAAGAGGAAGTCTGAAATGTTCGCGGAACATGGAGAGCCACAGACGCATGGAATAATAAAATGCCGTAGGGCGAAAATCATGATTAGCCGGAACATCCGCCTGTAGATGCCGATTGACGAACGATAATCGCTCGTCCGTAAGGCGGCCCTCAAGGAAGTTTCTGTTCACGTACACCGTCGCTATACCTCGGTGTGTCAAAAGAGATGCAATGTCGGCGGACAGGGGGGTGTCGGACACAATAAAAATATTCCGGTCCCCCGGAATAATCAGGACATGGGCAAATACCCGTTTCAGCGTATTGTAAAGTGTTGACAGAAAGCGGGCCTGGTCGTCGCTGATGAAATTTTCCGCGCCGCTTACAGCGAATGACACGATACCCCCGTCGGACAGGATTGACTTGACCTTCGTGAAAAACTCCAGAGTGTAGAATCGATTCAACTGCAGTGATGACGGATCGGGAAGGTCCAGAATGAGGGCGTCATAACGGTGAGTCGCCTTTTCTATAAAGGTTCTGCCGTCCTGCTCATGCACATGAACCGACGGGGGAAACCGTATCTTCAGATGGTCCGTTGCAGCCGTAATAATTGAAGGATCGAGCTCAACATAATCGATGCGGTGGACGCCATATTTTTCAATTTCGCCGATTATGCCGGAGACTCCCCCCGATACAAGAAGGACCGATTCGATTATCTCCCGTTGAGGAAGAGCATAATGGACAAGCTCTTCATTGGCAAAGATGTTCGGGGTGGAAAAGATGTGCTCGCCGTTTTCAAAAAACGATATCTGGTCATAGTGTTTCGTAACGACGATTCTTCCATAGGGTGATTCACGATGATCGACGATTGTCTGTCCCTGATACAGCCATTGAAGCGATGTTTTTTCAAGAGGAACCAATACCATGAAAATGAGACAGATTGTTCCCGCTATTGTCCATGGTGCACGACACCATTTTCTTCCGGTATTCCGGCGTTCAATCAGAAAGAGCCCTGAAAGGCAGAGAAATGCCGGGACATAGAGGATCGTGAGGTTGTTGAAAAAACGGATAAGGATGAACGTAAAGATGATACCTCCGAGAATATCGCCGATGTTATCGAAAAAATATACCTTTCCGATGGACAATCGCTCGGGTCCGGCTGACGGCAGTATGCTGCATGCAATGGTGAGTAATCCCCCGGTAATGAGGCAGTAAGGCGTGAGAAGCGCCGCCGCCCACATAATGAGCGATCCCAGACCGGGCAGTTCGCCTCTCGTGAAAAGAAAATCTCTCAAGAAGCGAATAAGGATAATGTGAATAATCGGAAGAAACGCGACGAAGAAAAGAGACAGCCTGAAAAAGAGGTGCTGCATTCGATATGATGATGCAAACCGCCCCAGCCATGCTCCGATTCCGGTCATCAGGAGCCACAGAGAGAATAGAAGGCCCACAACCGCTTCATTACCCGAGGCGACATTGATAAATTCACGGATAACCGTGATCTGGGTGATCACGTGAGATATGCCGAGAACGGTTATCGCATATGGAACGGCGAATACGTTCAGTCCTTTTGCCATAAATGGAAACTCCCTGGCTCACTAGCCATCACCGTAACCTGTTTGGGAGATAATTTCAAGGGACTGTTGGAGAGCGGTGTGGCGTGATTCGTCCTTGACTCCCACCGACTGCTTTCCTATACTCATTAAAATAAAGGGGAATATTTTATGTTTGATAATTCTTATATCATGATTGCCGGGGAGTCATTGCCGACAAAGGCTGCTTTTTCTTTCGGATGGTTGGCCCGGCTCGAATGCATGTGAAAATGGAAATTCGAAAAACAAGAATTGTAATTGGGAAGCAGCGGTTTGGACATCGTGGTTCGTTGTCCGTCGTTCGAGAACAGCGAGGAATCGGAAAAGAAAAGCAAGACGCATCTGCTGCTATTTCTTCCGCAACGGCCTGAATCGGAAAGACAGCTAAACGATGAAAAGAAAAGCAACCGTCAGCAGAGATATGATTCCGAGCGTAACATCCTCTACGTAAATCAGCGATTCAAGCTTCTCGATCAGGAATGATCCGGGATACACGGAATGTTGTCCATGGCCCTTGGATTTCAGAAAGGCTTCCAGATAAGTGAGAGGACATATGGTGTGGGTAATCTGCATGCCTATCGTAATGATCAAGGCGATGAGATGGAGTATCCTCCCTGCCGTTGAATTAAGGTAGAGAAAGAAGGGAAATCCTCCTATAATAAAGAGTATCCATATAAAGTGGATGACCACGACCATGTCGGCGGCGACGGCAAAAAGCATTGGTCCCTCAGTAATAACTTGTTTTCATTTTGTTAATACTAACATGGTTTCGGACTGCGATGGAACGTATTTGTGAGATCTTATCCGTTGGTGTTATAGTTGCAGTGATGCTGATGGCGTTATGCATTAATGTACATACGGTATGTTCGGCGTCGATTGACGAAGGAAGGTTTGCCATCATGAGAAAATCCATGGTGGAACAGCAGATTAAACGAAGAGGCATCACAAACGAGGATGTGCTTCGTGCGATGGAATCAGTTCCGCGACACTTCTTCGTGTCCGAAGAGATGAAATCCCGGGCGTATAACGACAATCCGCTGCCCATCGGGCATGGGCAGACAATCTCCCAGCCGTATATTGTTGCTTATATGACCGAGGTCCTGCATCTTGATCGAGAAAGCGTGGTACTTGAAATCGGCACAGGTTCAGGTTATCAGGCGGCAATTCTGTCAGTGCTCGTGAAAAAAGTTTATACCGTAGAAATAGTGGAAGAACTGGCTCAATCGGCGGGGAAGCGCCTCCAGCAATTGGGATATGATAATGTGGATGTGAAACATGGTGACGGTTATTATGGATGGCGGGAATATGCTCCCTTTGATGCCATTATAGTAACTGCAGCGGCGGGTCATGTCCCGCCGCCTCTGGTGGAGCAATTGAAGCCCGGCGGCAGGATGATTATTCCTGTCGGCGGAGCCTTTATGACACAGAGTCTGGTGCTGGTCCTCAAAGATGATCAGGGGATGATTACCACACGGAACATGATGCCGGTCATCTTTGTCCCTTTAACGGGAAGGCATTGATTATCCATGGATTCTTACCCATCTTTCAGGGGAATTCGGTGGTCCGTCTTCTTCATGTCCGCAGCTCTCATTGCATATGAAATTATCCTCGTGAGACTTTTTTCCATCCAGTACTGGCATCATTTCGCTTATCTTGTCATCAGTACTGCGCTGCTCGGCTTCGGGACCAGCGGGACATTCATTGTTCTCTTCAAGAATATTCTGAAGAAAAAAGCATTACTTGTTTTTGTCGGTCTGCCCCCGGTCATCACCGGATTATTCTGGGTAAATCTGTTTATCAGCCGAAAAATCACATTCAACCCGTTATTGCTCATGTGGCAGTCCGGTGAGATACTCAATCTCGTAGTTCTCATTGCGTCACTTTTTCTTCCCTTCTTTCTGGGGGCTGTGTGTATCGGTATGGGGTTTGTTCTGTTTCCGGAGAAGATACATGATCTGTATAGTGCGAATCTTATCGGTTCGGGTCTGGGGTCGCTGGTGGTTCTTTCGAGTGTTTTGCATGTCACGCCGGTAGGCATTATTCTGATGATCTCCATCATGATGATCGCCGCCTGTTTCTGTGCAGTAAAAACAAGGGGGCAACGGGTGCTTCCCCTGATCATTCTCACCCTGACGATTGCAGTTTATCTTTTTCTGAGCAGCCATGGTGTTGTTGTGATGAACCCCTACAAAGATCTTGCCCGTGTTCAGACAATGAGTGGCTCCGTAACGGAATTCCAGAAATTCGGCTCCTTCGGCGTACTTACCGTTATTGACAACCCCGCCTATCATTATATGCCCGATCTCAGTCTGCAATGTCCTTTTTCACTGTCCGATCAAAAAGGGTTGTTTCTCAACGGTAATACCGTCGATGCGATCACCGGATTCAGCGGTGATCCTGAAATGCTGAAGTTTATGGAATGTCGAACCGCCTCTCTTGCCTATCGACTCTTGAAAAACCCGCATGTTCTCATCATCGGTGCAGGGGGAGGAGCCGAAATTCTCAATGCATCATACCATCAGGCACGGAGGATCACCGTTGTCGAGATGAATAAAGAAATCGTTGGCTTGCTGCAGCATCAATACCGCGACTACAGTGGAGATATCTACAATCCGGAAAACTATACGGTTATAACGGAAGAAGGCCGGGGGTATCTGAAGCGGACGGATCAACAATTCGATCTGATTCAGATGAGCGTTTCAGGGTCTATGGAAACGGTGTCTTCCGGTGTCTACTCGCTGAATGAAAATTATCTCATGACAACGGAATCACTTGAGTCCTGTATTGATCATCTCAATGAGAACGGAATGATATCATTGACGCTGTGGGTCAGAAGCCCGCCGCGGGAGAGTCTCAAGCTGATGGCCATGGCCGTTGATGCCCTCGAATCGTGCGGGAGGGATGCAGCAAAATCCCTTATTATGATCAGAAGCTGGCAGGCCGCCACATTACTTCTGAAGAACGGTGATTTTACCAAGCATGAAATAGCTGATGTGAAAGAATTCTGCGGCGACCGGGGATTTGATCGGTGTTACCATTGGGGGATAAAAGAAGACGAAACAAATGTTATCAATCAGATGAACAGGAATTATTTCTTTGAAGCCGCCCAGAAGCTTCTCCATGGAAAGAAGGGAGAACTCTATGCAGGGTATGTCTTTGATATTCGACCGGCCACCGACAACAAACCCTTTTTTGCTCATTTTTTTAAAATAGA
>DSDU01000041.1 GCA_011056835.1 Deltaproteobacteria bacterium
ACTTCATGCAGAACGTCCAGCAATAGCGCCATCTAACGAAAGATCAAAAAGCCGGCTGCGCCACATTTCATTTTTATCCTGAGAGAACAGGGGGAAACGACATGGGCTCCCACGACGCCGGACTTTGGAACAGCAACATGAAAATCGCACTCTGTCATTCTGATATTGAGTCACGGAAACACCCTTAAAAGGAGAGCAGAAAGGACGGGAAAGCCGTACCGGAATTTCTGCCGGCGGGGACATATCACACAACCTGAGCAAAAGGACCATAACGGAGGCGACAGATGTTCTTAAAGCAAATCCAGGTCGGTCACATGATGGTGTTTGCCTATATCATCGGAGATACAAACAGCGGCGAATGCCTGATTGTCGACCCCGGGGCGAATGTCGATGCTCTTATTGCCGAAGCGGTACGGAACAATCTTACCATAAAGTACATCGTCAACACTCACGGCCATGTCGATCACATTGCAGGCAATGCCGAGTTGAAGGAAAAAACAGGGGGCCGGATTATAATCCACGAAAATGACGTGGAAATGATGAGATCGCACCCGTTCATCATCATGCGGATATTCCGGGCAAAACCGTCTCCTCCGGCGGATATTCTTGTCCGCGACGGAGATTCTGTTGAACTCGGATCGCTGAAGCTGAAGGTCATCCACACGCCGGGACACTCCCCTGGATCAATGTGTATATATATGCCGGGATATGTTATCACCGGTGACACGCTGTTCGTCGGTGGGTTCGGCTCAACCGATCTGCCGGGCGGTTCGTGGGAGTTGCTTCATTCATCAATAACGGATCGACTCTTCACGCTCCCCGAAGACACCATCGTGCTGCCGGGGCATAAAACGGGAACGGCTTTCACATCGACCATCGAACATGAAAAGATCCATAATCCGCTTCCAACACGGTGATTGTGTTTTCATGATTCATATCATGAAACATATCGCGATATGGCAGAATATGATGATACAATTCTCGGCACAGAACGTTCACAGGCATAAACAGCCCGTAACCTCAATATATCCTTAATTAAGTACCGAAACTACCCGCGTGATACCGATGCGAGGGGGGGCGATTCGTTGAATGCAGGAAACACCATATCTTTATCCATAGCAGAAGGGAGCACCGGATGAAATCCGACAAAACCGTCATCATATGGATTCCCAACGAGGGTACCGGAACGATACGATCGATACGCATAAACCCTCGGCTTATGAAGGTATTTTTCTTTATTGCCGTGTTCTGCATCATCGCTGTCCCGATTCTTCAAACAGGGGTTATAATGCTCTATAAGAAAGTGACAACAATGCGTCAACACGAGGAACAACTGCATGACAAGATCGCGGCACTCCTCTACGTCGAAAAAAATTTGGCCGCCGTGGAAGAAAAGGATGCCATGCTTCGTCATTACTTCGGCCTGGAAAAATATAAATCCCTTGAACCAATCATGATCGGCGGTGGAAAAATCGATATTGAAAGCACCGCACCCGGTTCGACCGGGAGTAATACTGAGTTCGAATCACTCAACCTGCCGGCGTCATACTCAATTTCATTGCCGGAAAACCTCAAAAGATTGTACACAAATCACGAGGTACTCAATCACCTGATCATAAAACAGGAAGAGGCGCGAAAGTTCACACCGAGCATCATGCCGGTGGATCTGAAAAATCCGAGAATCTCTTCCGATTTCGGATGGAGGAAAAATCCCTTCACCGAAAAAACGGAGTTTCATTCAGGCATCGACATTGTCGGGCCCGAGGGAACAAAAATCATTTCACCAGCGGATGGGGTGGTCGTCACAAAAGGATACGACCAATGGCTCGGCAAGTACCTGGTCATACAACATACGGAAAGCATAAAAACAATTTACGGCCACTTGGATACGATCCGAGTTAAGAAAGGGGACTTGATAAAGCGGGGCCAACACCTTGGGAGGATGGGAAACACGGGCATGTCAACCAGTCGCCACCTTCACTATGTGGTGGTTGTGCAGGGACAGGTTGTCGATCCCGTACAATACATCCTTAATCAACACGGAGCATCATGAGATCACGGCAGGAACGTTTCCATATTTTTCTCCTCGTTATCGCATTTTTTTGCGTCATTGCGCTCGTAACGCCGAGTATGGGCGCCGCCGCCATCACTTTGGACAAGGTATCGGTTTTTTGCGCCTATTACAAGCTCAGCGGAGATTTCATGAATGATCAGGATGTCGAGGATCTCTGTGTGGCGTTGGGAAAGCCCACCTTCAGTCATTACAAGCCGTCAGAACTGTTTACAAAAAGAACTCTTCTCGAGACCAGAAACACTCTTCTCGAAACAATGGAACTGATCGATGAAACGTCAACCTTCAAATGGAACACCACCTATACCTTTACAGGCAGGCGACAGAAACCACATCTGGATTACGATAATATATTGCCACACCCGACACCATTTATCGCTGCAAAAATTTCTCTGAAAGGTCAAACAGACATCAACACGCGATTGGCGCAGGCCATCGATGCATTACAACTTGAAAAATCAACAATAGTAACTATTTCAGTTTATCTCAAACCACAACATGTTTATAATCGGTTTGAAGAAAGAAATATTGGTCGTCACAATGTATTCTTCCCGCACCGCCGTATCGTATTCCATCCTGTAAAAATCGCCGTCACCTTAGAAGACAATATTCGGAAATTGCCGCCATCGGACAACACACAGCAATAAAAGAATCACCGAATCGTTTCGGTTAAATATCACCCATTGCCCCAATGATCGGTTGATGTTTCGGATCGCGAGGCAATTATTTCCTCACATTACCCTTTCCGATCGTATGTGATCGTGCATACGGCTGAACATTCGGCATCACGATAATGAACATCTCCTGGGACAACCCGCACTAATTTCGGCACACCCTATCTCCACACCACCTGATTAAGAATGATTTTGTCTTTTCATTTGCTTTCCCCCGATGACTCACATATTATTGGCTTCAATACGGAAGCTCACCACACTATGAAACACGACGGCCCACGGCATACAACATTGACATCACCGACTCAAAGGTAATTCACCATTAATCATGCCTGGGTGGTACGGAGGGAGCTTAATTCATGTAAAAGGCAAAAGGCATCCTGAAACATCGATCGGCCGAAAGGAAGCGGCTGCAGGAAGAAGCGCCAAATCTCTTTCACGTCTTCAATGTGACGGCAGTTTCTCACAGGGTCCAAAAACAGCCTGGGGATGGATCGTAAGACTGTCGGCGCCGTCAGCATCGAACAGGTGGCACACAGGACGGGATGGCTGACGGTTCCATTGTCTCTAAACGTAAAAACGAAAGGAGGGTAATAATGGGTGTAGACTTTTTTAAACAAGGTCATATCGTGCGGGTGGGGCTCAACATTCCGGAAACGAAAAATGCCCTGAGCCCCGACGCGCTCCTCGATCTGTTCAATATATGGGAGCAGTGCCGCGAGGACAAGAATGTACGCGCTATCATCCTCTATTCGGCACTTTCCGACATTTTCTGTTCCGGCATGGACCTCAATACGGCAATTCCCGTTCTTACCGCTGCCAGAAAGCCTGAAACAAAGGGAGAAAAATGGCTTATATCCCGGGACGACGCCGTGGGAAGAGCTATGCTCAAGTACCGTGATCTGGATAAGCCGGTTATCGCAGCAATTCACGGCTACTGCCTGACCGGCGGCTTCGAAATGTCAATGGGATGCGAACTCCGTATCGCTTCGGAGGATGCACTGTTCCAGATGCGCGAAACTACTCTCGGCATCATGCCGGTAGGCGGGTCGAATGTTTTCCTCCCGATGCACATCGGCAGCACCCGGGCCATGGAAATCCTCCTGACGGGGAATAACTTTCCAGCATCAACTTTGTATGAATGGGGTTTTCTCAACCGGGTCGTTCCACGGGACAAACTGATGGACACTGCAATGGAGCTTGCAGAGATAATTGCCGGAAACGGACCGATGTCCATCAGGGGCATAGTGCGATGTGGCCGGGAAACAAGGGGACTTTCCTTTGAGGATGCCATGAAAAAGGAAATGGAAATCGGCATGCCTATTTTCATGAGTGAAGAGGCGCGCGAGGGCGTTCGGGCTCAGAAGGAAAAACGAAAGCCTCGATTCTAGAATGAACATAATATCACTAAAAGAAACGGTGGGACCCGATGATCCGACAACGGCCTGTGACTTGCTGGCCGCCCGGACCGGCATCTCGAAAAGTAAGATCAAAAATGCCATGATCAAAGGAGCCGTCTGGCGATGCAGGGGAACCGGAAAACCGGAACGGCTGCGTAAAGCCACGGCACAATTGTCACCGGGCGACCGTATCGAACTGTATTATGACGAAACAATTCTTTCGATCGAACCGCCCCGGGCAGTCTGCCTGAATGACGAGAAACGCTACAGTGTCTGGTACAAGCCCCCCGGCCTGATGACTCAGGGAACGATGTACGGGGATCACTGTTCACTTCTGCGGCAGGCAGAAAAAGAATTCACCCCCCGTCGAACCGCCTATCCCGTTCATCGCCTTGACCGGGAAGCTGTGGGGCTGATCCTTGTCGCTCATACGAGAGACGCAGCGGCAAAATTATCACGCCTCTTTCGGGAGGGTAAAATCGAAAAACGTTATCAAATCGAAGTTCCGGGGAACATGACCGGCATGGGCGGATCGATTACGCTGCCACTCGACGGCAAAGAGGCGCTGACGGACTATCACGTGGAAACCTTCAATCCAGCAACGAATACGACGACGTTGACCGTAACGATCGGAACGGGACGGCTCCATCAGATACGCCGCCATTTTGACATGATCGGCTATCCCGTAATGGGAGATCCCCGCTATGGCAGGGGAAATAAAAATACGGGGGGGCTGAAAGTCACCGCCATGGGGTTGAATTTTATCTGCCCGTTCACCGGCAAAGCCGTTTCCCTGGAGTTGGAGGGGACAGACCCGACATTGAAAACGTAAGCCTTAAAGACGAGAAACGGGAGGAAAACCGGAGAGCGGCTACTCTTTTCTCTTTTCCAGCGCCACCCCGGCTATCTGCGCCCCGTATTTCCGGCTTGAAAGAAAACGGAAAAACCCGGCGATTGATCTGCTGTGGCGAAGGTAAAACGCAACGTATGCCCGCAGGAGCAGACGCTGAAGTTCCAGTCGAGGGATTGACGGGTGCCGGAAAACGGCATGCACCGCGTCATATTTACTCCAGTCTGTTATGGAAATCCTGTCTTTCAGGTCTTCGAACAGCTCTGTTCCGGGATATGGTGTGAGCAGGGTGAACTGGGCGATCTCAGTGTCCAGCTCACAGGCAAGCCGGATTGTTGAAAGAATATCGTTTCGATCTTCCTCCGGAGATCCGAGAATGTAGCTTGCCCATATCTCTATTCCGTTGCTTCTCAAAATCTCCACCGCTTCACGGGCAAGATCAGGCCCGATCCCTTTATGAATGTAATTAAGAACCTCGGAACTCGCCGCCTCAACGCCGGTAAAAACGGAATACGCCCCGGCCTGCGCCATATGCCTGATCATGTCGGGGTGGCGGACGATCGTATCGACCCGGCAGAAACACCACCATTTGACATCAAGACCACGTTGGAGAATGCCGTCACAGATTTCATGAACCCGCTTGGAAGAACCGGCAAAATTATCATCAACGAAGGCAAGGGCACCGAATCCCAGGTTGCGAACCAGGTGTTCGATTTCCGCAAGAACGTTCTCGGGACTCCGGGCTCGCCACTTCACACCGTCGACCCGGCTTGAAGAACAGAAACGGCATTGATGGGGGCACCCGCGACTGGTATGCACGGACGTCAATCGCCGATAAGCAAGTTGGGTCTGTGCGTATAACGACAGGTCTACGAGATCCCGTGCGGGAAAATCAATGGCATCGACATCGGCAATGCGGATCGGATCTCCCGTATCGACGATTCCATGAGTCGTCCTGAAAATGATACCGGGAATGGACGCAAGATCCACACCATTGTTCCATGCATCGAGAAGCTGTGGAAATGTCTCCTCCCCCTCACCTCTCACAATTGCATCAACCAACCCGCTTCTCAGGACATCTTCCGCAACAAAACAGGGATGGGGACCTCCCATAACAACCTTTGCTCCTCCCGATTTTGCCTTGCGGGCCAGATCGAGAGCCCTCCTGTAGCGCGTCGTATCGCTGTGGATACCTACCACGTCAAATGATGAATAATCGATGGGCCGATGGTCAACGGAACGATCCACCACCGTGACATCATAACGGCGATTCCGAAGCGAAGACGCAAGATAAAGAAGTCCGAGGGGCGGGAATACGACCCTTACGGATCGAAACACCCCCATCGTTGAAGGATTCAATAACAGAACGCGCATGAAACGGATTCCCTTTTTACTCATCGGAATCGTTTAATCCCGATTTTTTGAGTCTACATTCATAACAACAACATGTTTTTTGAACAGAACGCGGCGTTGAATCGAGAAACTCGGAAATCGGACAACACATATTGTAAGTCCCAGGGGGAGAAACGGAGCCCATCATCTGATGAGCGTCAACGTCAAATGCTTGACGAAACAATCGCCGCGTATCACTTCTCCTACTCTCTCTATCTGCCACTGCGGCCTCAACGCCGACTTCACATCCGCTATTTTCCTTAACACTCCGGAGACTCTTATCATAGAGAAACCGGTTATGCCAGAGCCTCTTAAGAGGCTGTTAAAAAGTACCTCCATGATGCTGTTTCAAAAAACAGAGAGATGAAAACGTGAACATCGTAGCCGGGTTCTCGTCGTTCGTCAGTCTTGGATGGCGGTTGCTCGTCGATTGTAACCTTGAGCTTTATATCTGAAGAACGTTTCTTTTCGACATGTGGCATTACATTCTTGTTGACAAGGCCCTGCGATTGCATAGATATGGAGATAATGATCGGGGATGACAACGATGACACACAGCGTTTTACATAAAGATGATGTGCGGATTATTGATGCCCTTTGTGCCGATCTTGTTTCGATGATGAACGTTTTCGAGACTATACAGCGTCAGTTTGATCCCGGCATTGTGGTTCATCTTCAGGAAAAGCTCGTTGCACCTGCAACGTGCCTCGAACAATCCCATGAGCTGTTCCGGTCGCTCTCACGCCGATCCGGCCTTGAAGCCCTGTACAAAAATCTGGAAGCCGCCACCATTGATGCCCTCGCTGCGATTCGCACGTTTTCCGAACCGACCGGACTTGAAGAGTCTCTGATAAACTTCAGAAAGGCGAAACGAAAAATCGGACGCACCCAGGAAATCCTCTTTCAGCTCCGTCACTTTTTTCCTTCCGTCAATCGATTCTTCGTTGAACCGCCGGTATGTGAACGAATCAACGAACTCGATCCGGAAATTCCACCGGACCTTCCGGTGGGACTGTTTCATCTGGGTAGGGACGACACCCCCTATGCGCGGGCAAGCGCGTCTCTTTATATCCCTGAGTCGTATGACCATTCCCGGACCTGGCCGGTTGTCGTCGCCCTGCACGGCGGTTTCGGTCACGGCCGGGATTTTATCTGGACGTGGCTCCGGGAGGCCCGAAGCCGCCGCTTTATTCTGGTTGCTCCTTCATCACAGGACATGACGTGGTCAATCACCGGCATCGATGTCGATTCAATCCTTTTGAAGAATATTCTTGACTACATTACGAGCCACTGGAACGTGGAAAGACATAATATTCTGCTTACCGGCCTTTCCGATGGTGCAACTTATTTACTTGCCCGCGCCCTTGACAGAGAAACCCCGTTCTCGGCATTTGCTCCCGTTGCAGGGGTTCTCCCCCCCTTTGATTTTCGTCATGTCCGCGGACGCCGCATGTACTGGGTCCACGGCGCCTTAGACTGGATGTTTTCCATAGACCGGGCGCGCCAGGATTGCGCCCTGCTGAAGACAGCCGGAGCTGACGTCACCCTCAGGGTCATCGAGGACCTGTCCCACACCTACCCGCGGGAACAGAACGACGGCATTCTTACCTGGTTTCATCCTGCCCTCGCGCTTCCTCCGGCGTAATACGACACATGATCCATGTTCGCGGTCAAAAGGACGGCCTTAACTTACCACCGGGGGAGTCATTCTTCATGTCGTTTTTATGCTTCCCATTCAACGCAATTTCTGCTAACGAACCGTCATCCACACATCAAACGGGATAAGTCGCGGGTGGCAAGCCGCATCATTAAGAACACCATGTCGGTGGTTCCATAAGGAATCACAACTCTACTGTAAAGAGAACGTTCGTCCATGGAGAAACGCATAACCACACGATACAAGTCGGTGGACTCCATCACCGAAACGGAGCATACCGGGATGGTGAAGGAAATCTTCGGCACCATCACGAAGCGTTACGATTTATTGAACCGTCTTCTCAGTCTCCGCCGGGATATTGCCTGGCGGCGCTTCACCGTCCGGCACATGCATTTTAACCGGACCCATCGCTACCTTGACGTTGCGACGGGCACCGCCGATCTTGCATTGGAAGTCACTCGGCTGCATCCGCAGACAACCATTGCTGCGCTCGATTTCGCCAGGGAAATGATCAATGCCGGTGCCAAAAAAGTCGAAGAACGGAACCTGCAAAGCCGCATCACCTTTATCATGGGCGATGCATTGAATCTACCCTTTCCAGACAACCATTTTGATGTCGCCGGTATTGCCTTCGGCATTCGAAACATTCCCAACCGTATGGCAGCACTCAAGGAAATGAAACGGGTGGTCATTCCGGGCGGTCAGGTTATGGTCCTGGAGATGCATTTCCCCCGTCAGCCTCTCTTTCGAAATCTCTATTCTTTGTACCTGACATATCTCATGCCATCCCTGGCCCGATCATTTACTCGAAACCCAGCGGCATATTTATACCTGGCCGATTCCATTATGCATTTTCCATCACCACCGGATTTTTCCCGAATCATGAAGGACACGGGGCTCATAACCATACAACGCTATCCCCTCACACTGGGGATAACTTACCTTCATGTGGGAATCAAGCCGGAGTGACATCTGACAAGAACCTGTATGATTGAATCCCGTTACAGCAGGCAAGCAACACGTCTTTTTCTTACGATCATGCAAAAAGGCCCGGCTACACCACCCCCGACAATCTCACCTCGAACCCTCATTTCAAAATATCAACAGTGATATCTTGATAAAAGAGGTTTTACATCGTATAGTCTCGGCATCGACAGATCATCACAAGCGAGATCGGCTACGGCGGTAACACGCAAGGCACGGGTGATTCTTCACCATCATTCTCGAACAAGGAGAGTGCGACCATGGGCAATCGTTATACTGATCAGATGGGCAACACGATACAGCTTCAGGGAAAACCGCGAAGAATCATTTCGCTCGTACCATCACAGACCGAACTGCTGTTCGATCTGGGCCTTGATGAGGAAATCGTCGGCATCACCGAATACTGCATTCATCCGGCGGACAAATGCAAGGAGAAGACAAAAATCGGCGGTCCCAAATTGGTGGATTTCGCCGGAATTGACGAACTTCGGCCCGACTTGATCATCGCCAATAAAGAGGAGAATAGTCAGGAAGACATTGAAAAGCTCCAGGAGCTTTATCCGGTCTGGATGAGCGACATTTACACCCTCGACGATGCCCTGGCAATGATTGACGGCGTGGGAAATCTCGTCGGCAGGGTCGAAGAAGCCCTCGGAATTATCGGTTGCATCAGGGCTTCTATTGAAGATTTCGATGATATCGACATAACCGTTGCCTACTTCATCTGGCAGAACCCCTACATGGTTGCGGGCAGCAATACCTTTATCGATGAGATGATCAAACGATGCGGATTGATCAATGTCTTCAATGTGCTGCCCCGGTATCCCGCCGTAACAGAAGAACAGATCATGGAAGCGCGTCCCGCGGCTCTTTTGCTCTGTTCAGAACCGTATTTATTTGCGGACAAGCATGTTGCCGAGTTTCAGGAAAAATTCCCCTTTGCCCGTGCCATAGTCGTCGACGGCGAGATATTTTCCTGGTATGGCAGCCGTCTGCAATACGCCGGAGACTATTTCAGATCTCTCAGGCGAAAGCTCACCGATGCAATGGGTGAACAGAATTAGCGCATATGCACGCTCTTCGATCTCGACTCATCACCACAGGAACATTCGGACCGCTCCTGATACTGGCATCGGCATGTAATCTTGCCGCTCTCGACATCCTGATCAAACTGCTGGGACCTTCATTCAGCGTGTGGGATATCGCTTTTTACCGGTTTTTCTTCGGTCTTCTCCTCCTGATGGCGGTTTTCGGCTGGAAAAAAGACTTTTTTATCAGTTTCAATCCAAAACTCATGACTATCACCAGCATCATCAATGCGTTGGGATTCCTGGCGCTTGCCGCATCAATCCGCATGATAACCCTATCCACCGCCATGGTGTTGTTTTTTTCATTTCCCGCATTTGCGGCATTCTTTTCTATTGTTCTTTTCAGGGAACGCATTACGAAAAAGAACATGTTCTATATCCTGTTGGCGCTGTGCGGGATCATGATCCTGTTCGAATTCACCCTTGACGGCAGCTTTCTGGGTCAGGCGCTGGGGCTTTTCGCAGGCCTTATCATCGGTCTCACTCTGGTACTGATCAGAAAGCTCAGGGAACAGGATGGTCCGGCAATTATCTATTTTTATTATTGCCTTGCGGGATGCATCATGGCATGTCCATTCTACATCACCGCTCCTCACATTCCACAGAACAGCGCAGAGGTTCTCATTGTCGTGGGAATTGTCCTCACATCCATCGCAGCCATGCTTCTTCTCAATACGGGGCTTCGTTACTGCAAAAGCTGGGAAAGCGGCATTATTTTGACAAACGAACTGGTGTTCACGGCGCTTTTCGGTATTTTCTTCTTCGGCGATCCGGTGACATGGCGTTTTCTCCTGGGAGGGCTCTTGATCCTGGGAAGCGTCATCGCCCTGAATATAGGCAATGACAGAAAAGCTCCTTTTACCGGTGCCGATCGATAAGGTCATGTGTCCTCACGAGGCTTTTATGCGGTTTTTTTCTCTTTTTGCTTTACTGCAGCGTCGGTTGATTGCATCGTTTCTGATCGTGATTACAACAATTTCTTGACATACACCCCCCTCTTACTATACTTGCGCCGAAACAAGAGCTTTTTCAAAAATATTTTCAGTTCAGTATCCCCATGAATCCTCCCATTCCCGCAGGTACACACCGCCAGGAACAAGGGCGTTGTATCAGATTAAGCAAAACGAACCCGCATTTTTGAGAAATGTGGAGCGTACTATGAAGGAAAGGGAAAATAGTGGGTTACGGCAAAAACAACAGGTCGTAGAGATCTGTAATGAGAAACGAATGATCATGATCCAACATATCATTTCCGTAAAATCTGAATTCCGGTATATGCGAGCAGCTGTGGATTCCCGATAAAGGGTGTTTTCGGAGCGTACGTAAATGACAAAACGAAGGAACACGCCAAGCAATTAAAAATAGAAAAGGTGGCACAGAATGCAGAAAGATGGACCAAACGGATTCAATAAAAATTTATTTAAAAATTTCCCGGGGGATCAGATTCCCCAGTTCCGTATCGATACTCTGGATTTCAGACGCATGTCGAACCGTCTCAAGCTGCTGGGAGCAGGCCTCGCCGTTCTGATCCTGATCGCACTGATTCATGGGGGAGTATCCTTGTATCGGGACTGGCTCTGGTTCGGTAACCTCGGCTATGAACCGGTACTTATGAAAGTGGTGTATACTCGCATATGGCTTTTCCTCGTCGGGTCGGCACTTGCACTCCTCCTGGTAGTTCCAAACATGCTGACGGTTTTGCGGGATATTCCCATGTCTCTTCCCGGCAACGGTACGACAATCCCTCCCGAAGCTTACACCGTCGGCCGGCGTCTTCTGGTTCGAGTCGGATGGGGGATCACCATTCTGGGGGCTTTGTTTTTCGCCGTCAAGCTCGCCGCTGAATGGGAAACCGTTCTTTGCTACTTCAACGGGGTCCTTTTTGACAAGGCTGATCCCATATTTCACAAGGATTTTTCCTTTTATATTTTTACCCTCCCCGCCCTCGAAATGATGCGATCCTGGCTTCTCAGCCTGACAACGATAATAATTTTCATCGTAGCGGCTCTTTATTTTGTGGCAGCACTTTTGAGAGGCGAACGAGTGGTGCTGGAAGGAAGGATGCGATCGCATCTTTTGGTGCTGGCATCATTTTATCTGGTGTTGGTGGCAGGTGGATACTGGCTCGGCCGATACGAACTTCTATACTCACCAACGGGCGCCGTTTTCGGCGTGGGGTTCACCGACGATCATTTCACGCTTCCAGCCCGGGCATTCCTTGCTTTTGCCGCTGTTGTCTGCGCCGCTATGCTGCTCGCTGGCCTTCGCTTCATGGGCAACCGACCGCTGTTGTTCAGTGTTGGCGCCCTCGCCGTCCTTCATGTTCTGACTGTGAGCATCATTCCGGCTATGATCCAGCGGCTCTATGTTGAACCTAGTGAACTGGCCCGAGAGTCATCTTACCTCACCAACAACATCGAACTGACCCGGGAAGCCTACAATCTGACAAAACTGCAGTCCCGCAGTCATCCGGCCCTCGGTGCGATCGACAATAAAACCTTGGCCGAAAACCCTGGAACGATTCGCAATGTCAGACTCTGGGACGAAGGCCCCCTCCTGCAAAGCTACAACCAGATCCAGTTCTTCCGGCTTTATTACGACTTCCTGATGGTCCACACAGACCGTTACCGTATCGGCGACGAACTTCGCCAGGTCATGCTCGCCACCCGTGAGCTTTCAGCGGAAAAACTTCCCGCGGAAGCACAGCGATGGGTTAACCGCCATCTTCAGTTCACCCATGGATACGGCGCCGCCATGACCCCGGTCACCGAAGTTGATCAGGGCGGGCGGCCGGGGTTCTTTTTAAGAGACGTCCCACCGAAAGGCAACATACCACTTGACCGGCCGGAGATTTACTACGGGCTGAAGAGTCTTCCCTATCTTATCGTGAAAAGCGGCATGCAGGAGTTTAACTATCCGGGATCGGAAGGACCCGTCTATACCCGTTATGAGGGGACAGGCGGCGTCCTTTTAAGCAGCATATTTCGCCGCATCGTGTATGCCTTCATGTTCATGGATCTCAACATTCTCATCTCCGGAGAAATATTGCCGGAGAGCCGCATTCAATATCGCCGTACCGTTCCTGAGCGTATTTCTGCAATAACGCCCTTTCTATTGAGGGACCGCGAGGCATACTCCGTTGTCGCCGACGGGCGGCTCTTCTGGATCCAGGATGCCTATACATACACAAAACGTTACCCCTATTCCACTCCCTGGCAGAACCGCTTCAATTATATGCGAAACAGTGTCAAAGCCGTGATCGATGCTTATCACGGAACCATTGAGTACTACGTCTCCGATCCGTCGGACCCGATCATCCGCACCTACCAGTCCATATTCCCAGATCTTTTCAAGCCGATGGCCGATATGCCTCCATATTTGCGGGACCACGCGAGGTATCCTCTGGATCTTTTCACCGTCCAGACCCAGATGCTTCTCCAGTACCACATGGAAGATCCCACCGTTTTCTATAACAAGGAAGATCAGTGGTCCATTCCGGTCCAGTCATCCTTCGGCAAAACCGAGGCGCTGAGACCCTACTACATCGTGGCCCGGCTTCCCGGAGAGGCAAAGGAAGAGTTTCTCCTCATCCAGCCATTCACACCGGCCAGCCGACATAATCTGGTTGGCTGGATGGCCGCCCGCAATGACGGCAATGCCTACGGAGAGCTGGTGCTTTTCCGCTTCCCGACGGGACGGCACGTCGATGGTCCTAATCAGATAGAAGCCAGGATCGACAACGACGCAGTCATTTCCGAACAGTTTACCCTCTGGGGACAGGTCGGTTCCGAAGTCTTCCGGGGCATCCTGCTGGTCATTCCCATCGGCGACGCCCTGCTCTATGCCGAGCCGGTGTTCCTGAAACCCGAAACCCTTGACTTCCCTGAACTTCGACGTATCATCCTCGCCGACTCACGGCAGGTCGTCATGCATCAGACGCTGGACGCTGCCACTGCCGCCCTGGTGGGTGCGCTGCCTGCCGTAGCCCTCGAAACAGAAGACGTCGGCGCCCCGAAGAAGGACATGGGCTTCATACCGGCGGCCCTGGATGATATTCGAAAAAGCCTGCAGGACGCAGTCAAGAAACTGCAGGAAATCATGAATACCTTACAGGAGACGACTCCCTGAAATAAAGAAAGCGGGGGCGGTTTACAACGATCCGCCCCTGCACTGGAAACCCATATCACCGGCAATAAAGAAGAGGCCATGAGTAAAAAGGCCGTTGAAAAGCTCCCACGGTGAGACTGTTTACAAATGTCCGGATGGACGGCACCCGAAATTTGCTTGCCCTGCGGCGCGCGCCGGCGCAGACGGGCATTTATCGACAGTCTCTCAACAGATAATCCGATGAACTTCTCCATGGCGGCAACACGGCAGCATCGCCATTATCATATGGCGTCTTCTGCGAAAACGCTCTCAAGCACATCCTTACAGTCTTTTCCTGATCCCTGCATACATCAAATCCTTTGCACTTTATGATGCAGCTTATCCTGTTTCAGCAGGTACCGATGGCGGCGGTGTGTTCTTTGCCTGTTCCAGATGGTACAGGGTGGCTCCTACAGGTGCGAAGCTGAGAAAAAGCAGGTTCAGCACAGGAATGAGAAAGGGTAATCCAAAGCCCAAGTGGAAGAGCAATGTCTTTTTCAGGGACTTGAAGCGTGTACCGAACGGTTGGAGCTTGCGGGCGGGGATGAGGTCGGTATTATCCCATGCCAGAAATATCGCCGCCACCATGGAGCCCGCTGCAGTGATGACCGGGCCCAGGGGGGTGAACCATCCCAGAACAATAATCAACAGAGTGAGAACAACGGGGACAATGTTTCGTGGTACCTCCTGACGGATCAGAAAGGCTATTTGTGTAATGATCGGGGCTTGTGGAACCGCCGCTGCCTGACCGGTAACAATGCGCTCGGTGATTCGTGACATGAGATCCATAATGAACACGGCAAAGAGCAGCTGTGCCAGCAGATATGCCGCTACAACCGAGATACCAACCAAAAGCAATGAAAGTAACCAGGAGACCATATGCCAGGCCCAGACGATCCAAGGACTTTCAGGCCGATGCCACAACATGCTCAGGATGTCTCCATGTTTGGCCAGTATCAGGCCTGACAGGGCTGCTGTGAAGACGGCCACCACGGCAAAACGCAAAAAACCTAACACCAGCAGTCGGGGCGTCCGGATGCCCAGCCACAAACCTCTCACGTTATACATAATTCCTGAAAATAGATTCATCTCCCGCCTCTTATCCCCTCATCGATGCCGAAATGCCCCACTCTCGATACATAGGACCATCCTCTGCTGTCCCGCATTGATGGCAATCCCGAATCCAACACCGTTCACTCCATGTATGTCTTCCCGCGAATCAGCATCCATGACCGGCAGCCCTGCGCCGTTTTACACATGCATCCTGTCAGGTTTGTTTGTGTCAGACATTCCGCATCGTCTTCCAGGCAAAGCAATGTTCCAAAGCCGAGTTCCTTCCGTCTTCTTTCTCGGCCGGCAGCACCTCACCTCACCGTTCGGAACTGCACGACAATCTTGTCGCCCGCCTCAAGACGACGTTCTCCCAAGTCGACTAGCTGCATGCAATTACCTGACGAGTTCAGACATTCGGCCCATAATCTGTACGTCCCGGGTGGGAGACTGAGCTTGCTTATCAGGATCTCCTCCGGCAGGGTGCGCCAGCACCGCAGGTCTGCCATTTCACTCGCGAAGGTGAGGATGTTGCCGATGACGCCCGCCATGAGTCCGGCCAGGGGGCCGTGCTCCTTTTCCATTTCTTGCCGGGCCTTTTTCACGGCAAGATACTTGGCGGTAACACGCGCCAGAGTTTTCACCGCGATCCGCAAGCGTCGATTCTCAAGATTCTCTTCGGCGATGCGCCCAATAGGTTCGGCGAGGGTGAATTCTGCCTGGAATGCCCCCGTTTCCTCGAGCGAAAGGGCATGGAAGCGCGCCCCGATGATCTCTTTGGGCAAGCGCCGGTACCGCGGGAATGCAAGCTTGATCATATGACCGTCAGGCATGGGCAGCACAATTATGTCCTCAATCTTCACGGGTGCCCTGCCGTTGAGATGAAGGCCGTAGACTTCGGCACGTTCGCTTCGCTCCCCTGAAGACAAGAAGTCAACGCTCGAAAACCGCCGGTTCATCTCACTGAGTTCGCCCTCCCCCATGAGCTGTGCCAGAGAAAGGATGTTCTCTAGAAAGCTCCCCGGAAAACGAGTCCCAAACCGCTGATAGTCAGCTTCATAGCCCTTGAGAGCGAGTCGATAGGCAATATAAGCATCATTCAGGTCACTGTCCGTGCGCCCCATTTCATAGCAGAGGCCGGCAAGCAACCGGGCGAATGGATCTTCGCTATAGGCATTCTTGTGTTCATCGTCATACTGCTGGTTGAGAACCCTCAGTTTAGAGTCTACCTTCCGTGCCTCCACCAGGGCATTTTCAATCTTGCCCAGATTGATGTAGCTGAGAGCAAGAAAGACATTGACCATAACACTCTCGAAATCCTCACCGCGGTATGGCGCCATGGTATCGTTTATGATAAACGTCGTAGCCTGACGGCTGAGGGAGATGGTAAAGGCCTCCTCCATCAAACGCTCCGACTCCCTGAATGCCGCAATGGCATCGTCAAACTCCCCGGCGGCAAAGGTCAGCATTCCCCTGTCGAGGTAGTAGAGGATCCGGTTCCGCTTCGCATACTCATCGGCGCTCTCTTCCAGATATCGGCCGGCCTGAGAGTAGTGACCTTGAAGGCTCAGTTGATCCACCCTTTCGTAGAGATGACCGACACCGGCACAGCCGAAAGAGCCGAGGAAGAGGGCCGTGCAGAAGAAGACAAACACCAGGGTGCCCCGGAAACTCTTACCACACCTTGCGCAGAATCTCAGACTTCGGTGAGAGTAGCTCATTTCCTCCTCTCTTCCCCTCCAGCGACTTCTTGTCATGAGCTGTAACGAGTACGGAGAGATACGACGCAGCATCTTGTTTCCTGCCGCCTTCTCCCCCATTCGGAGCATCGCGGGTGCACACTGCGTCGTTCCGGCCGGTCTCTAGAAGGAAAAGCGACTTCTCTTCACCACTTTCTTTATCTCTTTTTGACCGATCCAGGCCTTCAGGTTGGCCTCCAGTTCAATGAGCTCCAGGTTGACCTGGTAGAGCATCACATACGTACCTTTGATCTCATCCTTCACTGCGTTGATGGTCCCCTTGAGCATGTAGTCCGCCGCCACCTCCCTGCCGACCATCTTCTGCGTCAATGGGTCGGTCAATCCCATTTGCTGATCCGCTTTTTCTTGACGCAACTCTATCCGCTCATCCCTTGAAGCCACAAACCGGACTCTGCCCGAATTTATCAGAGCACGCTCAAGATCCTTGGTAAATACCTGGGTGTTGATATGCTCGTAGCTCCGGTTTCTCACGGTACCGACGATAACAACCGGCAACCTGTCAGGGTGGCGCATGTGGAAACGAGGAAGCCACGGCCGTTCGAGGCAATCCTCGATCATCGCCTCGGCCACCAAACGGGAATCCGTATCGTTCCAGCTTCCGCTGAGATCTATTACCTGATCCACCTCGGTGCGTTTTACGGTGGTTCCGGCACAGGCAGCAAGAACCATTGCCGATGCCACGAACAACATTAAATAGTAGAAAACCTTTCTCATACTTCCACCTCCGGGAACAATCCGTCTCATCACATGGTATCACTGACCTTTTTAGTATACTCTTCTCAACAATGCAATGAAAAGAGCCGGCCCCCTGGGTCGATTCTCCTTAGACCCGGCACCGTTCTCCCCTCAAAGAGTCGCTCTCTCGCATGCACAATTCACGCTCCCTTGGTCTGTCGGCGAGATCAAGGGGGGGGCATCGATATAAGATGGGAATGAGGGAACGCACATGATCGATACGGCGAAGAATGCGATATTATGACATATCGGCTTTATATCAGGAATAAGATGGGCAAGTCGTCCTGATTTAAGCTTTTTTGATAAAAACTTACTTCTTTATCGTGTTAGTATATGAAGACAAATCTCGGGAGATTTCCCCATTGATGTACATAAGTCGATTTCTTGTACCGCATTGACGATCAAGAGTGATATTGTCACATGATTCAATCCATTAACAGTATATAATTCTCACTGAATATTTTCAAAAGATCTGTCGATAAGAACACTATAAGTAAATTAAATATTTTTATATGGATATGATGAAAGAGGCTCGCTTCAGACTCATTTATAGCGGATTAATCAAAGATGCTCAACTCGGACAACTGGTACCTTTCCTCAAAAGGGAGTTCAGTTTGAATGATAATTCGATACGAGCATTGTTGAGAACCCCCCCCCGCACCCTTTTACATAATGCCGGAAGAAATGAAACCGAAGAATACCGTATTGCATTTGAAAGGATGGGATGCCGCATACAAGTTGAATCAATTATGCCCGGCATACCCGAACAATTCAATATATCGGCACAACATTATACGATCGTCAAAAAAGAACTCAGTAAAATACTGCGTGTCTGTTCCTGCCTTGCGCTTGTCCTCGTTCAAATTGATGAGCAGAATTTTGAGTTGACGTTACCCTCACTTATGGGGGATTTTCAGGACAAGGTCGCCTCATATTTCAGGGAAAGCGATACCATTATAGGTATTGATGATAACCGGCTCATTGTTCTGGGATTCTCAACAAACAACGAAGGTATCTACCGACTCCGGGATAAAGTAACCGATACGGTGAAAAAGCTTCTCGGCACTGATATTGCCGTAAGCAGCGGAGTTGCAATGTTTCCAAGGGAAGGGAAATCATTTATAGACCTACTGCATATAGCTGAACTAAGACGAACACTCAATGATACGCCGGATCTGTCTGAGTCTCAACCTCAGTCCTCATTGGTGAAAGAAATACCGAGTATATTGGCAGACAATGAAGAGGAAGTCGATGCAATTCAGCTTTGTTTTGAGAAGGGACGGGGGAAACTGTTCAAAAGACTGCTCTCAATGGATTCCCAAACTCTTTATGCCGGTCTCGGTCAGGTATCTCAAACGAAACAGAAAGAATTTCTTGCAAGATTGCCATGCGACTCTGCAATTATACCTTGGGTGGAAGAGCTCATTTCGAATCAGCATGAAATACCTGCCTCCAATGAAATAAGGCAGACGTATGAAGCCATATATTATCAGATGCGACTGGGAAAAGAGCTTGAAGACAGGCATGCTATACAAAAGAAAATTGAAATGACCCTGAGCAATACGGATGTGTTACCAACCTTACCGTCTGTTGCAACACAGGTATTCCATATTGCATCGGATCCGAACTCATCTGCATCGGATTTGTCCGACGTTATTAAGCTCGATCAAGCATTAACATCAAAACTACTCAAAATTGTCAACAGTGCTTTTTATGGTTTCAGACAGAAAATTGGAACGGTAACTCATGCGGTGGTTATTCTGGGACTTGACGACATCATAAACCTGTCAATAGGACTATCCGCAGCGCGAGTGATTAATGTAAAGGTCAGGAAGGATTTGTATAATCCGAGGAACCTCTGGCATCATTCCATCGGAACTGCCATGATTGCACATAAGCTGTGTGAAAAGTTTCCCGATTTTCAAAAAAAGGGGATCTTCACAGCGGGTTTATTGCACGATTTTGGAAAAATTATTCTCATTGAACAATTTTCAGACATGTATGCCACCGTACGCGAGAATGTGGCCAAGTACAAACTTCCGATTTTTGAACTCGAAGAAGATACCTTCGGATTGAGTCATGCCGCCATCGGAAAACTCATGGCGGCCAACTGGAATATGCCGGACTATCTTGTCGAGGCCATCGCCTTTCATCATCAACCTCACCAGGCTTCCCAATATCCCGCCATGGCTGCAATCATCGGTTTGGCGGATTATCTGTACCATGAAGCACTCAAATCCGGTAAATTTACAGTGGATGATTCAGATTCCTTCAATATACTCACCTTCGGACATAAAACCATACTGAAGTCGCTCTTTCCCGAACTGACCACAGACAATGTCGGGAATATGGTCCGGGATGCCATTACAATCATGCAAGAGAACCAGGATTCTTTCGATATTTTGACTTAAGGAGTCAACCGTGAATGACGACCGACAGAATGCCGACAGACTGTTACAGATATCCCATGAGCGGGACGTGTTTAAACGACAGTTCATAAAAATCCAGGAAAGTTATGAAAATAAGATACGTGAGCTCTCTATTCTCAAAGAGCTCAGTAACAGCATCAAACCTGAAATGGTCTGTGACCGGAACGCCGTATGGCAGGAACAGATTACTATTATTAAACAATACACTTATATTGATACCATTGCCATTCTGTTGTTTGACGAGAAAAACAAGACATTTTCGATAACAGCCGGCACAGGTGACAAAACCCACCATTCCAATCTGTTGGACGTCATTATTGATGACGAGATTCAACAGCTCGTGATCATGGACAAAATGCCGGTGATTATCGACAATATTCAGGAATACTTGTTGAACCGTCACTATGATTTCACGTTTTCCGGATCGTTGTTATGTGTCCCGATCGTGCAGAACAATCAAGTTATCGGATTGCTGAGCCTTATGCATGGTTCCGAAGGATGGTTTGATCAGAATCGGATACGATTTTTGAGCATGGTAGCCGATGAAATCGCTACATCGATTATTATTCATAGATTATACCATAAAATGCTTACAGAGGAAAAACAGCGTACGCTGCTCAGCAGATTTTTCTCGAAAAGTGTAACTGAGAAAATCTATGGCAGTGAAGGAAATTTAAGGCTGGGTGGCGAAAGAAAAAAAGTAACGATTCTTTTCTCAGATCTTTGCGGCTTTACGGCAATGTCTGAGAAACTGGAGGAGGAAAAAGTCGTTGAGATTTTAAATGCCTATTTTACAATCATGACTCCTGTTATATTCAAACACAACGGTACTCTGGACAAGTTGATGGGTGACGGGATGTTAGCCCTGTTCGGTGCTCCGATTGTTCACGATGATGATCCTCTTCGGGCTGTTCGTTCAGCCATAGAAATGATATCCGCACTGGAACATTTCAATAAAGAAAATGTCTGTAAACAATGGCCGCAACTTTCCGTCTCCATCGGCATTAATACAGGGGATGTTGTAGCCGGCTATATCGGATCTGAAGATCATCTGAACTATACGGCCATCGGCGATGCGGTGAACGTGGCTCAGCGTATTCAGACGCTTGCCGGTCACAATGAAATTTTTATCAGTCGAACCGTTCATGATGAAATATATGAAAGAACGTCAGAAATAGACGGTTTAAAGGAACTGATTTTGCTTCCATCCCAAAAAGTAAAAGGCAAGGAAGAGGCTATTGAACTCTACGGAATCAGATTGGAAACGGGATCAACATGAACGGTGCCGCCCTCTGATACACTCCGGGCTGTCGTATCGTCCGATCAAGGCAATGCGTCAGCAAACATATCTGCAAATACGATAGCTTATGCTACTTGTCTTTTGACATATACGATACGCAGTCCCTTACGTTGTCACACGCCATTGATTTCTATTCGTTGATACAATGAGAAATCGCATAGAAGCGATATCAAAGCGATGGCAACAAGAGAAAAACTCGTCATATTATCAGCACATCAATCCGATTGGTTCCTACCGCTGCTGATCAGTAGCCTTCGAAATGGTTAGATCATGCTCACTTTTTCCAAGAATAAGCACGGGCATCAGATACATCCATCCTGTACCGATTGATGAAAACATAATAATCAATTTACATATCAATACTAGAGTTTAGAGTTTCCTTAGCGCCTGTTGTTCTTTAAAAAAAGCATACCTCACCGTCGGTGCCTTTTTAAGCGGCAAATAACGCATTGAT
>DSDU01000227.1 GCA_011056835.1 Deltaproteobacteria bacterium
GCTGGAGCTCAATGATGGAATGACCGTATCAGGCCGGCGGCAACAATTAAGGAAACTGTTATTCAGGACATCACAGTCGCTCAGTCATGATGCTGCCGACATATGCGACATGAAAAAACAGCTCTGTGACCGTATAAAAAATCATGTCAACGAAACCGTCGGTATGGACACGGTCAGAGAAGTTCACATTACAAAATTTCTATTGCTGTAAAGAACCGTGGTAATGTGAAGAGCGTATCGCATGCTGCCTCACTATAGGTGGAATAGGTGGAAAATTATGAAGAAAAGTTTTTTTTTATTTGCCATAATGGTGGTTATCGGCTATGCATCTGCGTGCTGCGGCCTTACAGTTGAAGAAATAATCCGGTTAAAAAATGCCGGTGTGAGTGATACGACAATCCGGATGATGCTGGAGCAGGAGCGGCCCGGTGTACGGGAATATTCCGACGACAGGGGAAATACATGCATACGATATTCAACGGGATCATCAGCCGGCGAAATGATAAAAGACATCGAAGAAGCGGAGAAAATGAAAAGAGCATGGGAACTGCTGGATAGCGTTATCATCGACAGACGTAAGTAATAATACGATGTCTCTTTAAAAAACGCAAGAGGGAGAAATCCGGACATGACACATGGTGAGCATCATGAAGGGCTGGAACTGTTAAATGAACTGAAAAAAGAATTCGAAGCAACGATTATTCACGAGCTCCTTCCCGGTATTCTCCATAATTTCGCCAACCCGCTGAACGGGATCATGGGGCGGTCGAAACTCCTGCAAAAAAGGGCATATGATCATTTTAAAGTTGGCAGTCCCGAAGATCCGGTCGGTGTGCCGGTATCAGCGGGTGAGGAAAAGATAATCAAGGACATCGATCTCATTGCAAAAGAGACGGACAGGTTGTTTGATCTTTTCAATGATGTGGCGGGTAAGATCTACCGATTACAGGATCTGTCACTGCAGAAAATCAATGTATCCCATTTAATCAAATGCGAAGTGGCATTCTTTAATTTCTATCTCGACTTTAAACACACCGTAGAGAAAGAATTGAGGCTGGACTGGGATGTCCCGGATATCACCGGCATACCTGCGGACTATTCCATGGCGATTTCCACAATCATTCGATATTCGATGAGTGCCATGAAAATGAGCCCGGCAAAGAAGCTTGTCGTGACGACGTGTCATGACGAAAAGTATGTGTATTCAGTTTTTGAAGACACGGGCATACACGAACTTGATCAGGAGGACAAAGATTTTCTCAGTACCTTGGCGCCATCACGTCAGCCGTTTTATCATCTTGATGGCAAATCGGGGTTGTTCAACGCACTCTCACTCCTCGCGAAGTACCACGTTCGCGTCGATCTTGACAGCACCATGGATAGTTACTGTTTACGTTTACGAATTCCCTGCTGATGTTCATCTTCGTTTTGGTCGAAAAATAGATTGGCTAAAGATTATAGCCGGATATGACGATACTACGATAAGTGAAACGCATGTCGACACGTATGTGATGGAGCAGTGAGCCCATTGTCACAGACCGATGGAGAGACGGGGTGAACATTATGGTACGGTCAGTGGATGTGCAGCAGGTTCTTCTGCATATTAATTCTGTTGAACGGGTTCAACAGGTTCATCAGCAGCATCCGGATGTCCAGCAGCGTTACTTCGAAGATCGATTGAATAAGCAACGCAAAGAGTCAAAGGAAAAAATCAAAAAAGGGCAGGAGACAGAAAATCCCGTCATAAAGGACGAAAAACAAGAGCGGGAATCCCGCGAACACTACCTGGAGGGAGACGGTCAAAATGAACAAAAAAAAGCGGAAAGTCTCGAACAGGCGCTGTCTGATAATGATCGTGGAAGAACTGTTGATATAAAGGTGTAGAATGAATATTGAAGTACTGCTGGGTTTTCAAGTTATTGCCGATATCGTGTTATTTTGTGCCATTATATCACTTGTCATCGTTGTAACGCGGGAGTCTAAAAAACGAGCGAAAGGAATCGATAAGAACACCTTGCATGAGTTCAGAACATTAATCGAAGAGTCTCAAAGTGCGGCGGAATTTCTTTTGAGCACGATAAGCGAGGGACGAAAATCCCTGCGGGACCTTTCGTATGCACTTGATCAAAAAGAGAAGAGTTTAAAAAAACTCATCGACCGACCGGACATGACAGCGGGACCCCGTCAAGGTGAGAGCCCGGCAGAGACAGGGGATCAGTATTCGGGAAACACCTGTGAGCGTGTCATCATGCTGGCACGACGGGGAATACCCGAAAGGGATATTGCGGAATCGCTCGGTTTGCCTGAAGGTGAAATCAGCCTTATTCTCGGCCTGGATAGAAAAAAGATTGAGAATGCTTAATGTCTTCATTGCCGTCGATATCGATTATGTCGCATAAAGCAGACCATGCATCCCTTCGTCTTTCAAGCAACATCAACTCCCTGCCGCCTCTTTCAGTCGGAGAAATTGTAGAAGCCGAAATTGTTCGAAACTTGACCGATACCACCGTTCTTGTGGAGCTCAAAGGAAAGAGAATTGAAGCTTATTCACCTGTGGGGCGACGCTCCGGTGAACGGATTACCATGCGGGTCGACCAGGTAAGGCCGAGCATTGTCCTTCGGCTCATGAATCAGCAAGCGTCAACAGCAACGGCTACAGCAGATCACCATATCGTCACTTATCGTTCAAACCCTGCGGCATTGGTCGACAGCCTTCTGAATCTCGGTCGAATTTTCAGTGGGAACATTCCGGGGGAGCTGTTCCATCATATCGGAGCGGAAAATGTAAAAACTATTCAGACCATGCTGTCATCACTAATATTATCCGGTTCCACATCAGGCAGCGACTTTTTTAAGAATTTTTTGCTGACGCTCGGCTTCTTTATGGAGAATCAATTGGGCGACGCATGCCGCAAGAGATTCGGAAAAATGAAAGCGATCAGGGGGGCGACAAACAATATCAAAGGCTTGCTGACACGGATCATTGACAAAATCCAGGCGATCAATAAACACGATGGTCATCCCGGTATGGAACGGCTGATATGGGCATCCGACAGCTCCATAAAGGCAATCGAATCTCTTCAGATCATGAACGCAGCTCTCCATGAACAGGAACAAAAGTTTCTGTTTCAAATTCCGATTGCTTTCCCCGATGGGACCGGCATGGCGGAAATCTTCATGAAATATGATGATAATTCCAAACAAAATAGAGGACACAAAAAAATCTGGACGCTGCATTGCCTGTTATCCATGGATGCTCTCGGTGAGATAACGGTGGAAGCACGTATTGAAGAAAGTAGGGTCAGATGCAAGATTTACTGCGGCGATGAATCCGTTCGTACGTTTATTCAGCATCATGTGGATGAAATACGGGAAAGGCTGTCAACACTGGGATATGACATTGCCTCCGTCGGGTGTTTTGTTCGCACAGAAACGGGCAAGACACGGGAGCAGTGGGTGAGCCTTCCCAACTTAGAAGATCATGACAGTGTCAATGTAGTGGTCTGAGTATCGGAGAAACGACACAGAAGATGCTTCATGGAAAAGCGTCAAAATAATGCCTTGCTCGATCTGATTTCTGACAATTGATGGTTGATGGGGACGAACTCTGGTGCAAATATGACGAGAAGAAAAAAGGATGTTTCAATTGCGGCCGCACTTAAATATGAAAACGCAAAACACAGCGCTCCGCGAGTAACCGCCAAGGGCAGGGGGAGCATCGCCGATAAAATAATTGCCGAGGCACGGCGCCACGGTATTCCTATAAAAGAAGATCCCGCTCTCGTTCAGATTCTCAGCCGTCTTGAGATCGATGAGCATATTCCGGCGGAGCTTTACAAGGCGGTTGCCGAGATACTCGCCTTTGTATACGCTCTCAATGAACGATACCGGCACGAACGGCTGGAATCAGTTCGTTAACGAGGAAAATATTTCCCACCCGAAAATCACCGTGCGGCATTCGGTAATAACCATTGATTTACCGATAAGTGCTGATAGCCTGTCATTCCCCCCTTTTATACTAAAGACCCGACTCCATGAGTAGATGGCATGCATATTGCTAATTATATGACAAAAAACAGAATGGAATATGTCTATGATATATGGCCTTGCTTCAATGGCAAAAGAGTCCATCAAGCAAATTCATCAACTCGATGCATCGACACATAATGTCGCCAATATCAATACGCCGGGCTTCAAGGCTGAAAGGGTATTTTTTCCTGAGGGGACAACCGGCGGAAGTGCTTCAGAAACGGCAATTGTAAGAAATCCATCGTTTCGCATTGATTATTCGCCCGGGCTCGTTCAACAAACAGGCAATCACCTTGATGTCGCACTCAGAGGAGAAGGCTTTTTTGCTGTCGAAACGAAAAACGGTAACGCTTATACGCGAAACGGAAGTTTTACCGTAACGCCCGATGGCGAGTTGATTACCCAAAGCGGTGATTATGTTCTGGGCGCATCAGGGAGAATTATCATTACAGGAAGAGATGTTCACATTGATGAGCGGGGGACAGTCCGAGTTGATGGTGATTCCGTTGGAACATTACGGATCGTTGAATTCGAAAATCCTGACATGCTGAGCAATCTCGGCAACGGGCTTCTCGGTGATCCTGGCAATTCGGCGGGGCTTGCGGATAAAGAGGACCCCGAGGTTCATTCAGGATGCATCGAACTCTCAAATGTTCAGGCAATACAGGCGATGGTCGATATGATCAAGATTCATCGATCATTTGAAACATACCAGAAAGTTATGCAGACTCTGCAGGAACAGGAAAAGTTATCTACAACGCGCATTGGAAAGGTGTAATAGCTGCGTCAGCGCAAAAGGAGGAAAGTGATGATCAGAGCGCTATGGACTGCCGCCACCGGTATGGAGGCCCAGCAGATTAATCAGGATGTCATTGCCAATAATCTTGCAAATATTAATACGATCGGCTTCAAGAAGTCCCGGGCGGATTTCCAGGATCTTATGTACCAGATATATTCGAAAACAGGAGCTGAAACATCCGAGGGCAACCAGTTGCCCATTGGCATGGAGATCGGAATGGGCGTGAAGCCCATGGCCACTCAAAAATTATTTACCCAGGGAGACTATCAACAGACAGAGAATGACTTTGATTGGGCTATTGAGGGTGAAGGTTTCTTTCAGATCGACATGGGTGACCGGACAGCATATACACGGGCGGGGAGTTTTAGAATTGATAAGAACGGCTACCTCTGCAACACGGAGGGACTGAAGCTCATCCCGGAAGTAACGGTGCCGGAAGAAACGGTTCATTTCACTCTCGATAAAGGCGGAACATGGACGGCGGCTGATGAGTTGGGGAACACGCTTGCCTCCGGCAGGGTTGAAATGGCAAAGTTCATAAATCCCGCAGGACTGACGAGCATCGGAAGAAATCTCTATGATGCAACCGAGGGATCGGGTGACGCCGTGACAGGTTATCCCGGTGAAGATGGATTGGGCACCATCTCACAGCATTTCCTCGAGATGTCAAATGTCAACGTTGTCGATGAGATGGTAAAAATGATTGTCGGTCAGAGAGCGTATGAAATCAATTCCAAAGCGATCCAAACGGCTGACAATATGTTGCAGATGATCAATAACCTGAAGAGGTAAGGTATGAACAGGGCTAGGCTTCCTCTCAGTGGATACGGAGCATGTCTCATCTGTGCTCTCGTATGTTTGATGGTTGGTATTTCTCCCCTGTATGCATCGCAGATCACAAAGATAGATGGGAAAACGCTAAAGGAGATCGTCACCGGTCATATCAAGAGAAACCTCACAGTGCCTGATGAGTTTCTCCGCATCGAATTTTCATCACCTCTGCCCGAGGTTGAAGTGTCGGGAGGTAATGTTACCTGGAGGGTTCAACAAAACAGGAATGAAGATTTCCTGGGATACACCACGGTGAACGTACGATTCTACAACGGAAATATATTTTTGAAGGAAGAAAATATCCGTACGAAAGTAGAAGTGTTGAAAGATGTTGTTGTTGCTTCGAAATTTCTGCCGCGGAACACCATTATCAGTTATGAAGATGTAAAAGTGGTAAAGAGGTGGTGTGATCGTGTCTATCCAAACCAGATATCAGATGTTGATGATATCATAGGAAAGACGGTGAATGCGCGTGTGAAAGCGAATTATGAAATCGGCCGGAATATGATTCGTGATTCGGTGGCGGTCAAGCGGGGTAAGTTAGTGCGTATTGTTTTCAACAGGGGAGCGCTCAGTGTATCGACCATCGGTTCGTCGGAACAGGATGGAGATGTGGGTGATTTGATACGAGTAAAGAATCTTCGGTCAGACAAGATTGTCTATGCACGGATCGAGGGTGATTCCCTGGTGCGAGTCGACTACTGACGCGAGAGATAAGACATGAACAAAAAACACGACATCGTAAAAGATACCATACGGATTCATCATCACTATTTTCATCGGATCTTGAAACGATCAATGAGGATTCTTTGCCGCGCAGTTTTTCTAATGATCATAACCAGTATGGCGGCAGGATGTTCATCGCATATGAAAACAGTGAAGACGGAAATACCTGTTCCGCAGGAGCCGACGGTGGTTCATGAAAAGACGCCGGGGTCTCTCTGGCCGGGTGAACGATCTAATAATATGTTGTTCGCCGATCGAAAAGCTCGGTATCTCAATGATATTATTACGGTTGTTGTTGACGAGGATTCGAGTGGGAAAAATAAGGCGGACACCAAAACAAGCAGGGATTCAAGTACCACCGCCGGTATAGCAGGAATCACACAGGCTTCGCCGGATCACCGGATACTGTCAAAATATGAACTTGGTGGATCGTCGACAAATGAATTGAAAGGAAAGGGTGAAACCAGCCGTGACGGAACACTGGAGGCACGAATCAGTGCCCGGGTTGTGAGAGTGATGGAAAACGGGAACCTGGTCATCGAAGGGAAGAAACAGGTAACCATCAATGCGGAGGATCAGTACATCATTCTTTCAGGCGTTGTTCGTCCCGACGACATTTCATCGGATAATGTTGTATCATCGCAATATATAGCCGATGCAAAGATAGTCTATACCGGTGAAGGCGTTGTTAACGATAAAATGAGGCCGGGGTGGTTGACTCGAATCGTCGACTGGGTATGGCCGTTTTAAGACCATATATTCGACATATCGATGCAGTTAAGGAATCGTGGAATGAAGAATCGTAAGCTTATCAAAGAAACCGTCATAGCCGTGATTATCGTTTTGTTGACGTCATCATCGCTATTGGCTGCGCGAATAAAGGACATAGCCAGTATAGGGGGGGTTCGGGACAACCAACTCATCGGGTATGGACTGGTCGTCGGCCTGAATGGGACGGGGGACAGCATCAAAAACGGATTTACCAGCGAGACGCTGGCGAATTTATTGAGCAGACAGGGTCTGTCGATGAAAGATAAAAAACTGAAGTCCGACAATGTTGCGGCGGTGATGATTACCGCGCAATTGCCCTCCTTCGCAAAGGCGGGAACACGGATTGACGTCATGGTGTCGTCCGTGGGGGATTCGTCGAGTCTGTTGGGCGGAACACTTCTGATGACGCCTCTTCGTGGGGCAGATGGTAACATTTACGCCGTTGCCCAGGGGGCGGTGACGATCGGCGGCTTTTCAGCAGGCGGAGGCGGTACGGGAGTAACAAAAAATCATGCCACGGTAGGCCGCATTACCAATGGGGCGCTCATCGAGCGCGAGCTCCAATATGACTTCACGGAAAAGCGGGCTTTCACCATTAATCTCCATCGGCCTGATTTTACCACGTGCAGCAGTCTTGCTGCCATACTCAAAAAAAGAGTTCCCGATGTGGATGCCAGGCTCGTCGATTCAAATACGGTGGCCGTGACAATGAAGGACTCCTATTCGGGGGATATTGTGACCCTCTTGTCATCGATAGAGAATCTTGATGTTCCCGTAGATTCGGTAGCGATGGTTGTGTTGAATGAAAAAACAGGAACCGTGGTCATGGGCGATAAAGTCAGGATTTCCACGGTGGCCATAGCACACGGAAATCTGAGCATACAGATAAAAGAGACGCAACGGGTATCGCAACCATTGCCGTTTGCACCAACTGCCCCGGCAGGAAGCAGGCCAACCCAGATCGAAGGCGGCGCGACCATGGCTCCGGGCGGGCAAACAGTTGTGACAACAGATCAATCCGTTGACGTGATGGAAGAGAAAAGGCAATTGATGGTTGTTCCGCGGGGTGTGACGATTCAGGAAGTTGTGAACGCACTTAACGCTGTCGGCGTTTCTCCCCGTGATCTCATTGCAATTTTACAGACGATCAAGGCCGCCGGGGCGCTGCAAGCAGATTTAATTATCATGTAAAGAGAGATACCTATGAATGAATGCATAACTTCAGTCTTGCCGGAGGTTGATACCAACCAAGCCGGCGGAAGCAATAAGGGTGCAGCAGACAAAAAACAAAAGGAGGTGGAGTTACGGAAAGCATGTGCGGACTTTGAATCCATTTTTATTTACCAGTTATTACAGACGATGAGAAAAACCATCCCCGTGGGAGGTATTTTGTCAAACAAAAATTCCTGGAGTGATACCTACACGACGATGTTTGATCAGAAAATTGCTGAAGATCTTGCCAAACGAGGGGGAGGCATGGGACTTCAGAAAATGCTTTACAGGCAGCTTGATAATAAGGGTATATTGACTGGTAAGGATTAAAGTTTTGGTGTAAGCGTGCCGATAGTAAAGTAAAACGGAATAAAAAGGGAGATATCACCGATGAAGGTTTCCAATACGAGGAATACCACTGGCGAGATCATTCACCTGTATAAGACGAACAGTCAGCCTACGGCAAACGCGGATAAACATAGTAACAAGACTGCTTCGGTTCCCGAAGAGAAGGTAAGCCTGTCAGCGCAGGCACAGGATGTCCAGAATATAAAAAAGGCAATTAGTGAACTTCCGGATGTGCGTCAAGAGAAAGTCGATGCCCTGAAAGAGCAGATTCATCAGGGCACCTACAACGTCAACGGAGAAAAAGTTGCACAGAAAATGATCGGTGAATCGCTGCTGGACATTATGGCTTGATTGTAGCACCGGCCCCCCCTCATAAGAATTTCCAAGATGACGGATCTCCAGGAATGTCCGATTATGATGGTGAGGTGTGTCCTATGACAGTTCACGACGTACATATTCATCGGAAGACTGGATCAGACAAGGAGGGGATGGAGATCCTTTCATGTTTCGATTCCCTTATTAATACCCTTAACGATGAAATGGTCATATTCAAGGATTTATCCGTGTCGCTTCGGTCGGAGCGTGAACTTCTGGTAAAACTCTCGATGGATGAATTGAAGGCAAATAATGAGTCACGGGAGCGAATTCTGGAAAAGGCAGGCTTGTTGAATGATGTGCGGACTTCAATAGTATCGAAAATTGCGGCATACTTTGAGCTGGACGGCGATCATATATCATTGTCGCATTTGATATCATGTGCCGATGACAAGCATCGCAACCAATTGACTGAATGCCGCTCCACGTTGCGTGCTCTTTTACATGAGATCATCGAGAGTAATAATCAAAATATGATGTTGATAAATTCTTCAGCACAGTACACAAGTAAATCGCTTGAATTTCTCAGAGATATGATGGCACCCACGTCGACCTATGGCGAATCGGGACAATTGAAAAAAGATAAATCCAACGGAAGCATTATACGCGGGGTGGGATAAGCATATGTCGGGTATCAGTGCATTAAATATCGCAAAAGATTCATTGATCAGTCATCAGACTGCCATTAATACAACGGGGTCAAATATCGCCAATGTCAATACGACGGGATATACGCGGCAGCGTCCTGTATTTACGACAAACGGCACGATGGATGTTGCAGCCGGGCTGGTTCAGATGAGTGTCAGTATCGATCAGATAGAACGGGTATACAACCGTTTTCTCGAAGCTGAGATCAATGAGCAGATCCAGGATTTCGGATATAGTGAAACCAGGAAGGAACAGTTGCAACTAATTGAAATTATATTTAATGAGACGACGGGCGAGGGCATCGATGATCTCTTTAACAAATTCTGGGGCGCCTTGGAGGATTTGTCTTCAAACCCGGAAGGTCAGCCGGAACGGGTAGCTCTGCTTTCCGCTGCTGAGAGCCTGACGTATCTGTTTCGCTCATTCAGCAGCGATCTGGTAGCAGTTCAGGATGATGCAAACGCAGCGATAAGCGACCTTGTTACGCAGGTCAACGGCAAGCTGGCAAGCATCGCAGACTTAAACGAAAAAATAGCACAGAATGAAACGGGAACGGGTGACACCAATGTTCTCCGGGATGCACGAACGGTTCTGGCGAAGGAACTTGCCGAATGCATTGATATACAATACTTTGAAGATTCGAGAGGGGCATTGAACATATTTATTTCAAATGGATTGACCCTCGTCGAAAGCGGTAATTATTATACCCTTGATGTTCAGGCAAATGCCGGAAATTCATTTTATTATGATGTTGTTTTTACCGATAACCCTGGAGTATCTATAAACAAGTACATTACGAGCGGCAGACTGGCGGGATTCATGGAGATCCGCGACACGACGGCGGCAGCATATCTGAACGATCTGAACATGCTGGCTGCGACCCTCGTGCAGGAGGTCAATGTGCAGCACCGGCTGGGCTATGACTTGATGAGCAACGTAGGCGGTGACTTTTTTGATCCGTCAAAGACTGATGCCCGAACGATTGCCGTCAGCGCCGCAATTATCGGCGATATCAATAAAATAGCCGCTTCCGAGACGGTAAACGGCGACGGCACCAATGCCATGTATGTCGGGAGGCTCAAGGACGCCCTCGTGTTGAACGGAAATACATCGACATTTAACGGATATTATTCCTCGTTCATCGGCGGGATTGGTGAAGATGTGGCATCGGCCAATCGTATCTGCAACCACCACACCGACCTTATGAACCAACTGAATATCAAGCGGGAATCCATATCCGGGGTGTCCGTTGACGAAGAAATGTTGAATCTCATCAAGTATCAGACGGGATATTCGGCGGCGGCAAAATTATGTTCGACCGTCCAGGAACTTGTCGATACACTTCTGGGACTGGTATGAGATAAGAACGCTCAAGGGGTGAAATGATGGCAATGAGAGTTTCCGATAACACACGATTCGATACGATGATTAACAATCTTTTTGCCGTGCAGGATCGATACAACCAGCTGATGGACAAGATGTCTTCTCAGAAAAATATCAACAGGCCATCGGACGATCCCCCGGGAATGGGCAGAGTTATGAAGTATCGGGAAACGCAGGCCGCTGTAACGAGTTATACTCGAAATGTCGACAGTGCGAATGCATGGATTACCATGTCGGAATCGAAACTGACAAGTGTCAACAATCTGCTGGTACGAGCCAAAGAAATAGCCCTTGCGCAGTCGAGCGGGACAGCCAATGCCCTGACGCGTGAACAGGCCGCCGTGGAGATAGAACAGATTTTTGATGAAATAAAGTCGTTGGCTAATTCGAAATACGGAGATCGGTATCTGTTCGCAGGGACTAAAATGGATCAGGCGCCCTTTTCATCAACCGCTTCTGCTGCAACAATCGGGACAGCATTAACAGCCGACGATAACTCATTCGACGGAACCGTTGCATCCGGCGGATCGTACAGCGGGTCGGTGAACAAAACCTATGCCGTAAAGATTGTAAGTTCCGGAGCGTTTGGAGCCGCAACATATCAGGTATCGGAAGACGGTGGAAAGAATTGGGGAGGGGTTACCACCATGCCGGTCGGTGGAAACATTACCCTCGGTGATGGAATTGACCTGACATTTACCGCTGGAACGACTGATTTGACGACAAATGATATATTCTATGTTCATGCATCTGCCGAGGGATATTACCATGGCAATGGTGAGGAGCTGTTCGTGGAAATCGGAAAAGAAATCACATTCAGCTATTCGATTTCCGGCCAGTCAATATTTACGGATAAGGGAAAAGGTGATGTCGATATTTTCGCAACACTGGAGAATCTGAAGACGGCGCTTCTCAATAATGCTCCCAATGATGTTGCCGCTCAGATCGATAACCTCGACGCGGCTGGAAAACAGGTCAACAAGTGTATTGCCCGATGCGGCGCAAAGGCTAACCGGCTTGAGGTTGCGGAAAACAACCTGTCCGATCTTTACTATAAGTTGACGGAGCTGATTTCAAAGACGGAAGATGTTGATATTGCCGATATAACAACCAAATTCTCGATGCAACAAATTGTTTTGCAGGCTTCGTATGCAATGGCGGCGAGAATCGGCAATATTTCAATCTTAGATTTTCTCAGATAGGGATGTGCCATGCTTATCCTGACACGGAAGTTGGGCGAATCGATAAGAATCGGTGACAGCATAAGGATCACCATATCAGATGTTAAGGGAAAGCAGATTCGGATTGGGATCGAAGCCCCCGATGATATTGCCGTTCATCGCGAGGAAGTATATACAATGATTCAGGAACAGAACAAGCTTGCCGCCAGGCAGGAAACGATTGATGTTGTTCGACTGTCGACTCTCTTGATTGATCAAGCAGGTCGGAAGGAGAAGGAGTAGTGGAATTTTCAACCACACGATTCGGGAAGATGGTGATTGATGAATCGAGAATCATTACCATGAGAGGCGGGCTCCTGGGCTTCGATCACCTCAAGCAGTATGTTCTTCTCACGCAGAATAAAATGACGCCGTTCTGGTGGTTTCAATCAACCGATGACGGCAGGACGGCATTTGTCGTCATCAATTCATTTGCAATCAGCCCGGACTACGAACCGATCATTCCCGACAATGATGTGCGACTGCTTGAAATCTCACATCCCGACGATGTCCTTCTGTTGTCCGTCGTTACCATATCCTCGAATCCGATCAGTATTACGGCCAATCTGCGGGCTCCGATTGTCATAAACGTGAAGCGGAGGCTGGGACGGCAGATTGTCCTGCAGGATCAGGACTATCCGATTCAATACATCGTGACAAGTATTGAAAAGATCGTCGGGAGTGTTGAAAAAACGAAAGGCTTGGAGCGACATGATGCTTCAATATTGATATCCGCACCGGCCGGTTCTTGAATGTTCATGATACATCAAGCAGGAAAATGTCATGTTCTTGCTGAAGAATCTTCAATAAGCAAAAAAAATCCGGACAGAATCCGGATTTTTCATCTCTTCCCATGGTAAATTTCTAAAATATTCCTCACGTCATTCCTGCGAAAGCATGGACCCATGATCTGTCCGGTTAAACGGGACAATGACGTCCGTCGTCAGAGCGTATTGTGAAACCGATACAATCCATTTGTCTGCAATCAGGCCTGACCTTTGAAAATCATTCCCATCAGTTCATCCATGCGAGCACTTAATCTCTGTAATTCCTCGGCTGGAATTTCACGTATGATTTTTCCCGTTTCCTTTTCCGTAACAGTCACGGCAATTTTCTCATTCTTGTTGCCATACGTTGAAAAGACGATATTAATGTTTCTATTGTCAAGATACTGCTGGATTTTCTCCGTCATTTCTTTGATATACGCTTCATTCACCTCTCGAATATCGAAAGATGTGCTGTCCGTTTTCTTCCCTGCTTCCTGTGTCGCCGTAATGTGATCTGCCTGAGGATTGGACGCACCATCACAAATGGACAGCGCTCCTGCACTAATCTTGTTTACCGTGATATCCATTTTTAAACCCCTCCCTGGTTTAAAAAAATACAACTCTTTAATATTATAGGCATTTCATAAGTATGGTCCTAATTCATAACCTGATGTCCAGAAATCTGGGATCATGCATCTTGTGTCCCTTGCGGGCATACCCCTGAATGCCGTGTTGCATGTGACGCGTCTTCAATAACTGCTTCTTGATGTGGTCGTTTTTAAATCGCAGCATCTTTATGCATGCACGATTTGCCTGTGCCGCTTTTGATGCAGTATCGTCAAGTTTTTCGGTGATGGCTTTAATTCTTTTCTTCTCTTCACCGGGTAACGTCGATACGAAATCCGGGCTCCCCTTTACGATACTGTTTATTAGCTTGTCTATCCCGTCGATCGTCTCGATAGAATCTTGACGCGTTTTTAGAAGCGATTCAATTCCTTTCAGGTCATTTTCAGATTCCGACAGCTCCTGAAAAGACATTGTTGCAGAAAGAAAGCTTGTGAAGGCTTCCAGTTTCTGTGCTAACAGATCGTGAAGATCGAGTGGTTTCATACTTTAATACGCTCCGGCTATTCCTGCGGTTTCACTGGTATTTCGGGCATGACGCGAGTTACCGGGATGATCATGTCCGGAAACGTAAGAAATTTCCTCCCACGCCGATTTAAGCTCTTCAAGAAGATGAATGACATCATCTATAGCTGTTAAATCTTTTTTCAGGTCAGCCTCAAGCAGTCGGCGTGACAGGTAATTGTAGAGGGCATCAAGGTTCTTGGCTATTGATCCGCCCTTTTTGAAATCCAGGCTTTGCATCAATACATCCATGATATCATACACCTTTTGAAGAGATTTTCCTTTCGTCTCATAGTCACCGGAGACATATTTTTCTTTTGCAGTCTTAAGGTTGCTGATAGCTCCTTCATAACACATCAGTATGAGTCTTTTGGGATCCGCAGTCGTCACGCTGGTCTGTTTATATACATCCGCTCCGTTTCCGCGTCGATACATAGAGGCACATCCTCCCTTTAATCTTTTTGATATAATGTACCCGATTCCCATTGCGCCATTTAAATCACTTTCCTTTGCGCAGAATCAGTTTATAGGTGATAGTAACATCAGGCTGAACAGCTGAAATCCGTACTCAGGGCCTGTCGATTCATTTATTCATTCTTCACGCATGCTGCTCTTTTACCAGTACCATGCGTTGTAAGAAGCATTGAGCTGACCGGTGAGCCAGTCACTCTGGGCCTGGATTTTATTCAACGCCGTTTCCATCATGACAAAACGATTTAACATCGTCTCCATCTTACGGTTAAGAAACGCTTCCATCGCTTCTATCCTGGTTTCGAAATCTTTAATGCTGGTTTGAAGCGAGTCTTTTTTGAAGGCCACATATCCTTCGTATGGATCCGTGATATTAAACAATGCTCTGTCGAAGAGCTCGGCGACACCAACGGTAAGACGAACGGTTCCGGCATCACCTGTCTCCGTTCCCGAATACTTTATAACAAGACCGGCTATATTTGTTTCTCCGGAATTTCCCGTAAGCGACTGTCCCCTTCCGGTTGCCGATTCCCCGTTGATTGTTCCCGCAACGTCAAGGCCGGTGAATATAGTATTATCGAGACCGAGGTTGCCCGTTGCCGATATGGTAAAACTGTTGGCGCTTCCATAGCTGTCATGTGTGAGGACAAGATGGCCGCTGCCATCAGTTGATGCTGTGATGGGAATTGCAAACCTTCCTTCCTGCCCACCCGGATTATCGGTGGCTACTGTTCCGAAATCGAGGTCGTGGGCCTGTGTGAAATCGAATGTGATCGAGACCTTGCTGTCTCCGGCATATTTATCAGTTACGCTGATTCTGCCTGAGCTGTCAATGAGTGCGGTCACATCGTTGTTGTAGGCTGTTTCAATGGCCGAAAGGAGACCTCGGATCGTATCGGTCGTGGTATCCTGGATCATGTAATTCCCCGTAGTCTCTGCGCCCGAGCGGGTTGTTCCTTCAAAAGAGATTATGTCGCCATTGGCGAGGTTGGCTGCAATGGCACCGACGTACACCTGATCCCACGTTGTTGTCGACGCCACTGCTTGAGATTCTCCGCTTCCTTCATACAACTGGTTGGCGCCTACGTGTGTTTCTGTGTAGACGGTATCCAGTTCCGTATTGACTTCGTTAACTATCGCGGAAAGGCTCGTGCCGTTTGTTAATTCGATCGTTGCTGATCTATCGCCTGCAGTTATCGTCAAGGTTTCATCACCGGAAAGTCCGCCGCTCAAATCGGCTGTTCCCGTTTCACATGCCCGGGTGGCTGCCTGCGTAATATGCACGGTGTATTCACCGGCACTGGTATTCTGGGTGTGAGAAACGTATTCCAATGATCCGCTGCCGGCAGTCCCATTTGATGAAAACAACAACTTTACATCATTGAAGTTCGTTGTCAGATATCCCCGCAGTGTGTCGGAATCGATATTCAACAGCCCGTCATTGTCAAGATTGATACCGACCAGGCCCATTATTGAATACTTACTGTTGACACCCCATACACTCTGAAGGAGGACTGAAGTAAGATCGGTTTTCACCGATGAAAGTGTGCCGTCCCCGAAAAGTATGCCGCCGGTTTTTTCTTTGTCTTCATCATATGATTGTTGTTCACTGATGTACGCTGCCACGGTATTGTATGCATTGACAAACGTGCTGATTTCTTCCATTATGGAATCGATATCATGGGTGATGTTCAGCGTAATAGTCGTATCCGCATCAGACTGAAGCAGGTTGAGCGTTACACCGCCGATGATATCATTTACTGTATTGCTCGCAGTGGTAACCTCAACACCGTCTATGAGAAGCCTGGCATCCTGGCCCGCGACGAGCTGTCGTTTTCGTAATTCCCACGCCGTGCCGAGATCGTCATCCGTTGCAAAATTGAGCGTATCGTCATCGGAGTCATCTGCGTTCTTTACTGCCATCTGCGCGGAGAGTACGCTCGTCCCTGTGGTATTATCAATAACGTTGATTTTCCCGTCTGCCGTGACGGAGGCAGTGACGTTGCCATACAATTCTTCTATTTTTGTAAGCAGATCCTGAATCGTTGTCGTTGCCGTGATCGTGAAACTTCCGTCACTGACAGCAGTACCGTCGGTATCGATGCCTGTGAACAGAATATAGTCGTCGGGCTGATGGCCGACGTAGCCGTCGATATCTTGTAACAGCGTGCTTCCGTTGATGTAACTGCCGGAGCTCGTGTTGGAAATATCTCCCATCACACCCATGACCGACGATACGCCCCCTTCGATGATGCCGAGAGTTTCCAGGATGTTGCTGCCGTCGGTATAGGTATTGGTTCCGCCTTCTATAAGGATTCTGTAGGAAACTTCATTGTTTGATGTTTCGCTGATAACAGAGGCGGACACCCCGGCCGCGACAAGTTTGTCCTTGATAGATTCGAGGCTGTCCATGCTCAGGTCGATTGCATCGATTACACAACCGTTTACGATGATATCGCCGGCGTTTGAGCTCTGGGTTGAACTCAGGCCGAGGAGCGTTTTGACGGCAATGGTTGAACTGGTAAAGCAATCGCTTTTATCGCCGCCGGCAATGTGATTTTTGACGGTTCTTGTCGCGTCGGTGAATCCAAATACCGAAAGTATATCGGCTGCGCTTCCGTTCAAAAGACCGATGCCCGCTTCCCCTGTGTCGTCACTCGTGAGGGTAAGGCGATAATCGTTCGTGTCGTAACGGATGATGCTGGCCGTGACACCGCTCGGGGTGCTGCCCGAGTTGGCGCTGTTGATTTTATCCCTGACATCGGCAAGACTATCCGATTGGGTGATCGAAACGGCACGTCCGTTAATCAGCATATCTCCCGCATATCCGGCGCCCAGGGCGGTGGAATAATCCGAAAACGAGGCAGAGGAAAGTTTCTCCGCCGCTGCCAGTTGCGTTATGTTCAGTGTATAGGTACCGATCGACGCATCGGAGTTTGTCGTAACCGACAAAAGATCGGACGCTTTGAAGGTGCCGCTGTTAGTGGATGTGGTGGAAGTAAACAGAGCAAAATCGTACGGGTCCTTGAGGTTTCCAGCAGCCGTTTTCAGCGCGAGGAGCTTTGTATTGAATGACTGCCATTCCTTTAACTGTGACTCGTAATCGCTTTTTTTATTATCAACGAGAGTAACGCGCTTCTGTTCAATGGCCATCAACTGGTCGATCATGCTGCGCCAGTCAAATCCGCTCGACAGGCCCGAAATGAGATTCGTACTAATCGACATAGGCGCTCCTTTAACGTGTCATGTGCGGCAACAGGGAAATGCCGACGTGTCTTTAAAGAAGTATCGGAACAATTTCCCAGAAACTTGAGGGATTCCTGACAGTAAGAAACGTATAAACGGAATATCCGCCAGTAATGCGGAGATTAAAAAACCCTGTTTCCGGAATCCGGAAACAGGGTTTTTCTCAGTGATTCAACCATTACCCAAAGAGGGACAGAACACTTTGCGGGGCCATATTCGCCTGGGCGAGCATTGCGGTGCCCGCCTGCATCAGTATCTGATTCTTTGTGAAACTGGTCATTTCGGCCGCCATATCGACGTCACGGATAACGGATTCCGCTGCAGTCACGTTTTCAATGGTTGTTGCAAGATTCGCCGCAGAATAGCTCAGCCTGTTCTGTGCGGCACCAATGTCACCCCTGATCGAAGCCAGATCGCTTATCGCGTCGTTAATGGTAGTCAATGCCGTCTGTGCATCCGTTGCATTTGAAAGGTCTATCGAGTCGATGGTATTAGCACCGCCGTATAGTGTTCCCAGTACTGAGGACTTTGCATTTCCGAGGCTGATATCGATTCGGTTGTCACTCTGGTTCTCACTTCCCACCTGGAAGCTGGCGTTGCCGGTGGCGCTGCCGGTAACTGTTCCGGTATCTGCTGCCAGATCCGATGTCACCGAAATGGTAATTCCCAGGGAACTGAAGTAGACGTCTTTCGTGATTCCGACGGCAGGCACCTCGACCTCATTCAGAAACTGCGAGTTCCCGTCTGCATCTGCAAGAGTAAGGTCAAAGTGATCAGCATCACTTCCCGCCGCGATGGTGAAGGTGTACGTTGCTCCGGCCTGCATGCCCGAGATGCCTGCAAAGCCGTTTACTCCGATATCAATGCCGCTTGTGGCAGCAACGGTCACACCAAACGAACCGTCGATCAGTGCGGATCCCGCATACTCCGTTGACGTGGCGATACGCTCAATTTCATCAATAAGTTTCTGTGCTTCGGCGTCAATCTTGCCGAGGTTTGAGCCGGCGTTAGCGGATGAAGCCTGGGTGGCGAGCTCCTTGAGTCTGGTAAGCATGTTCCCAATATTATCAAGTGCGCCTTCTGCCACCTGCAAGAGTGAATTGGCCTCGCTCACGTTCCGGCTGCAGACTTTGTAACTTGCAATATCCGCCCTGAACTGCTGTGAAATGGACAGACCGGCAGCATCGTCCGAGGCACGGTTGATCCTGTAACCGGAAGACAGCCGTTCCAGCGATTTGGCGAGACTGTTACTTGAAATAGTGAGGTTTTTGTGTGCGTTGAGTGCTTCAATGTTATTTTGAATTCTTAAACCCATGTGTTGATCCTCCTTGATGATCTCATTTTATTTGCATCCGTGCAAATTTCTATTTCTTGCATTTGAATATTGGATTACTAATTTACTGCCAACATTGGCTAGTCGCCTCCACCTCCTTTCTTGAAAGATTGTTGAAGTTGGAAATAGTATCGGTTGTTTTTTCTAAAAGCTTGAGAAAAAAACATAGCGGTGAAAGATATGATGTAATTACAGCTATATGAAGACTGATCTCCAAAGTGTCGGCAAGGACATCTCAGCAGGGCGGTGCTGAATCCGTAATGGTAGAAAATCAAAAGACAGATAGTCCTGAAGGTGTTGTGGTATCGTATTTTAAATTTCCTTGATTACGATGCCTCAAGCCCTCTCTGACTGATACCTGCAACAGTCTTGAGAAAGAAATCCCTTTTTATGGTATCCATATCCTGCCATGGATGAGTGGAGAATGATCGTAAAACCGAGTTATAATCGACAGGTAAGAGAGATAATAGAGTCGTAAGTCTTCCATTCGCGTCATCCCGTTCACGGACTGCATATTTAATTTCAAGAAGAATGTTCACAACATCTTCCATGGTGTGGATGGTCCTGTTCCTGTTCAACTCCAGTTCGACAAGGATCTGATCGCATCGACGGATGAAATCAACAATTTTATTTTGCCTCAAATCAATTTCACACAGGGATAACATTGGCGTGATAAGCTCCGGTTGCAACGCCATGGCGCGCTCGAAAAACACCCTTCCATCGTCATATCGGTTGAGTTCCACGCTGATGTCACCCATGTGGATCCATGGGTCGGTGTTCTGCGGATACAGCTGCGCCACTTTTGTAAACACGTCAACAGCCTGCTCGAAATTCTTCTCATGCTTGCAAATCTTACCAAGCCCGCAGAGTGCATGATAGTTTGTCGAATCTTTTTCGATGATTGTATTGAAGACTTCGGCAGCTCGAACATTGTCCCCCCCACCAATCCATAGTGAAGCCAGGCGATTCAGTGCCGTGATATCTGTTGTGTCCCGCCTGCAAAATTCTTCAAGACACCGTTTCTCTTCGTCATGCGAGCCGGTTTTATTGTTCAACTTGGCAAGCATGTACCAGATTCGCGGCTCGTTCGGCGCTTCTTTGAGGGCACTGTTTAAATAACTCTTCGCAAGATCGAGATCATCGGAATGATCGAGGTGAAACGTGCCGATCTTCCAAAGCAACTCCCATGTGCGATCGGCTGTTTCATAGGCTTTTTGATATGACTGTTCCATTTTAGTGAGATCCCTGACTGAATAATATGCATGACCCATTAAAAGATGGACCGTTGGTGCTTCTTTCAACGTGGCATTGATAACGAGCCCCGCCTTGTCAGGGTTCTTGCTGTAAAAAGTATGCAGGTTGATGTATTGTTTCCCGTAATGCAGTACCTTCTGCCATTCTTGCTTGTGCGCCGCAACCACGGTCAGTGTGAAATGGGAATCGAGATGTTCTGGAAATTTTTCGAGGGCCTGCCGTGAATAATATCTTGCTTTAGTCAGGTTGCCGAGACTGAGAAATGATACGGCTGCGTGATAATGGCTTACGAGGTACAGTGGGTGATTATTGTTCTGCCTCTGTGCCAGATCCATTGCCGTCAAGGATTCCCGGATGCAGTCTTCATGCATACTGCGGGAAAGGTACGATGTCCCGAGGTAATGATGGGGCATGGGATCATTCGGGTCCTCTTCAATTTGCTTTTTCAATAACTCGGTCGTTCTGATAAATTTGTCCCATGCTTTCTTCTCGTCCAGATCATAGCCATAGTGTATCAACTCTATTTTAGAAGGTTTAACGCACGATGCTCCCACGATTCGGTTATGAACAATTCCTTCGTAATGTACGATGCCATTGTTTTTAAAGATCCGCTCGAGGTTATGCCGGGCCATGCGAGTCCCGTTACTGTAGGTACTGATTATGTTGACAAGTATGGCATCGGCCTCACCGGCCGCCTGAACGGTCCGTCGCAGCTTCGGGCCGCTTCCCTCGATAAGCTCTTCATCTGCATCGATCTGAAAGACCCAGTCACAGGTTACGTATGATAATGCCTGATTCCTAGCCTTGCTGAAACTCCCTTCCCAGGGGTGAAAGTAGATTTTATCGGTATACCTTTGTGCAATTCTCACTGTGTCATCTGTTGAACCGGTATCGACGATAATAATTTCATCCACATGACCTTTGACGCTTTCGAGGCACTGAGATAGAAATGCCTCTTCATTCTTCACAATCATACAGCAGCTGATGGTCGGGTTTGTGATGCTCCCCGTGCAGGTATGGTTTATTCCACTTGACACTTCACTTTTCGTGTGACGCTTTGATTTCCTTTGATTCCTCGTTTTCTTTTTTGCCATCTTTTTCACATCATTCTCTATCAGGCTTATGATTGATCGATTAGGCTAATACACAACCACAAATCGGATGTACCATCTAAAATAAGCAATGTGCATGCCGCACTCAATTGACAGTCTGAATTTGAGAGAAAAAAATAAATGCATTTTTTTATATATTGCTAGAGTTTAGAGTCTCCACGTAAAAAATGGTTAAAATTTATAAAAAATACTTGACTTTGCCGCGCATTCGCGCGGCCCATTTATCAATGGGCC
>DSDU01000097.1 GCA_011056835.1 Deltaproteobacteria bacterium
ATATTTATATGTTAGTAATTCCGATTCTGCGACCACATATTTCATTGCTCGACGAGCAATCGCGAAGTAAGAGGGATACTCCTGAACATGGATGATTTTTGGTATTGGTGGCAACATTTGCCAGAAAATATAGACCCGGTTCTTTTCCAGATCGGTTCGTTCAGGCTCCAGTATTATGGGCTGATGTATATCGTTGCGTTTGTTATCGTTTTTTCTCTGACACGCTACAGGCTAAAAGATGAGAAACGGTTCGAAATTTCAATCAGTCATCTAATTAACATAATGCTCTACATGTTTCTGGGTCTTCTCATCGGTGCCCGATTAGGATATGTCGTATTTTACAATCTCCCCTACTATCTCAGGCATCCGCTTGAAATATTTGTGCCTTTTTCGTTTTTAGATGGTGTGGCCTTTGTCGGTATCTCAGGTGTGTCCTATCATGGCGGCCTTATCGGTGTAATTGTTGCCGGCTGGCTTTACGTTCGCAAAAATAAGCTGAATCCTTGGGATGTCATTGATTTATGTTTTCCTGCAGCTCCGTTGGGATACACGTTCGGAAGACTCGGTAATTTTATAAACGGCGAACTGTATGGCCGGGTGACGGCTGCAAAAATAGGCATGTATTTTCCAATGTCTCCGACCAAAGAACTCAGGCATCCATCACAGTTGTATGAAGCCTTTTTTGAAGGAATTTTTCTGTTTTTGGTGTTGTGGAATGTGCGCAAAATCAAGTTGCCCAAAGGTGCCATGATTGCATTGTACCTTGTTGGTTATGGGCTTGTGCGCTTCATTATAGAATTCTTCAGAGAACCCGATACCCATTTGGGCTTTGTGTTCCTGTCGCTTTCCATGGGCCAGTTGTTATGCGCTCTTATGATTGTAATCGGAGTATTGCTATACGCATACTTATGGCGTAAAGAGAAAACTTCACTATAATGATGGGTATAATGCTCAGGATATAGCTTCATCTCAGAGCGCTTCGAGATTCCAAAATCGCTGGATATTTTACTCGCAATAATTCTTCAATCTATCATCCGCCTGCCATAATCATTCTGTTGCGTGATGAATTGATGACAGGATGATAATGTCACAGCGAAATAATGGACTTCTGATTGAAGGTATTCGTTTAATAGCTTGAGCGGCTTTCAAATCGGAGAAACTCTTCATATCACAGTTTTTCCTTGCGTGTGACAGGATTTTCCTACATGCAATTTTTTGATATTGCGAGATAGTGTCCTTTAGTGGCAACTGTATATACTTTTAATCTTGGAGGACGCACCTTGTAAAAATCGGTCATGGGTCCACCAGTGCGGAACAACAGGTATATGGGAGGCCTTGGAAATTTCATGCCGTAGCCGGAGGAGACTTGAAGCTCCTGAGCCTGAGGGCATTACTGATGACCGACACGGAACTGAAGCTCATTGCCGCCGCCGCAATCATCGGGCTCAACAGCAGGCCGAATACGGGATACAGAACGCCCGCCGCGATTGGAACACCGAGGGCATTGTAGACAAAGGCCCAGAAGAGATTTTGTTTGATATTGCGCATTGTGGCCTTGCTGAGAAGTCGTGCGCTCACAATGCCGCGCAGATCTCCCTTTACAAGGGTTACTCCCGCACTTTCCATAGCTATGTCCGTACCCGTTCCCATGGCAATCCCCACATGGGCCTGCGCCAGCCCGGGAGCATCGTTAATGCCGTCTCCTGCCATGGCAACTGAACCTCCCTCATCCTGAAAGCGTTTTACGATTGCTGCCTTATCCCCCGGCAGAACGTCGGCGACGACATCGTCGATCTGTAGCTTTCTGGCGACAGCTTCCGCCGTCACCTTATTGTCGCCCGTCAGCATGACCACCCGAATGTTCTCATTATGAAGCTGCCGTATAGCTTCCGGTGTCGTTTCCTTGATCGGATCGGACACACCAAGGAGGCCGGCAGCGGCGCCGTCAACGGCGATAAACATCACCGTCCGGCCTTCTTCACGCAGACCATCAGCCTTTGAGCCCAGATCGCCGGGGTCAATGCCGGACTGCTTCAACAGCGTTATGTTCCCCAGCAGGACGGCATGACCGTCAACGTGACCGCTTACCCCCTTCCCGGTATGAGACTCAAACGTGTCGGTATGATGCAGAATTGCTCCCCGTTCAGAACTTCCCTCGACGATTGCCTCGGCTAAGGGATGCTCACTTCCTTTCTCAAGACTTCCGGCGAGACTCAGCAGAGTTTTTTCATCCCATCCGTTGAGCGTGACGACATCCGTCAATTTAGGTTTGCCTTCAGTGAGGGTCCCCGTTTTATCGATGACCAGGGTATCGATCTTTCTCATAATCTCGATGGCTTCGGCGTCTTTAAATAAAATGCCCATGGTCGCACCTCTGCCTGTCGCCACCATAATTGATACCGGGGTTGCGAGGCCGAGCGCGCAGGGACAGGCAATAATCAGGACAGACACCGATACGATCAGGGCGTATGCCATCCTGGGTTCGGGACCGATGATCGCCCAGACGACAAAGGCGATGATGGCAGATGCAATGACCGCCGGCACAAAATATCCGGCCACGATGTCGGCAAGCTTTTGGATAGGGGCACGGCTTCTCTGGGCTTCGGAGACCATTTTAACGATCTGGGCAAGCATTGTGTCAGCCCCGACTTTTTCCGCCTCCATCACCAGCGACCCCGTTTGGTTAACGGTGGCTCCCACAACCTTGTCCCCCGGCCGCTTTTCTGAGGGAATCGGCTCTCCCGTGATCATGGACTCATCGACGTTACTGGCCCCTTCAAGTACTTTACCATCCACGGGGATCTTCTCGCCCGGTCGGATTCTCAGATGATCGCCCGGGTTCACGACGTCTAAGGGCACATCTTCTTCCGTGCCATCCCTGCCGATTCGCCTGGCCGTCTTCGGCGCCAGTCCCAGCAGAGCTTTAATGGCGGCGCCGGTTCTGCTGCGCGCTCTCAGTTCGAGGACCTGTCCCAGCAGCACCAGGGTGACAATGACAGCCGCCGCCTCAAAATAAATTCCCACCGTGCCGTCCTCACTGCGAAATGACATGGGAAAAATATGCGGGAACAGAACTGCTATAACGCTGTAAGTATACGCTACAACCACACCGAGGCCGATCAGGGTGAACATGTTCAAGCTCTTATTGACGACCGACTGCCAGCCCCGCACCATGAATGGCCATCCGGCCCACAGTACGACAGGGGTTGCCAGAAACAGCTCTGTCCAGGCCAGCAGCTTTGAAGAAGCCAGTGAGTCAAGCAGATGGCCGCCCGGCAGCATCTCTCTCATGGCAATGATCATCAGCGGGAGTGAAAGCACGACGGCGACCCAGAAGCGTTTTTTCATGTACTCATATTCCGGGCTCTCTTCTTCCATTGTTTCAGCAGTGGACATGATGGGTTCAAGGGCCATGCCGCACTTTGGGCAGCTCCCCGGTTTGTCCTGGATAACTTCCGGGTGCATGGGGCACGTCCACTGAGTGCGGGCAGCTGCAATACCCGTCATGGCGGGCTCCAACGCCGCACCGCACGTAGGACAGTCCCCCGGTGTATGCCGCCGTTCTTCAGGATGAACCGGACAGGAATACTGACACTGTGTTTCAATAGACGGCGAGGGTTCCTTATCCAGATAGCGTTCCGGGTTATCTTTGAATCTGTGCAGGCAATGGTTGCTGCAGAAATAATAATCTTTGCCTGCATAATGGTAGTGGTAGTCGGAATCACTCGATACCGTCATGTTGCAGACAGGATCTATGTGTCGATCTTTTTCTTTATTCAGGCTTGTGTTCATGTATCAATCTCCTTCGCAAGCGGCTGACGTCTCATATCAGCGGTAATCGAATCGAATGATTCTGCGGGATCTGAATCTCCCCGGATCAAGCTCCCCGCTGCCTGGGACTAGAAAAGAGAATGTTGTCGGTCAAGCACGATAGCCGACGGCTTGCGGTGGACGGATTAATTGCCGTCGGAGTCTATCCTTCAAGGTCTTTTTTCATTCTCTCATATTCTTCCCTTGCGATTTCTCCGTTCGCATAACGCCTCTTCAGTATATCCAGGGGACTTTCCTCCTGTGTCGGCGTACGGCCCTTCGTCTTCTGAGCCTGTAAAATGAAATAGATCAGTACGCCAATGACGATCAGAAATATGATCCACATAAACATCCCTCCATATCCAAATCCGTAATGCATCATGTGCCACCATGAACCGGGACCTTGTGATCCACGATAACTTTCTCCGGCACAGGACACAAGCACACCTGTTATCATCATAAGAGATAATGCAGGATAATATTTCCGCTCTTCCGGTGTCGGTTTTTCACGAGGCTTCTTACCGTCTGATGTATTCATAGATAACTCCCTCTACCCCGGGGTGCCGAGGTCTTTTTATCATAGCCCTCGTATCGTTTCGGGTCAACCACAATGCGACTTATTCGATATATCGCCGAAACATTACCGGTCTCATTGAGGGACCTGAATAATTCAGAGCATCAGAGAAATCGATCCGGACATCGAGAACGACAGCCCGTGGCAATCACACGACGGCGATGAATACCTGATTGTCAACCCCCGTTCCACCGGCGACAGAAGCGGCCTTCTGATCGGCGCCATCGCCGTGGGCAGCGCAATAAAAAAAGGCAGGGACAATTCGCCCCCGCCTTTCCGGTTCGAGTGTTTTACGTTATTCCTTCCTAAGCGTTCCGCCTCAATCCCGCAAGACCGATCAGACCGAAACCCAGAAAGAGTATGGTCGCAGGTTCGGGAACTGATGTGGTCTGACCATACATTCTTATCCCAATAGGAATATCATCATATCCAACCCAAGTTGTGCCGTTAAAATAAGCCATAACTGACAAAGGATCTGAAAACGCTTTAGGCATTGATCCATAATTAGTATCGTCATTCCGTACTTCGAATGATACCCAGTATGTTCCTGCCGTTAATGAGATATTCAGACCTGTCAGGCCATACCAATCAGCACCACTGCCACCAGGGATAAATTTTTGAGAAAAATATTGAATCGATGTATCTGGGTTATCGTCAATAGTGCTATCACCGTACAATGCAATCGTCATGGTTCCCGTATTGTCATGAGGATAAATCCAACCATAAATATCGGTGATATCGTAAGCCTGGCTTAAACTAAATTGACCAGCCAACCATTGACCAGAGTTTAGTGCCGATCCTGTACCAGTGGGATTCAATGTGCCGGTATCGACAATTGTATCAGCTTGGGCAGGAGTGAACATAAAAAAACATAGGAATAAGATAAACAATAATTTTATTGATTTACGCAATTTTTCTCCCTCCTTTTAACATGTTGATAGGGACAATTCGCCCCCGCCTTTCCGGTTCGAGTGTTTTACGTTATTCTTTCTTAAGCTTTCCGCCTCAATCCCGCAAGACCGATCAGACCGAAACCCAGAAAGAGTATGGTCGCAGGTTCGGGAGCCGACACAGTGTCTACTTGTCCGGAACGAACGGCTAAGCCTAAAAAATCATTAGTAGTTTTCGTGAGGGCGCCCTGGAAGCCGTTACCCAACCAAAACGCCAATGCATTTGCAGGATTGTTCTGACTTTCCGTGCCGGACCAGTAGTAACGTTCGACGCTCAGGTTGTCAAAACATGTTTCGTCGTTTAAATCAGCATCTTCATAATACGGTTCCCCCGTTCGTTTCTGCAGACCGAACTCCTCGTAGTACAGATTGCCCATCTCTGATGTTCTCTCATAGCCAGCGTTTGGGTCCGCTTCTGCACTTGGCAGCCGCCATGCCTCATCGATCCAGGTGATAGCATAAGAGGCGTCTATGTGATAGGTTAAAGAAGAATCGAGTCCCGCGGCCCAGGCTTTCTGATCTTCCCAGCCGAGGGCTTCATTGGTATAATCGAACCAGATAAGAGAATTGCCATTGTTGTCGTCATTCCAGATCAAATTATAGTCTGATCCGCCGCAGGTGGCCGTGCCGATTTTCAGCAATCCTGCGTTTGCCACCCCTGTGATCGCGAATAACAATAATATTCCGAACATGAAAATCAGAAACTTTCTCATACCCTCTCCTTTCTTTAAAAAGACGATCCGTTATGGTTTTTAAAAAAATACTGCTTCGGACGAAACTGCTTTTTTTCATTCACTATTTTGCAATATTCATGCACAACAAGATATTATTTAACTACTTTTCGTGAGATTCCCGTTAACATGTTGGAATGTCATACTATTTATAAATGATTGCCTGCGCAGTTGCCGGGGCAATGCATCACGGAGACCGTTCGCATTTGTAAAGAATCCCGACACTTCTTCGCGTATATAACAGGTCCTTTTCGCTGAAACCTTTACAGCCGCTGCATCAGAGCCGAATTCCAACATTGTAAAGAATTCCGACAGTTGTACACTGTTTTTTACACTTTGAGGGATTTTTAAGATTTATGTGTGGATCCGGGGTTCTTTGAGATGAAAACTTCACTGGAGAACTTCTGGCGGTATTGTCTATCTGTCTTCGCCCCTGCCGCTTAATTGATCTCTTTCGTAAAGTTTGAGATCCGTTCCGCGGTTTTCAGCAGTTCGAACTGCTCCATGGCTTCGACCATGAGGGAGACCAGTTCGCCATGGCTGAGCCGGTCCGACCGGGATCTGCCGGGGAACATGCGTTCAAACGTTCCGACGAGGATCTGCGCCTGTTCCATGATGCGGTCGATTAACGGATGATCGGTAAAAGACGGAAACTCGAAGCGCGCCGGTTCGGCCTTCGTCGCCCCGTCGGCTCCAGCCTTCTGAAGCACTTCCCGTGCATGTGCAATCGCCGTATTGATCCGTCGTTTTATATCCTGAAAGGTATTTTCGTTCAAGGTGAAGATATTCGGCTGATCTTGATAATACGCCGCCATGCAGTCGGAAAAGAGGGTAAGGCCGAACAGCAGATTCTCGTACAGCTCGATCATGCGGGAAAGGCGTTCCGCCTTTCTTGCCGACCGCTGCCTGCTGCCGCGTGTTGTCATGGATCCCATGAATCCATCATCCCCCATTAATTCAATGCCGTATCGGCCATACCCGGATATGAAAAGGTGACACTCCGTTAGCTCCTGCTAGTTATCATGAAATTTTCTATTGTTATCAACTTTTTTATGCGGCCTGACCAGCGGTATTAAAAAAACTATACAGGCAATAAAGAAGATTACCCCTCCGATGAAGGTTAACGTATCATGATGTTTCAGGCTCGATGCGATGAAAAAAATGGAACATATGACAAAAAGTATCCAACCGACCAATTCATGCTTCATATTCCGACCACTTTGATTTTCATGCCCGCCGTTTATTCCCGGCGTTTCACTGACACCTTATAACAATCATTGCAAAGCCGGTCAATGGCGTTCGTGCCTGTTCACTATTCTTCTCTGCGCGTCCGTCGCAATATGATGAGAAAAACAGGTCAACCATAACCGCTTCACGGATAACGCTCATATACCATGACAATCATTTTGGGGATCGTATCGATGACGGAATGTAATACCGGTTGAAGCCTTCCTGGAGACCATGAAGGAAACTCATAAGCGGGGCGATGATGATCTCATCAGCCTCGCAATGTTGTCCGATGCAAGATATGACGTAACATCAGGAAAACGATGAATGGAGGGTGATATTTTTTTCTTGAATTCGAAGCTCCGTTTATGTAAGTAGGATTCATGGTTGATTGTTTTTATTACGGCCCCCGAAGGTATGCGCGTCCTTCGGGGGTTCGCCGTTTCATGCATTCGATTTCAATGCCGTGGATGGTTTTTTTCTTCACAGGACGGGCTCGGTCACCAGTCGAGGTTGACCCCGCTCCCCTATACTCGATCAATCGCCTCCCTCTTCAAATCGATGTATCGAGGCGGTGAGCTCGTTTTTATCGACTTGCTCCAGGTACCGCCAGCCTTCTTTATTCAGAAATTCGATGACTGCGTCGATTTCCGGTTCGAAAACAAAGAAGTAGACCTCGTCCCCTGCTTTAAATCGCAGGCTGTCACCAACAGGCGATAGCCTTTTGTTTCTGCGCAAGGAGACAGCGATCATTCCATTTCCCGGGTACCGGGCCATCATCGGGCTGCTGCCGGCCTCCTCGGGCGGGCCGGCGTCATATTGCCATCGATGCACAGTGACCTGCCTTGAATTAAAGCGGCGATCCCATGCGTCGACATCGACCGTTGCGCCAAAGATCAGCTCGGCCCCTGACTTGTGAAGCATCTTCGTGGTCAGGGAGGCTGAATTGCTTTTCAAGGCGGCCCACAGAGAAATCGCTTTGGTCTCTTTCTTTACTTTTTGTATGAACAGGTAATTCACCTCATCATTGGCGGTCAGGGCCAGGGCGCCGCGGCGGGTATCGATTTCGGCACGCAGCAGGTATCTTGCACGAAGGCCGTTGCCATATATCACGCGCGTGCCCTCGCTTTCCGCCGCTTTGCAATGGTCCGCGTTGGAATCGATGCAGACCACTTCCTGCCCGTCCTGCTTGAATAACTCGGCCAGGCCCCGCGCAAGGGCGTTGGCGCCGAGTATGACCCATCCCGCCTGGCTGGGACGCCGCAAGCCCAGGAGGCCGGCCACCAGACCGCCGGTCAGCCCGGCGAACATAACCGTCACGGCGATGACCAGAAAAACGAGCGCCCGCAGTTCGTAGCCGCCCTGCAATCCCCTTGCAGCAAAGGCGGCGGCGAAAAAAGAGGCCACGGCCGCGGCGACGATCCCACGGGGGCCGATCCAGCCGATGAAAAACCGCTCTTTCAATGTCAATTCGGAAAAGCTGGTTCCAATGAGCACGGCTGCCGGGCGGACCAGAAACATCAGCACCAAAACGACCCCCACAGCCGGCCAACCAAGTCCGGTCACCTGGGCCAGACGCACGTCGGCGGCCAACAGCACAAAAAGCATGCCGATCAGCAAAACGGTCAGCTCCTCCTTGAATTCCATCAAATCCTGCAATGCCGATGAGCTGACATTGCCGATGACGATGCCCGCCGTGGTGACGGCGGCGATACCGCTTTCGGCCAGGATCAGGTTGCTGCCCTGAAAAAGAGCCAATATGGCGGCCAACGTGAATACGTTCTCGGTTCCTTCTGGAATCAACCGCCTGACCCGGTAAAGGAACAGCAACAACGCGCCGATCAGACCCCCGGTCATGGCGCCGAAGCCGAGCCGCGAAACCACGTGCCAGACCCATGCAAGCGGTGAACCGTGGACCGGACTCAAGGCGGTTTCCAGGGCCACTGTGGCCACCACCGCACCGACAGCGTCGATAAACACCCCTTCGGCCTCAAGCACCGTGGCCACCGAACGCTTGACGTTCAACCGTTTCAGCAACGGGTTGATCACGGTGGGACCGGTTACCATGACCAACGTCCCGAACAGGATGGAGCTCTTCCAGGGCCAGTGCATGACCAGGTGTGCCGTAGCGGCGGCCCCGGCCACCGTCACGAATCCGCCCAATAAAATCAGCCGGCGGATGGAGTGCTGGGCGTGTCTGAGCCGCCTGAACTTAAGATTCATTCCGCCCTCGAACAGAATCACAGCGACGGCGAAGCCGGTCAGGATGTTCAGTGAAGGGCCAAGGGATTCCGGATGAATGAGACCGATTCCGTCCGGACCGAAGCCGACACCGGCGGCAAGCAGCAGGATGATGCCCGGCATTCGAAGATGATGGGCCAGGGCCTGGGCGATCATGCCCAGGGCCAGAGCCAATGCGATTGTCATGCCGGGATTGTTGAAGACAGCGCCGTCCATCGTTCTTTACCTCACTTGAGCTCCCTTTCTCGCACCGTCTCAACGTTCTCATCGAGGAAATTGAATGAGCGTCCGGCAGATTTCACTGCGGTCCGGGTTCTGTCCACTGAGAATTCCGACCGCACAGCCGTATCATTCTTTGCTTGCAGCCGTTAGTTTTTGATTGTGGATCCGATCTTGAGATTTACCTGCCAGTAAGCGACCTTCCCATTTTCCACATACCCTCTCGTTTCGACGATCTGAAACCATCGTATCGATTCATGAGTCTGTGCGGCTCTGTTCAGTGCATTTTGCACGGCATCCTCTATGTTTGTTTTGGATGATCCCACAATTTCGATGACTTCGTAAACATGTTCCGGCATACGATGCTCCTCCTTTCTTACGTTCATTGTTGGATTTCTATCTTTAATTCATGTCAGTCTACCATAATACATAATCTTGCTGTTTTTCTACAAAAAAGGATAAGCTATTTTTATCCTCAGCGATTGACCAACGAGAGCGGATTACGTTCGAGGCCGGGATACAAGAGCCGCTCCCGAAGCCTTCGAGTGTAGAAACAGCGTGCACCATTGTCACCGATCCATTCGCTTGCTCTGTCAACAGGGAGGGCAGCCTTCTGCCATGAGGGAGGATGTGCTGAAGAGATTCCTACGGCTTGTCCGGATCCGGGGCGACCCCTTCGGTCCGGGACGGTCGGTTTTTCATTGAAGAGCCGTACCGCTCCAGTGCGGCCTTCAGTTCTTCACGCATTTCGTCCCGCAGCGACGGGGGTTCCAGCACCTCCGCGTGGTATCCCCAGCTCCTGATCCAGTACTTGATCTCCTCCGTCCCGGCAACATCGAATTCCAGAACGATTCCGCCGTTCGTTTCATCGGTGATCCGCTGGCTCTCGTGCCAGATCTTCTCCCTGATGTAGCCGGCGGCATCGGCGTCGAAGCGTATCCTGATGCGCTGAGGCTCGCCGCGGTGGACGACGAAACTTGACTTGAGAAAGTCTTCCATCTGGAAATCGCCGGGAACAGTGAATCGCCGGTCCGTCAATTCGAGATTTGAAATGCGATCCAGGGCGAAGGTCCGTATGTCCTGACGCAGGTGGCAGAATCCGATGAGGTAGAAGCTGCCGTTGAGGAAGCAGAGACGATAGGGATCAACGGTCCGCCGCGTTTCATCCTTCCGGCTCATGGTGTAGTAATCCATTTCGACGGACGTCCGCTCGACGGCCGCCTCGTTCAGACGGGCGATGATCTCCCGACAGGGCGTGTATGCCGTGGAGGGCCTCAGCGACGCATGGAGCGTCTCCCGGACCCGTTCGAGGTAGTCGATGGCCGCCGGGGTAAGGGTGGCGGTGATCTTTTCGAAAAGCGAATCCATGGCATCGTAGAAGACGGTATTCCTGAAGACCTTCAGGAGATCCCGGCTGAAATAAAGGGCCATGAGCTCGGCATAGCTGAAGGGGATGGGAACGCGGTGCTTCGCCGTGTCCATGAGCAACCAGCGGTTTGCCCCCTCCACGCGGTCGTTGTACACGGGAAACCCGGCGAGCTGAAGAGCCTCAAGATCCCGGTAGACCGTCCGCGGGCTGCACTCGAACCGCTCCGCCAGTTCCTTTACCGTTTTCCCGTACCGGGAGGACAGGAGAATCTGCATGATCCGCCACTGCCGTTCAATCTGATCGCCCCGCGACATGGTTCCCCCTCTCATGGTTTCGCGCTGTCGTATTTTTATACGGATATTTTGCTCTTTTTTCAAAAAATATTTTCCTGTTTGACCTGATCTGACAAAACCGGGTGGTACAGTAATCACAAAATGACTCAAAGGAGGGAATCATCATGCGGGAGATTATCACCGATTATCTTGATCACATCAAAACAGGCCGCGCACAGTCATACAAGAACCTCGCGCTGTTCCCCATTCTCTCCCCCCATTCCGCAACGGTGGAATACCGCACCCTGGATGAGGCGCTGGCGGAACATCTCATCACCATCACCGAGATCGACACGAACGGTTCCGTACCCGAACTCAAGGTGCTGAACACGTCGCCCGGGATGGTTCTGATCATCGACGGTGAGGAACTCGTCGGCGCCAAGCAGAACCGGATCATCAACACCACCATCATCATCCAGGCCCGGAAGGAAGTGATCATACCGGTCAGCTGTGTCGAACAGGGGCGGTGGTCCTATACCACGCCGGAATTCATGAGCAGGGAGCGGATCATGCCGTCCCGTCTCAGGGCAATGAAGTCGGAACAGGTGAGGGAATCGGTGAGAGACACCGGTGAGTATCGTTCCCACCAGGGGGCTATCTGGCATGGGCTGCAGGATCAGGCCCGGCGGATGGCCGCCGAATCGCCGAGCATGGCCATGTCGCACATCTACGAGAAGGAAACGCCGTCGCTGCAGGAATACCTGAAACATTTCAGAATCATTGATTCACAGATCGGCGCCGTCTTCATGATCAACGGCGAGGTGGCCGGCATGGATCTTTTCGGCAGACCTGATACATTCGCCGGGATCTTCCCCAAGCTGGTGCAGAGCTATGCCATTGATGCCATCGACTGGTACGAGTCGAAGCAGGAGACAAAAGCGCTGAAACGGCATGTAACCTCATTTTTAAAGGACACCCTCGTCGCGTCGGTGGAATGCCACCCGTCCGTGGGACTGGGGACGGACTGCCGGTTTGACTCAAAGAAGATTACCGGCTTTGCCCTCATCCACGACAACCAGGTGATCCACCTCTGCGTCTTTGCAAAGCACGGCACCGGCATCCCCACGGGATTCACTTCCCGGATGGGGCGATACTCACAGCGGAGGAGGACCCATTAGAGAACATCGTCGTCCCCGACAGAATGAACGCGATGAAACGATGACACGCAATTCACCAAGCCCACCACATATTCACATGTGGGAAGGATCCACCACTCACCACGGCCCGCCTCAGAGTGCCTCGGGTCCTTCCCGCCTCCACCTGTGAAAAGGACAGGTTCCAATGCGGCCTGATTACATATCAGAAGAAAAACTTTCCCCATCTGCCATAATGCTGCTGATCAGGAGGAGAAGGAAAGAATATGCCGGTCGGCGGTCATCTGTTGTAAGCGGCGTTACTTTACTCCCTTAATGACAACAAACGCACCCTTGCCGAAACCATCCAGAATCATTCCCTGTTCCTCTCCGGGAATGAGTGTTTGCCTGGAACTCAGATCTCTGAAACCTGTATCTGTGAGATGCTTGCATACCTCCTGCGCTGAAAAGAATGTGGCATCTCTGTAAAAAACATTCTTGTGACGATCGGTGCTGTAACGTTTGCCCAGGTCGCTTTCTTTATCTACAAAACCCACAATGATGCATCCCCCCGGCTTCAGCACGCGAAACGCTTCCTGGAAGGATTTCACAATATCATCAACAAAACAGATGGTCGTCACCATCAGCACAAAATCAAACCTGGAATCGGGGAAGGGCAACTCCTCAGCTACATGCCGAAAAACCCGGATTCCCTGTTTTTCCGCTTTGACCGCCATCTTATCCGATGGTTCCACACCAATCTTTATCCCCAGGGGAACGGCGAATTTGCCGGAACCGACGCCAACCTCCAAACCCTCGGCCGGAGGCAGAGGGATCAGGTGGCGGACTGTTTCCAATTCCGCATGGTAGATATCACGGTTTTTCTCAAACCATTCGTCGTATCTGTCACTGTGTTTTTCAAATGGTTCTATCTTGGGCATACGACACTCACTCCGTCGCGGTTTCAGGCAAGATTCGAAATATTTTGAATCAGAATAAGCGGTTTCTTATCGACGCTGTGCGGAACTTACAGCCTTTCTTTTAAATAGGCATTCATGGTTTCACGTGCTAAGGCAATATCCAGAGGAACTCTATCACCATCGGCAAAGACCGTCGTGGAGCTTTTAATCTCAAAGTCTTGGGCCTCAGGCGCGTCGTTTGTGTAAATATTTAAGTTGATTAAATCTTCGAAATTCTTTTTCATGTCATGGGCCACACCTATGGCCATCTTACAACTTCTTCAAGCGGGATTTCCGCTGTGAAAGACAATAAGCTCAAGCATTCCAATCTCCTTTTTCAAACAACTGTTTTAAGGTGACGTAGATGATAATTCACATGCTGTCAAGGGGAAAACCTGTGGTCGCATTATGCTGCGGTAATACATTTACCGGAAAAGTAGTTTCCCCCAATGCCTGTCGCCCTGTTTCTGTCTTCGAAAGGTTCTGCGCTTTGCAAAGGACGTCATTTCCGCTTGTAAACCGGAAGGAAGATTTGCCTCACTCGATCAAATCAAGGGTCCGCCAGGTAAATGCGTGAATGGTTCACAAGCTCAGCATCATTCTGTCATTCGGCTTTGGGTGCCGACATCAGGGTTGTCTTCGCCGAAATTCCTCAACAGGTTCGTGATGATATCTTCTGCGGGAAGGCCTTGTTCCTCCTGCGTTTTGATGAGCTGATAGGCTGCAAAAAGCGCTGACGGTCCGATCTCCGAGGCAAAATGCCCCACACCTTGATTCCAGACAAACAAAGTGAACAGCTCATCGAGCTCAGCAGTCGATGTGCCGGTTGCATATGCTTTAACCAGTTCCCTGGTCGCCTGTCTGAGGCGTCCGGCACCGACGGCATTTGCAAGCGAGAGCAGGTACTTTGTCTTTTGGTCGAATGCAGGATTGTCGTCGGACCAGACCAGTTTCCAGAAATTTCCAACGATGGATGCCAGTCGGCTGTCTGTTTTCTTGAAATTTACAAGGGCCGTCGGCCGCAATGGCGGGCTCTGTTTCTTCATTTCTTTCCTTCCCTTCGAGTTTTTCCATAATGTATCCCCGATAACACGGGGTGGCGGAAGCACATGCGCGGGCCGGCACAGTGCATTACCGCCCTGAGACTGTTTCTCATATCCGGTTTATAGCAGTGCACCGGGCACCGGGAACACAGCGGTTTCTGCGCGGATAAAATCCCACGTATTACCTTCCCTCCATCATTGCCTCGATATCCGTCTTGACATCGCCGATCGGTTTGATATCGAAGTTTTCCACCAGAACGTTGAGGACATTCGGCGACAGAAATGCCGGAAGCGTCGGCCCCAGGCGGATGCCCTTGACTCCCAGGAACAGGAGGGCAAGCAGGACCGTTACGGCCTTCTGTTCGTACCATGCAATATCATACGAGATAGGCAGATCGTTGATGTCATCAAGTCCGAACGCCTCCTTCAGCTTCAGGGCGACGACGACAAGGGAGTAACAATCGTTGCACTGGCCGGCATCGAGCACCCGGGGGATACCGCCGATGTCGCCGAGTTCAAGCTTGTTATAGCGGTATTTTGCACAGCCAGCGGTCAAGATGACCATATCATCGGGAAGCTCCCGGGCGACGTCCGTGTAGTAGCTCCGACTCTTGTGGCGTCCGTCACAGCCCGCCATGAACACAAAACGCTTGATCGCGCCGGATTTTATGGCGTTCGCCACCTTGTCCGCCAGGGCCAGAACCTGGTTGTGGGCGAAACCTCCAAGGATCTCACCTGTCTCGATTTCGACCGGCGGCTCGCATGTCTTGGCAAGCTCGATGAGCTCCGAAAAGTCTTTCATGCCTCCCTCTTTTCTGTCGGCGATGTGCTTCACTCCGGGATACCCCGCCATGCCGGTTGTGAAGATCCGGTCCTTGTAGGAATCTCTGACCGGGATGATGCAGTTGGTCGTCATGAGTATGGGCCCGTTGAAGGATGCAAACTCGTCTCCCTGCCGCCACCACGAATTTCCGTAGTTCCCCACGAAATGATCATATTTTTTGAAGGCGGGATAGGCGTTCGCCGGCAGCATTTCGCCATGGGTATAGACATCCACGCCCGTTCCCTCGGTCTGCTCGAGGAGTTCCTGCATGTCCTTGAGATCATGTCCGGAAATCAGGATTCCCGGGTTCGTGCCGACACCGATGTTGACCTTTGACAGCTCGGGATTTCCGTAAGTCGACGTATTGGCCTTGTCAAGGAGAGCCATTGTGTTCACGGCACATTCACCTGCCTTCATGACCAGCGCCACCATCTCGTCGACACTCAGGTCTTTTGTGGTCGACGCAAGCCCCTCCATCATGAAGTCATAGATCTTCTCATCTTCAAAACCCAAAAGAGCGGCGTGGTCAGCATATGCGGCAATCCCTTTCAGTCCGTAGATGAGAAGTTCCCTGAGGGATCGGACATCTTCATTATCTGTCTTGAGAATGCCGACCTGTGCGGCCTTTGTTGAAAATTCATTCACATCGTCAGAAAACCACAGGGCGGAATCGTGCAGGTCTTCTGCGGCTAAACCCGCGTACCGTGCTTTGAGTTCATTTCTGAGCTGTAATCCTTTCCTGATCAGTTCGATCAACCTGTCGTTGTCGAAATTCACGTTGGTTATTGTTGCGAACAGGGCCCTGGCGATAAACAAACCCGTTTCCCTGTCCGAATGGTCCTGTTTCTTTGCAATGGTTCCGAAGATCGAAACCCCTTTCAAGACATAGACAAGAAGATCCTGGAGGTTTGCCGTTTCTTCGGCCTTGCCGCAGACGCCTTTAACATTGCAGCCAATGTTCTTTGCTGTTTCCTGGCATTGATAACAAAACATATGTGTGCTCCCTTTATAATGTTTCCGGTGCTGTTTTTAATCGGCATCATATCCTGAACACATGGCATGTTGCCTTGACTTATGTTAAGAACATAAAAATATTTCTGACAAAAAAGGACCTGTAATCATGGATGATATTCTCAATGTTCTTTCAAGGAGTCAGCTCTTCGGGGGACTTTCCGATGAGCATCTCAAAGAGATCGGGAACGTGTCGATTGAAAAACGTGCGGACAAGGGCGAGATTATTTTTTTTGATGGTGAAGAAGGGAACGGATTCTATCTTGTTGTCGAGGGGGTCGTCCGCGTCTACAAAATGTCGCTGGAAGGAAAAGAACAGATTCTCCATATTGTGAAAGCCGGCGAAACGGTCGGTGCTGTGCCGGTGTTTTCGGGGAAATCATTTCCCGCCAATGCCCAGGCAATTACAGAAAGTCTGTTACTGTTTTTCCCGAAAGAAAAATTTATCAGTCTCATAACGGGCAATCCGTCGCTGACCATGAATATCCTGGCGATCCTTTCCATGCGGCTGCGCGAGTTTACCGTGCAGATTGAAAATCTCTCACTGAAGGAATTACCGGGTCGCCTGGCGGCCTACCTGCTCTATCAATCGCAGGTGCAGGGCGGCGGTGACCATATAACACTGGACATCTCGAAATCGCAGATCTCCAATATTCTGGGCACTCGTCCCGAATCGCTGTCACGGGTCCTGGGAGCAATCAGGGAACGGAGGCTGATCGAAGTGGATGGGCCGAACATAAGGCTGCTGGACCGTAACGGCTTGGAAGACCTCGAAGCCTGGGGGAAAATTTGAAGAACAGACAAGCAGGCATACAGCGAAAAGACAAAAAGAAACGATAATGAATATTCCAGAGTCAAATTCCTTTTGTTATAAGAAATCCCACAAAATATTATAGATCACGAGCGCTCTATCGATCGCATCGTTCGTCTTCAATTCCGCTCGACATGAGTTCCTTTAAATTCAAGATATGAGCCGCCACAAGAGACGATCATTCAGCGTCAAAAAATTGCATCTGAATGATCATTGTAGATTATGAATATATTCGGTTGATAATAAATATCATTCCTGTTAATCTGGTACGGTATATTCAAGTACTTGAAGATTCACTCCTGTCATCTCAGAAAGCAGAGTCGGCAATCCCTCGTATTGAACGCTTCGATTCACTTTTCATAGATTAATCCCAAGCGGAACAGTTCAAGAAAAACAAGTCATGAAATTAATATCATCAATCAATGGTTACAAAATGAGAGGAGGAAAAAAATGAAAAAGTACGCATGGATTGTTTTTATTGTCGTCGTGTGTCTGTCAATCGCCGTAGTCGCCAATGCCCAGCAGCGGCATTGGGGAGGCGGCGGGGAAGATTACAATTATTGTCCGTACTGCGGATCATCGTTGGGACCAGGTGGAGGCTACGGGTACGGCATGGGACCCGGCACGATGCATCGCGGCTGGGGTATGGGACCGGGCATGATGGAGCGTGGATATGGCCCCGGGATGATGGAGCGAGGGTACGGACCCGGCAGAACGGAACGTGGCTGGGGAGGTTACGGCTATCGTCAAAGCGAAGAGTGCCGGAAATTTCTCACAGATACAACTGAACTGAGGAGACAGCTCCACGCAAAGCGGTTCGAGTATACAGAGGCGTATCGAGATCCGAAAACGACATCCGCACAGTTGAGCAAACTTGAAAAAGAGATTGACGAGTTACAGGATAAGATTATTGAGAAAGCGCCGAGGGGATGCTGGTGATAGACAAAAGATCGCCGCACCTCTCTGCAGAGAGCCGTTCTTCAGGTGGACGATCAGCCAGTGTACTCTTGATTCAACCGTAAGGACATGATTATCAGAGTACCGGGCTGTTCGTCGTATCTTATGGAACAGATTGTCACCGTCGTCCGTCATAATTGTGAGGATTATGATGACCATATCAAGAAGAACTTTTCTACAATCAACAATCGGGGGCCTCGTTTTGTTGAACCTGCCTCTTGGGGTTCGTCGTCTTTCACATGCTGAAAAAGCGCCTGCCCTTCGAGAATTCCATTTCAACGCATCTGTCACCTCCGCGAACCTTGGAACAGGAAATGACTTTTTAGCCTGGACTTACAACGGACAGATTCCGGGACCTGAGATAAGGGTTCGTGAAGGTGAGACCATCAGAGTTATTTTAAGAAATGATCTGCCCGAACCGACGACCATTCACTGGCATGGACTCCCGGTGAAAAACGCCATGGATGGCGTTCCCGGTGTCACCCAAAAACCGGTGATGCCGGGCGAAACCTTTACCTACGAATTCGCAGCGAGGCCGGCGGGAAGTTTTATCTATCATTCACATGTGAATTACCAATTGGACCAGGGGCTTTACGGACCCCTTGTCATCGAACCGGCACATGCTCAAAACGCATACGACATTGAATTCACCGTAATGCTCGAAGACTGGGTGATGAAGGATGGCGGCGGTACCGCAAACACCATGCGCCGCCCTGCCATGGGAATGATGCACGGGACGGGCCTGAGACGCCGGGGGATACGTCAGGGTCCGGGACCGCTTCTGGAACCGATCTATGATGGCTTTGCCGTAAACGGGAGAGCATTCCCATCAATTAAGCCCCTTCAGGTTCGAAAGGGTGATAAAGTGAAATTGAGAATCATGAACCTGTCGTCGGCTACCATTTATGATAGTGCACTGGCCGGACATACGATGACTATTACCCACGCCGACGGCAATGCCGTCACGCCGGTTAAAACTGATGTCCTGCGCATCGGAATGGGCGAACGGTATGATGTTGAATTCAGAGCCGACAATCCCGGCAGCTGGTTCCTCGCGGCCCGCGAAACAGGATTCGGAGAAGGAACGCTTCGGGTGCCCATCCAATACCGGGGTGTTCGCAGTGCAGACGCTATTCTCCCCGTCTTTAATCGGAGAATGCGTTTCGCATCATATGGCGATTTGCGAACCCGCGAACCGTCGAATACAGCCCTCCTGGGGCCTGCAGAGAGGGTGTATTCCCAAATACTTGGCGGAGGGATGCATTCCCCGTACTGGACCATCAATGGGTATGTCTACCCGGATGCGGAGCGCCTGCTTGTTGAAAGGGGTGAGCGGATACGGCTGCGATATAGCAACCACAGCATGATGCCGCACCCCATGCACCTGCACGGTCACTTTTTCAACGTCGTGAATACGTCGTTGCCCAGGGAACTGTGGATTTTAAAGGACACGATCATTGTAAATCCCATGGAAAGCATTGATATTGAATTTCTGGCCGATAACCCGGGTAACTGGTTCCATCACTGTCATAACCTGTATCATATGGAAGCCGGCATGGCGAATGTGATTATGTATGCGTCTTGAATGCTGCCCCGAAATCACCATGATTGAATGCAGGCGAGGGAACAGATGAATAGATCATATGCCGCATCTTTTCCGAAGGGCAGCTCCTCGTTGATGACGATATCCCGGAAAAAGTTCTTTCCGAAATCTTGTCGAAAATATGGAGCGCCTTGACATATAGAAGGTGTCTTCATACATTACTGTTGAAAGAAGAATTTTTATCTTCGAGAAATACAGTTGTTGAGTGTGATACCGTTATTCAATCAAAAGCGGGTTGTATAAACCCGCAAGAACAGAGAAACGAAGGGAGGCAGTTACTATGCCGAGAGGAGATGGAACAGGACCCAGAGGTCAAGGACCTGGAACTGGGCGCGGCATGAGAGGTCGCGGTCAGGGACAGAGGGGCGGTGGTGGCCGAGGAGGCGGTCTGGCGGCAGGTCCGGACGGGAATTGCATTTGTCCCAACTGTAGCACTCGAATCGCTCATCAGATAGGAACCCCCTGTTATGATCAGTCATGTCCCAATTGCGGCACGGCCATGACACGGGAATAGAGATGCCCTTATTGAACCGTTTGATGGAGATAAACGTCCTTCAGGGGATGAACACACAAGACGATGCAAGAGGGTGGGGTGAACTGCTATGAATTCCCGTATTGTAAGACACGCCACAATATTTGGATGCTGAAGAGGCAGAGCCGCTTCTAACGAGGGCTGGCCCTTTCTACGGAATTTCGATACGGGATTCGGAATGGTCAGCGATCGGCTCTTATCAATTACAAGAAGGGATTCATGGGACCAGAATGAAACACAGGCTGTCTGCGGCTTAAACTCTTTGCTTAATATGCATGTTGAATGGTGAGATTGTATACCGTTCCCATACTTTCATTCATGGCCTTGGCACAAAAAATTCGAGCTGGGGAAAATCGTCGAGGTTTTCAGCAATACCGGCCTTAAGAAAAGAATTCACCCACTGATAAATTATGAGGCATGCTGTGCATACTCATTAAAATCGATGCTGATTGGAAAGGAACCTGCCAGCGGCTGATGGTCGGTTGTGATGATTCTGCGAACCGATCCGCGTCCCGATGTCCGGTATCCATGCAGCACACGCACACAGCTTATGAAATTCCGACGATCACGAATTGTCTGGAACCCCAGTAAATCGTATTGGAGCAGCGCTTCGAGAATTTTAAACCGCCACGGGAGCTTGAGAAAAATATCGAGGGGAGGGAAAGGGATATGCAAGAAAAATCCGGTGCGCCGTTTGATCCCTTTTTCCCTGAGTTCACGTCCCACGAGGATCAAGTGATAGTCCTGAATCCAGACGTAATCGGTTTCATCGGTATTATCCGCTACAGCCTGAGCAAACAGGCGATTGACGTTCTCGTAAGCATCCCAATATGAAGGATTGAAATGACATCGTGAAAAGAGATCATGAAACAGGGGCCAGAGAATCTCATTTGAGAAACCATGATAATAAAGTTCTACTTCTTCCGGCGTCAGATGAACCGGTTCCAGCCGGTATCCGATCAAACTGCTCTGTTCTGCAAGAATCCGATCAAGATGAGACTTTTCCGGGAATTCTTTTGTTCCCAGCCAGCCGATCCACAGGCCGCCGCGGTCTCGCAGAACCGGATTTTCTCCAAAATAAAATATGTGATACATAGCTGAATCAGCTATGTTTGGTTTTTATACAGAAACTCACTAGTGTCATGTCACACTAGCTATGACGTATAATATAATGTTATACTCCTTCCGATTGCGGTTGATTCCACACTGGGGAGGAGCTACCGATGAAAAAGTAC
>DSDU01000087.1 GCA_011056835.1 Deltaproteobacteria bacterium
CCTCCCGTAGGAGTCTGGACCGTGTCTCAGTTCCAGTGTGGCTGATCATCCTCTCAGACCAGCTAACCATCGTCGCCTTGGTAGGCCATTACCCCACCAACTAGCTAATGGTACGCGAACTCATCCTTCAGCGGTAGCTTACAAGTAGAGGCCACCTTTGACTAACCTGCCGAAACCGGTCAGCATCATTGGGTATTAGTCCATCTTTCGATGGGTTATTCCTAACTAAAGGGCAGATTATCCACGCGTTACTCACCCGTGCGCCACTTTACTCATTCCCCGAAAGGAACTTTCTCGTACGACTTGCATGTGTTAGGCACGCCGCCAGCGTTAGTTCTGAGCCAGAATCAAACTCTCCAGTTTAAATTCTTATAAACTCATATTAGGGTTTGAACCCTTTTCTTATTTCCTAAAGGGCCCACAAACCAGTTATCCTGCTATTTACTTGTAAAAGAACTTATTAAGAACGAGCTTTAATTTTTAATCAAAAATGCTACAATTGTCAAGAACTATTTGCCGTTCGTAACGTTGTATATCTTATCTTCCATCAATAGAGTGCGGTATTTATACCTTCTCTTCATTGCTGTCAAGAAAATTTTCTCAGCGTCACAAAATAAATCGAAAAGACGATTTTATCAGCAAATCTGCTTTATCTACACTTCACTTTTCAGAATGTCAAGAACTATTTTCAGCAACAAAAAATAAAACCAGCATCAGAAATCAAAGAACTGTTTCGTCAACAAGGCGTGACTTCTATACTTTCTTTCCTCTACTGTCAAGAACTATTTAACCTAATTTTATAGCATGGATATAAGTCAATATATCAACAACATGGATGGACAGCACTGTCTCAGCCGGCGGTCTTATCGAATTCTGACAACAGCATATTTCTTCTTGCCTTTGCGCAAGCTTATTTCTCCATCTCCGGTGAGGTGCTCGACACCGATTAATTCATCAATCGACATAACCTGTTCACCGTTGATATAGGCTCCACCCTGTTTCACAAGCCTCTTCACTTCTCCCCTGGATGAACACAAATTCACATCTACAAACAGATCAACAACTGAAAGACCTGACTGAAGTTCACGTTTCGTTTTGACAACAAATGGAATAGCTGACACATCCCGGGATACTTCAGTTCTCGGGATCGAGCTGGAAGGAAAGAGAGACGGGTCAACGAACCTTAGATTGAAAGCGCTCGCCGATGCCTGCCAGGCAGACCTGGCTGCCCCTTCGCCATGAGTAACCCTTGTTGCCTCAAAAGCCAGCACCGTTTTCGCCTGATTAATGTCTGCTTCAGCAAGATTTCTCACCTCATGAATCTCTTCAACGGGCAGAAACGTAAACATGGCAAGAAACCGCTCAACGTCAGAGTCGTCAGAATTGATCCAGTATTGAAAATAATCGTAAGGGCTTGTCAATTCCCCATCAAGCCATACGGTTCCTTTCTCCGTTTTGCCCATCTTATGTCCCTGAGATGTAGTAATCAGCGGAAAGGTTATCCCGTATACCGTTTTGCCTTCGAGCCTTCGCGTCAGATCAATGCCGGCTACTATATTACCCCACTGATCGTTCCCCCCCATTTGAAGGATGCAGTTATTATGTTTGCATAGGTAGTAAAAATCATACGACTGGAGGAGCATGTAATTGAATTCTATAAAATTCAATCCCGTTTCCAATCGCATTCTGTAACTTTCAGCAGCCAGCATCCTGTTAACGCTGAAATGACGGCCGATATCTCGGAGGAACTCTATATAATTGAGTTCCGTTAACCATTTGGCATTGTTCAACAACAGTGCTTTACCGTCACTGAAGTCGAGATACTGGGACAGCTGTTTCTTGATGCTTTCGACATTTCCATCGATTTCTGCACGGGTCAAAATCCGGCGCATTTCCGTTTTACCGCTCGGGTCGCCTATCAGTGCAGTACCTCCTCCGACAAGGGCTATCGGCCGATGTCCATGGCGCTGCATATGAGCCAGCGACATAATCGGAACGAGGCTGCCGATATGAAGGCTTGTTGCAGTCGGGTCAAAACCGATATAGCAGGTAACCTCTTCGGTATCCAATACATCCCGGACTCTTTGATCCGTAACCTGTTCAATAAACCCTCTTTCCTGAAGAGTATCATAAACATTTTTCACGCTTAATATCCCCCGAAATACATGTTATCGCCAGAGACACCATCGGACATCTACCGTAATGTCAATTCATCTCAGAAAGTCATCCCTACAAATCCGCTTGCTACGTTCTCATCATCCATCCCACAATGCATACTGTCACCTCACGTTTTGACGTTTTTGTGAATGCCGAGTTCTTGCAAACCTCGAGGGGAAAAGTTTTTTAGCAACATCCCGGGCGGCGGTATTTTAAACCACCATGCTCCGCATAATTAATACGCCACCCGCATTTATTCGAAGATGGAACGCGGTGAAGAGTTCCCATATTAATAATGATTTCCGTTTTGAGCATATTCAATGGACCGGGTTCATGTTCAGGCGTTCTATATGAGTCCCCTTCCCGGTCTCATTGTCAATCGTTATAATAACCGATTGGAGCCACACATTTTGTTTTGCCACTTCATACCGTGCGGGAACCGAGGTCAGAAATTTCCTGATAATTATATCCTTCTTAATTCCGATAACGGAATCGCATGGCCCGGTCATTCCGACATCAGTTATGTAAGCTGTTCCATCAGGCAATATTCTTTCGTCCGATGTCTGTACATGTGTGTGGGTACCGACAACAGCACTGACCCTTCCGTCCAAAAACCAACCAAGAGCCTGTTTTTCCGATGTAGCCTCGGCATGCATATCGATAATGACAATTTTTGCCTTGGCGCGTACCTTCTCAATTTCTCGTTCCGCCGTACGAAAGGGACAGTCGAGGGGTTTCATAAAAACCCGTCCCTCCAGATTGATCACTGCCACAGGAACACCATTATCGGTTTCAACCACAACACTTCCTCTGCCGAGAGATCCATCGGGATAGTTGGCAGGCCTCAGAAGCGTTCGATACTCTCCAATAAAATCATCGATTTCCTTCTTGTCCCATATATGATTGCCCGATGTCAGAACATCTATTCTGTATCCGTACAACTCTTCTACAATATCTCTCGTCACGCCGAAGCCTCCGGCGGCATTTTCGCAATTCGCAATAACCAGGTCTATCGCCTTTTCTTCAATGATCCGCCTCAGGAGATCCCTTAAAACCCTCCTCCCGGGCTTACCGATAACATCTCCGATAAACAGTACTTTCATATATCCCGTCCTCACCGGGCGAAGTCTGATACCCGCATTTCTCTGATTACTGTGACCTTGATCTGTCCCGGATATGTTAATTCGGTTTCCACCTTTTTTATAATATCTCTACATAACATAACGGCATCTGTATCGGATATTTTTTCGTTCTCAACCAGTATGCGAATTTCTCTTCCTGCCTGAATAGCAAAACATTTATCAACGCCACTGAACGAATTTGCAATGTTCTCCAACTCGGTCAGACGTTTCACGTATGTCTCGAGCATTTCCTTCCGAGCACCTGGTCTCGCCGCTGACAGTGTATCCGCAGCTTGAACGAGCACCCCGAGAATCGTATTGGTACGATCGTCGTGGTGGGCGGCGATTGCCTGCACAATAGTGTCTTTCTCTCCATATTTCTTCGCCATATCGGCTCCAATGGAAGCATGTGTTCCCTCAACTTCATGATCAATCGCTTTCCCGATATCATGAAGAAGTCCTGCCCGTTTCGCTTCTTTAATATTCAACTGTAATTCTGCTGCCATCATACCCATCAATTGTGCAACTTCGACGGAGTGTTGTAATACATTCTGAGAAAAGCTCGTTCGATATTTCAGTTTGCCGATAAGATAAAGTAATTCCGGATGAATGTCATGAACACCAACATCAAAGCAAACACTTTCTCCTGTTTCTCTAATTATGGTGTCAACTTCGGTCCGAACCTTTTTCACAATATCTTCGATTCTCCCGGGATGAATCCTTCCATCGCTGATCAACCGTTCAAGCGACAATTTTGCAATCTCCCGGCGAACAGGATCAAAACTCGATAAAACCACCGCCTCCGGGGTATCATCGATAATCAGGTCAGTTCCTGTGGCTGCCTCTATAGCCCTTATGTTTCTGCCTTCCCGTCCGATGATTCTCCCCTTCATATCGTCATTCGGAAGATTAACGACCGAAACCGTGTTTTCCGCCACAAAGTCTCCTGCGTAACGCTGTATCGAATAGGCGATAATTTCCCGCGATTTCTTATCTGCGGTCCGTCGTGCTTCTTCCTCGATATTCCGTATCATTAAGGCGGCATCTCTTCGCGCCTCATCTTTCATTAATTGTATGAGGTGATCTTTCGCCTCTTCTGATGTAATACCCGCCAGTTTTTCCAATTGCAGCCGCTGTTCATTGATAACTTTTTCCAGTTCGGTATGTCTTTTTTCCAGATGTGATTCTTTCCCTATGAGTGACTTTTCTCTTTTTTCAAGATTTGTTTCCTTTTGGACGAGCATGTCCATTCGCTTATCGAGGTTTTCTTCCTTCGCCCGCAATCTTCTTTCCAGGCTCTCAATTTCTCCCTTTTTCTCTTTTGTTTCCTTTTCCAAGTCCGCCTTTGCTTTGAGCAGATTATCTTTTGCCTGCAAAATGGCTTCTTTTTTTATTGTTTCGGCTTCCTTTTTTGCCTCATCGATAATTCGTGCTGATAAGTTCTCAGATGATTCGAAGATTTTGCGTGAGATCCTTTTTCTGAGCAAATATCCGAGCACCATTCCAATCGCGACAGCTCCCAGCGCTATGACAACGATCACAGTAGTGTTCATCTTGGTTTTCCACCTCCTCGCAGTAAGTACCTGCAACAACATTATATAATCGATTAATGGGAATAGGAATATGAAGGATTAGATGAAGAGGAAATGAAGGAAATGCCTCAGCATATCTTGTGAAGTCTGATAAAATAACTTTACCGAAAAAACCAAAAAATGCCCCCCGCGAATGCCGTGTTAACTCTGATTTTGAACCTTAGTCCAAGGTGGGTGCCCTATTGTAGCTTAAGGCTTTCCGCATTTATCCTGGACGGGATAACGGCAGACCTGCACACCACTAACAAGTAAAGGCTCCCGGATCTAAAGTGTTGGCTCAAAAACTTTACATTAATCACAAACATCGCAGGGGAATTTCCTCACCTTTACGTTTTTTTTTCAATATAGTTAATTAATTTTTCAGATCTTCTCTCCAATAGGCTATAAAAGTCTTCTCTTTCTTCTTTCAGCCTAAACAACTCATCCGCAACATTTAAGGCAACTAATATAGCAATACCTAATGTTGAAATATCTTTCGAGGCACTACCAATGTCTTTTGCTTTGTCGTTAACATATTGAACAACGTCCGCTACATGCTCTTCCCCTCGATCGCTTAAAACCGAGAAATCCTGCCCCATTACCTTTATATTAAAGCGTTTTTTCAAACGTACTTCCCTACAGTTTTTATGGATGTATGTTCTGAAGCATTGCAAGCAGTGAATCTATCTTTATTCGCACCGCATCCCTTTCTTCATGTAATACCTTGATGGCATTCTTCAGTTCTTCCTGCTCCACATCACGATTCCTCAGGGATTCTTCCAGTTCCTGGTTTTTCCTTTTCAAAACAGAAAACTCTTCAATAATATTTTTTATCTTTTCTTCCAGTTCATTAAATCTGACTAATTCCACAGCGCAATTTTCACCTTTCATCTCTTAATCAACAACCGACCTTAACCCCTTTTAAAATAAAAATAAATTTTAAACGATTAAAGTATGCCAATCCGATGAATAAAAGTCAAGATCTTATTTCCGTCAAAGATTACATGAGGTTACTATCTGCCCTACATCTCTTGGTCTTCTTGAGTTTCAAGAGAAGTAAAATAGTGATGAACCGCCTCAATCAACTCCGCGCTACCATGGATCTTAGTCAGTTTCTGACGAAAATGAGATCCTCCCCGTAAGCCCTTTGTATACCATAACATGTGTTTGCGGAAGGTTTTCAGACCCACGCCGGAACCATAGTGTTGTACATTCATCATTAAATGATTCCTGAGAACCTGTTCGCGCTCGCAAAGTGTCGGCGCCTGAATTGGACCGGCCTTTTTCAGATACGTGACGGTTTGCCCGAAGATCCACGGATTTCCCAAAGCAGCACGTCCGATCATTACGCCGTCGCACCCCGTACTATCCAGCATCCTTTTGGCATCTTGCGGACCTCTCACATCGCCATTTCCGATAACCGGAACGACAACACGTTTTTTCACGCCGGCGATCAAATCCCAGTCGGCAAAACCGCTGAATCCCTGCTCGACCGTCCTGGGATGAATTATGACGGCATCGGCACCACATTCTTCCGCGATAACGGCGATATCGATGGCATTAATACCATGTCGTTTCCATCCGGCTCTGATTTTTATCGTCAATGGAAGATGCGTTGCCTTTCTCACTTCCCGCACGATTCGGGCCACCCGTAGAGGGTCTTTCATTAATGCGCCACCGGATCCCGTTTTTAATACTTTAGTTACAGGACATCCCATATTGATATCAATGCTGTCCGCGCCTCCTTCCGTGACGATTCGCACCGCTTCGGCAAGAATTCCCGGGTCAGCGCCGAATATCTGAACCCCGAGAGGCCTGTCGGCATCTGACGACTCAAGATATCTGTAGGTCTTTTTAGCGTTTCGTATGAGACCATTGGCGCTAACCATCTCGGTGAAGCACAATTCGCAGCCGAAATTTCGCGCCATGGTTCTGAAGACGAGGTCCGTAATTCCTGCCATGGGAGCGAGGCAAACATTGTTAGCTAATAAAAGATTACCTATTTTCATGCCTGCACTTTCCTATTTCGAACATTTTTTTACTATCGATATTTGGCTGACACAAGGAAAATCTCAAAAAAAAATTTTATATGCCAATTAGTTACTATTAGATGAAATCCATAACTCTAAACAAGAAAGCGAAAACGCCTTTTTTTGACATTGGGGTTTTGTCCGGATTTTGAACTCCCACATGACGTTGGACGAATGTCAGCTCTCGTAAACGGCAGAAATGCATTTTTGAGAGGGGATCTCACAAACGCTTCCTTGCATAACCTCTCAGTATTTGCATTCAATCCAGCTGACGAGTCGTGCATATACATCCAATTGACTCAAATCGAAGGGCAAGTTTTTGAATTGCCTAAAGCACGTTGTGGATTTATCAAGAAACAGAATAGATTCCAGTGAAGGTGAATTTGAACAATAAACTGTAGACGTTTGATTTTACTGCATGAAACAGAACTTCAGACGGTTTGATACTTTGAGGAAGCCTCGTAAATCAACACCACTCGTTTTAGTTTACTTTTCGTCCCGATGGGTACCCCCTGCAAGGCTTCGATCGATCAGCACTTTGTTATAGGCGGAAACAATATCACGGCGGGACAGAATCCCAATAATTTTCAGAGGATTCTTTTCATCCACAACAGGAATTTGTTCAATGTTCTTAAATCCAATCTTTTTCATAGCCGTAGCCAGATTTTCATTTTCAGTCACCGTTATCACGTTCGATGTTGCAAGATCTTTCACAACCACAAGATTTTCCAGACCTTCTTCAAACAGAAATTCCTTGTAGTCCTCGATAGTTACAATCCCCGCAAGCAACCCTTTTCTGTCCAACACGGGAAATCCTACGTGTTTGCTTGAAAGGGTAAATTCAAGCAATTCCTTCAACATCATATTATCGGATACCGTTTCTACTTCTTTTGTCATAACATCTCTCACCAGAATGGATTTCAGGATATCGACCTCTTCATGTTGATGGATATCGATACCCCGTCGCACGAGCCTCATTGTATAGATGGATTCTCTGGTAAAAGCACCGGACAGAAATATACTGATTGAAACAGCGGTCATCAGTGGAAGAATGAGGGTATAATTTCGCGTCATTTCGAAGAGAAGAATGATTGCGGTAATTGGTCCTCTCACCGTTGCTGCAAAGAATGCCCCCATTCCAACAACAGCATAGGCACCGGAGGTTTCTGCAACGGTTGAAGCAGTGATTGCCGGGAACAAACTGTGAATGATGATCCCGAAAGCACCCCCCAACACGGAACCGATAAAAAGCGATGGAGCGAAAACACCTCCACTGCCACCACTGCCTATAGTTACTGACGTGGCGATAATCTTAAGGACAACCAGCATTATAAGAGTAACAAGGCTTAGCTCACCGGCAAGTGCAAGGTCAACTCCGCCCCTTTCAATAAAGACGCCTCCGATACCATAACTTCCTCCATACCCCACTCCAAAGACATCAAAATAAAACAGGCCGATGATGCCGACAATCAGACCGCCGAGAGCCGGTTTTACATACTCCGGCAGTTTGTAACCCCTGAAACAATCTTCACACTTGTAAAAAAAACGTATAAAGCAAAGGGAAACAACGGCAGCAATAATACCGAGTACCATATAAGGAACTATTTCCCAGTAGCTTGTCATACTATAAGAAGGAATGATAAATGATGGGTGTTTCCCCAGAAAATGATGAGCGATAAAGTCTGCCGTAACAGATGCAATGACGATGAATCCGAGGTTCGGCGCCATGAATCGGCGTTGGATTACTTCCATTACAAAAAAGACACCGCCAAGAGGTGCGTTAAAGGTTGCAGAGATACCGCCGGCAGCACCGCAAAGGAGCAACGTTTTCACCCATTCATCGGGGAGCTTGAACAACTGCCCGATAGTTGACCCGAACGAGGCGCCAATCTGTACGATAGGACCCTCGCGACCCACCGAACCGCCGCTTCCGATACATATCGAAGATGCAAGGAGTTTGACGACGGACACCCTGGGTCTGATACGGCCTCTGCGAACGGAAAAAGATTCCATCACTTCCGCCGGCCCTTCTCCTTGTGCTTCCTTAGCAAAAAAATAAATGATGTATCCGACAAGGAGCCCACCGATTGCCGGTGGGAGAACCACATAAAACCGACCCAAGAAATCAAACATCGCAGAACCTGTACTGAAAAACCCGAAATTAAAAATCTTTATAAGCCATCGAAAAAAAACAGCCCCCAAGCCTGCAATGATTCCCACCATAATCGAAAGAACAAAACAACGGACTACATCAGAAGAAAATAAGCCAACGGGAAGAAGCTTCAATTGTTTCTTCAGATAAGTACTTAAAATCGACTTAATGTTGGCTCCCATAGCTCTCCCGCTGTTCGACAGAGAACAGGTAATGATGAATATTCTCGCATGTAAGGGGCCTGTCCACAGATCCCGGCTCATTGTTGTCTTTTTGGTAATTTCGAATCATCACAGTCCTTAAATATCCAGTCGCCAGCAGGAGGAAACGGCATCCAGCCGTTTTTCTAAGAAAGTGTTCCGAAAAGTATTTCATATGGTTTTGACAGTCACTCAGTTTCTCTATTCCCATTGGCATTACAACAGCATAGGGGGAAATGAACAACTCACCCCAAGCAACGGGCATGAACAACTTCCCCATCTATCACACATCAAGCAGCGGAGAGTTGAATGCTTACTGAATAAATTCCATATAAACCCAAATACTTGCACACTCATATCCATGCAAATTGACTTTTGCAAGAGGAAAGTTTGGTTAAATCCCAAACTGATCAAGGTAACATCAGTAATTGATGACGATCGACTGAAAAACTAAGTATTCGAGCAGGTGGAGTTATTTTCAGCAGTCAAGCAAAATTCATGGATTCGGCCATAATAGCCGAACGCTGCATTCAGTCTACCCTATGGGCAGAGGCTTACGCATGCTGGGACTTTCGCTGCATGTGATCGGATCAGCTCCATGAGGACTTATATCGTCACACATGGTCAGGATCATTCAGTTGCAAATTTCATTTTCGCCGTTCTTCCATAACTCTTGTCGCTTTTGTAAGTTCATCGACAGTATTAATCCCCATTACTTCCTGTGAATCATGGGCAAGAAAAGCGTTTACCTGAAAGCCCATCTGTCGGACGATTTCAACCATATCCGTTAAATAATATTCCTTTTGAACATTATCATTTCCGATCCGTGATACGGCATCGAAGAGATATCGGCAGTTCGCACAATAGATGCCTGAATTGATTTCTTTAACCTTCTTTTCTTCACCCGTGGCATCACGTTCCTCAATAATTTTTATTATTGCATTATCATTACCTTTGATTATTCTTCCATACCCTGACGGATCATCCAAAAGGGTGGTCAGCACTGTTACCACGGCACTGTTCTCGCGGTGACAGCTAATAAGAGTTTCGACGGTCTTCTGCGACAGGAGAGGGACATCGCCGCATAGTATCAAAATGTCACCTTCAAAATGACGGAAGGCATCTTTTGCCTGAAGAACAGCATGACCGGTCCCTAATTGTTCCCGCTGCATTACATATACCAGATCATTGCCTCTCATTTTCTCCTGAATTACCTCAGCTTGGTGACCGACCACAAGGACGATCATAGCGGAACCGATTTTTCGCGCCAGGTTAACGGAATAGTAAACCATCGGTTCACCGCATACCGGATGAAGGACCTTCGCCAGATCCGACCGCATCCGCGTTCCCTTGCCGGCTGCCAGAATGATTGTAGCCAATTCGATAGTTCCCGTATGCAATGATTCTTCTTTACAATGTTCCATAGTGTATCAGACTCCTTGGTATCATTATCTATTTCATTTCTCTCCACCAGTCCGGACGATGACAAGAACTTCCTTGATGGATTTTATATCAGCATCTTCAATAATAAAAAGACTGTTAGTGTATTTGAATGTTTCATTCCTTCGAGGAATCCTCCCCATATGATAGAGAAGAAAACCGCCTAAGGTTTCATACTCACCACCGGGGAGACTTTCCCGGACGACGGCCTGAACATGTTCCATTTTCGCTTGAGCACTGAACAAATACTTGTCTGGGGCTATCTTCCTGTAATGACTGCCTGCATCGACATACTCATCATCTATTTCGCCGACGATCTCTTCCAGAATATCTTCCATGGTAACGATCCCCACAGCGCCGCCATACTCATCGACAACGACAGCCATATGTTCACCCCTTTTCTGCAGTTCCAACAGGAGTTTGTCCGTCGACTTTGTCTCAGGAACGAATAAGATATCGTCCCGCATACAGTTTACGACAGGTTCATTTTCCAGCAGCGATGAAGACTGCTGTGCCTGCCCCTGGAAAATATCCAGCAAATCAAAAGAGTGAAGAACACCTATAATATTATAAACTTGTTCACGATAAACAGGAATACGGGAATATGCTTGTTTGGAGACGATGTGCACAGCTTCGCGCAGCGTAGTTTCGGAAGAAAGAGCAGTCACATTGGACAGAGGAACCATGACATCTTCCGCCCTTGATTCGTTAAAATCAAAAATCCTTCGTATCATATCCCGTTCTGATGTCATGATATCACTCTTTTCACCTCCCTTCTGAAGGAGAAATTCCAGGCCGGTCTTGGTAATATAAGGAGCATAATAAGGTTTCTGCTCTTGCGTAAAGATATTAAGCGCCCCTTTCGATATCCGAGATATGATAAAAACGATCGGATAAAGGACATACGATATTCCCCAGAGGAACCATGAAATTTTCAGAGCGACCGTCTCGGGATGTTGTCGAAAAATACTTTTCGGAACAAGTTCTCCCATAATAAGGAGAAGGGGAATCATTACCATAATGGAAAAAAGCTCACCCCGAACAGGACCGAACATGGAAATGAACATCGATGTAGCAAGGGCGGTATTGGTAACGACACAAATATTGGTCCCCGTCAGGGTGGTTGACAGAAACCATTCCGGTCTGTCCAGAAGCTTCAGGGCAGTCTGAGCCGACCGTGATCCGGTCCTTGCTCTACTGCGAATTTTGTTTATATCTGAGGCGATAAGGGCAATCTCCCCACCTGAAAACAGACCCTGCAGGAATAAAAATATAAGGATGAAGGGGTAAGTTGTAATACTATCCACGCGCCTGCTCTTCTTTCTTCTTCAGTCTGACCTTCATGATTCTCGTCCTGCTCACCTTCTCTATCTTAATAGTAAAGATGTCAAAATCAATGGTGTCACCTCTCGCGGGAAGCTTGCCGAAAAGATGAAATACAAAACCACCGACCGTGTCGAATTCATCGAGTAAAATGGATGTCCCGACAAGTTCATTGAATTCTTCAATGTCCATGGCACCCGACAGCATGTATGATCCGTCGTTTATTTTGTGATACGGCTTTTCCTTCACTTCATCTTCATCATGAATATCCCCGACGAGACTTTCCATAATATCATTGATGGTGACGAGGCCCTCTATTCCACCGTATTCATCCACTACAAACGCCATTTGGATTCGCCTTGCTTTGAAATCCTTCAACATACTCCCAATACTTCGTTCAAGCGGCACAAAGTATGGTTTTTTCAAAAGATGTCTGATACCCTCCCCTGTCCGCCTGCTTGAAATTTCTTCAAGCAGATGCCGCGCATGAAGAATACCGATGATATCATCTTTATCAGATCGGTATACGGGAATGCGGGAATATCGTGCCTTGAGTATTTCCTGCACCATCTGCTCCACACTCATGGATACGGGGAGGCAGAACATATCGACCCGGGGTGTCATAATATCTGACACGGTTGAATCGGCAAGTTTAAACACACGATGGATCAAGTCCTTCTGAGATTGCTCCAGGGCACCCTCTTCGTGCCCCGCATCGACGAGGATCTTGAATTCGTCCTCTGTCAGTGCCGATGTTTCTGCAACGATAACCCTTCCGAATATATGGACGAACAGATCGGAAAGCTTTTCCAGAATCCACACAATAGGGCGTTCGATTACCGCAAAAATTGTCAGTGGAATGGAAACAGAATTGGAAAACCTAATGGGGTAATTGACGGCAAAGGTTTTCGGTATTGCTTCGCCGAATACAAGCAATGAAAGCGTCGTTACGGCAATGGCAACCCATTTTCCCTCAATGCCCATAAAGGAGATAAAAATAGACGTAGCCAGGGCGGACATAGTGATATTAACCGATTCATTGCCGACGAGGACTGTGGTCAGCAATCGTCTCGGATATGCCAGGAGTCTGCTGATATATGGATAAAAAGGGTTTTTGTCCTCCTTCATTTTGTAAAGATGGAGCTCCGTCAGGGAAAAAAGTGATGCTTCGGAGCCGGAAAAAAATCCCGACAGGAAGAGAAAGACACATAAAAAAAAGATTTTGAAAGTGATGTCCTGTTCCAAAAGTACTTTATCTCAACACCTTGAAATATTTGATAATGATTATTTACGCTACATTTATTTCCATAAAAAGTCAACACATCAAATCTCCGATGAAAGTAATTTGACCTATATATCGTTTTTGGATATAGATTGTATTTTTCGTCATGAAAATGTATCCATGGAATGTTCATAAAGGTACATGCGAAAGGAGGGGACGAGATGTATAATGTTCTTTTGATAGGCAACGGTGCGCGAGAACACGCAATAGCTGAAACAATCTTACGATCACGACATAATACGACGCTGTTTTCCTTCATGAAGTCAAACAATCCGGCAATTGCAGCACTGTCGTCGGCGGCATGTTTCGGATCATACGACAACCTGAACGATATCAGCACATTCGCCCGCGATAACGCTATCGACTTTGCCGTGATCGGACCTGAAGATCCCCTCAACAACGGCGTCGTTGACGCACTCAGAGGTATCGGTATTCCCGCAGTCGGTCCGACGAAAAAACTGGCCCAACTGGAAACGTCTAAGTCATTCACCAGAAATTTGCTGAGCAAATACAAAATTCCGGGCAATCCCCGCTATAAAATTTTTACGTCCATGGACGGTGTAGAAGATTTTATCGGCGGACTCGAGGGAGTCGTGATCAAGCCGGACGGCCTAACCGGCGGCAAGGGTGTTATGGTACAGGGAGATCATTTCAATACGAAAGAAGAAGCCCTCGATCACTGTCGTGAAATTCTGCGTGAACATTCCGTTGTTATCGTCGACGAAAAGCTGGAAGGTGAAGAATTTTCACTCCAGTGCCTCTCAGACGGAACAACCGTCGTGGCGACGCCACCCGTTCAGGATCATAAACGTCGATTTGTCGATGACAAGGGACCGAATACGGGCGGTATGGGCTCATATTCATCGGAAGATCACTCGCTCCCCTTTATGACCCCCGCCGATGTGTCGGAAGGCCTGGCAATAACCCGGAAAGTGGCGGACGCAATATACCAGGAAACCGGTGAGCATTACAAAGGTGTCATGTACGGCGGCTTCATCATTACAAAAAGCGGAATAAAACTCCTTGAGTATAATGCAAGATTCGGTGATCCGGAAGCAATGAATATCCTCCCTCTTCTGAAAACTGATTTTGTTGATATATGTAGGGCAATCATAGATGGTACATTGAATCTGCTGGAGGTTGAATTCGAAAAGAAGGCAACCGTCTGCAAATATATCGTACCGAAAGGCTATGGCCTGCCCAAGGATCATCCCGACGCTCGGTCTACATATGCAAAAATCGAGGTTGATGACGTAAAGGAAGCGCAGCTGTTTTATGCATCGGTCGACAAGCGAGAAGACGGATTGTACATGACGACATCACGGGCTATCGGTGTTGTGGGTATTGCAGATGACCTTGTGACGGCTGAACAGATAGCGGAACGGGCGGTTTCGGCCATTAAGGGGCCGGTTGACCATCGCCCCGATATCGGTACGAAACCGCTGATACAGCGAAGAATTGACCACATGAGAAAAATAAGGGCATATAGTCAAGCCTTGAGAGATCAGCATTCGATTTAAGGATATTCTTAAGAACTATAGTGAGGAGTCAGAAAATGGATAATGAGATCAAGCGGGTTCTTATAAGCGTCACCGACAAAAACGGAATTGTCGATTTTGCTAAAGAATTGCGGACATTCGGTATCGAAATTCTCTCTACAGGAGGCACCGCCGCTCAATTGAGAGTAAACGGTATTGATGCCACCGATATTTCCGATTACACAGGATTCCCTGAAATGATGGATGGGCGGCTGAAAACTCTTCACCCGAAAATTCACGGCGGCCTGCTTGCCTTGCGGGATAACGAAGAACATATGAAGGCCTTGGACGGACGGGGCATCGGTCTCATCGACATGGTTGTTATCAATCTCTATCGGTTCGAGGACACGGTCGCCCGCGAAGGATGCACTCTTGAAGAGGCTATCGAAAATATTGATATCGGTGGTCCTACCATGCTCCGGGCAGCAGCCAAGAACCACCGGTTTGTCACCGTCGTGACCGATCCCGAGGATTACCCTGCCATCATCGACGAAATGCGAAAAACAGGAGGGAATATTTCGGAGGCGACCAATTTTGCTCTTGCAACCAAAGCCTTTCAACTCACGGCCCGGTACGATGCAGCAATCTCGAACTATCTCGGCACGATACTGCCTGTGGGCAAAAAGGACTTCCCTGACACATTCACCATGCAGTTTGTCAAGGCACAGGATCTCCGCTACGGCGAAAATCCTCATCAGAAAGCTGCCTTCTACAAAGAACGTGGCACATCGGTCCCATCGGTCTCCACGGCCCTGCAGATTCAGGGAAAGGAAATGTCATACAACAACATTATGGACAGCGATGCGGCCTGGCTCATGGCATCAGACTTCAAGCGTCCCCTAGCAGTCATTATGAAGCATTCAAATCCCTGTGGCAGTGCGACATCGGAAAACTCCCTTCTGGAAGCCTACCGGAAAGCCCTAGAAACCGATCCGGTGTCGGCTTTCGGCGGCATCGTTGCTTTTAACAGACGGTTGGACAAAAAGACGGCGGAAGAACTGGCAAAAATCTTTCTGGAAGTTGTCATTGCCCCCGGCTTCGACAATGAAGCGCTGAAGGTTCTCGAAACGAAAAAGAATCTCCGCTTACTCGAAATTCCCCTCGGGAAGGAGACTATCGCTGACTATGACTATCGCCGTGTAGCGGGAGGATTGCTTATACAGGAACGCGACAGGATTGAAGAGGACGTCAGAACAGCCAATGTCGTCACCAAGCGGACTCCGACTGATGAAGAATACCAGGCCCTGGCGTTTGCATGGCATGTGGTGAAACATGTAAAATCCAACGCCATTGTCCTGACGACAAAAGATCAACTCGTCGGTGTGGGAGCGGGCCAGATGAGCAGGGTTGATTCAGTTAAGATAGCCGCCATGAAGGCGAATCTATCGACGAAAGGAACGGTCCTTGCGTCGGACGCTTTTTTCCCATTCCGTGACGGAATCGATATGGCCGCCGAAGCAGGCGTAACGGCAATCATTCAGCCCGGCGGCTCTATTCGGGACGAAGAAGCGATACAGGCAGCCGACGAACACGGTATTGCCATGATTTTCACAGGGAAACGGCATTTCCGACATTAAGACCGGCAATTCCAACTTTCTGATATTAAATGCATATTTCGGAATTACCCGAAGCATGCTGTAGATTCATTAAAAAAGCCGAATAGACCGGGTAAAAGTGAATTCCCCCTCCAAAAAGGCGGGACACCTGTGAAAGTTATATGAGAAGGACTGCATCCCGTTCTGAATTCGCCCCGTCCGCAGGAAGGAGTATGCTGCGGGGGATTTCATAAATTTGTAGGTCAATTCGTTTCAATTGATTCGTTGGGGGTCAAAAAATCATGAAAACGAAAGAGAAGCCTGTGGTGAGCATCGTCATGGGAAGCGACTCGGATCTTCCCGTCATGAAGGAGGCCATCTTCATGCTGGAAGAATTTGGCGTACCCTGTGAGGTCGTTCTTGCGTCGGCCCATCGATCTCCGGATCGAACCTCGTCATTTGCGAGAAATGCCGCCCCTAGAGGTATCAAGGTCATCATCGCCGGGGCCGGAGCGGCGGCCCACCTTGCCGGAGTGATTGCCTCGCAGACGACGCTCCCGGTTATCGGTGTTCCGATTAACGCCACTCCGTTAAACGGCCTCGATGCACTGCTGTCGACTGTCCAGATGCCAGGCGGCATACCGGTTGCGACCATGGCCCTCGATTCGGCTGGAGCGAAAAACGCGGCACTGCTTTCCGTGAGGATTCTCGCCCTGAACAATCAACAACTCAGGCAGAAACTTGATGAGTACGCAGTCCGTCTGGCCAAAGGGATAGAAGAAAAACAGGAAAAACTTACATGGTCGAAATAATCAGAATCAGCTCGACGAATCCGGATCCGTCAGCACTTGAACATGCCGCCGCAATCATCACACGGGGCGGCATCATTGCATACCCCACTGAAACCTTTTATGGACTGGGGACGGACGGGGAAAACGAAGCATCAGTTGAAAAACTATTTGCGATTAAAGGACGGGATTTCAACAAACCCATTCCCCTGATCATCAGCGGGCGAAATCATGTCACAAAACTCGCTGCTGCCGTACCGGAATCTGCTGAACGGCTCATGGATCGATTCTGGCCGGGGGGATTAACCCTGCTCTTTGAAGCGCTGCCCTATCTTTCGACCCGACTCACCGGTGGGACGGGCAAGATCGGCATTCGCTTGTCCAGCAATGTCATAGCCACCGGTCTGGCGGTACTTCTCGGGGGGGCCTTAACCGCCACGAGCGCAAATCTGTCGGGTCAGGAGGAATGTGTATCTGCAGACGAAGTCATGGATAAACTCGGTTCCAAAATCAATGCCATCATCGATGGCGGAACGACACCCGGGAAGAAAGGTTCGACCATTGTGGACATCACGACAGACCCACCGATCATGATAAGGGAGGGCATAATTCTTTTTTCACTCATATTGGATGCACTCGGGGAAAGCTGAGAGCTTCATCGTCACGAATTGCATCAAGGTTGTTACTTTTAAGTACCTTCCTTCTCTGTATGCGACTGAGCCGTAATATTTCGCCTTTCGTTGCACCATACCGCCCTGATAAGAATACTCAACGTTATTTTTTTGTCCCAACGTCGGCACTCGCAAGATCTATAACGTACTCCTGGGAGCTTTCAGGCGGATTTATAAAGACGATCATAAAGGGCAGCTTGCCGTCCTTTGCAATGTTACGGTTATCGAAATCTCTTCCCCACGGATTAGAAAGTTCCTTTCGCAATTCATCCCCCGTCAGGTTACGCAATTCTTCCGCTGTAAGAATGGTCCCGCCATAACTCATTTCTTCCTTGAGAACCGAACCGGCGGCATCAAGAATTTTGCCGCGAACTTTGACCTTTGATGCGGGGGTATCGCCCTTATTTACAGCGATGCCTGCCACAACAAGAATATCCCCGATAATCCAGTTATTGACGGCATGTTCTTTCGTGTCTATAAAGTAGATCTCCATTCCACGATGAACCACGGCTTTGTCGCCTTTATCACCGACGACGACGGTCTCTTCAAGAGGCAGAACGGCAAGGATCCTATCAGCCAGATCCCGCCGGAATTGTGGAAACAGAATGAGATAGACGGCAAATGCAACGGCCAGTATCACAAAGACAGACGCGAGGAACTTGGTGCGTTTTCCTGACGGTTTCCTCGTATCAGCTTCAGCAACCTCCTCACTGATCGAATCTCCTATTTCCGGGAGTTCGTCCCTGATGTTATCGGCGACACTTTCCGGAACCTCCGCCTGAATCGCTTCCTCAAAAAACTGCGGCATTTCCGGCAAGGGCTCATCGGAAACAACAGCTTCTTTATTGTCCGCACGTGAACGATCTTCACGAACTTCAGCATCATCGATCATACGGACCTGATCTTCAAAGGTTATTTCCATCTCATCGCGCTTTATACCGTGCGTTTCAACGGCAACAGTCTTTTCATCTCCCTCCTCTTCCAAAAAGATAAGTTTCTCCTCGGCAGGATTTTCAAGAAAGAATATATTCTGGCAGCGGGTGCAACGCACCCAGATGCCATCCCCATCGATGAGTATTTCATCAAATCGGTAATTCGTTCCGCATTTATCACATTGAATGATCACCGTCTGTCCTCCCGTTATGTCATTGCCCTTCTATTACATGAATGTCCGGCAACGACCGAAACTGTTCATCACAATCAAGGCCGTATCCGACGACGAATCCATCTTCCATTGTAAATCCCACATAATCGGCATTGATATCCACTTCCCGCCTCGCCGTTTTATCGACAAGCGCACAAACCTTAAGCGATTTGGGTTTTCTGTCATCGAGAATACTTTTCAAAGAAGCAATTGTAATTCCCGTATCAATGATATCCTCGACGATCAGGATATCTTTTCCTTCTATGGAACCTTCTATATCTTTAGTAATGGTAATCTTCCCCGAACTAACCGTTCCGGCACCGTAACTGGCGACTCGTATGAAATCTATGTGATGAGGTATCGTCACAGATCGCACCAGATCGGCAAGAAAGATGAATGCCCCCTTTAAGACCCCGACAAAAATAACATCCTTCCCCTCATACTCGCGCGATAATGTATCGGCAAGTTCCTGAACCCGCTTTTTAATCGCCTCTTCCGAGTAGAGAATCCGTTTTTTCACGTCGCTCATGCCTGCCATGCCCCCTTTCAGATATTATAATCGTAGACTCACCACATCTTACGATATCTTTCGACGAAATCGTCAATACAATCAATAATAATCGCTTCCGCCTGTTCAAGATCCCTTACCGTCTTGAAGTGAGATGTCAAGCTCAAGAATATCTTGTCAAATCGTGACCGCTCGCAACCGAGGGCTTCGTAATCGATGTGATGTATCATATATTGTGATCCGTCGAAATAATACTTGCCGAAGCGATTTGTTTCCGGTGATCGAAACCGCCATGATGTCTTCAGCGAAAAAAACCTGAGGGCACTCTCTTTCAACACATCGCTTTTAAATGTAACGGCTGACGGCATCTCTCCAAGTTCCTCGCTGATGAGGCGGAAATACTGTTTCACCAGGTCGATATCGGTTATACACAGGCCATAGAGATACCAGTCGTCGATTATGGCAAGCAGTGCCCGTTTTTCTTCCTGAGCAATATAGTAATAACTGGGGCAAAAATGGCCGTCACAGAGCTCTTTACCGTAAAACGATGCGTCCCGAAAATCGGTACCGCCGTTCTGCAATGGATGGAGGAGGCATCCCACCGTTTGCTCTGTTTCATCGAGAAACCCGAGGTATTCGCAGCAATAGATAACCTCATAGATCTTATCCTGCGGTTCCGTTGTCTTTATCACGTGAGCGAATGCTTCCAAGTCACCGGGACCTGCAACCATTTCGCCAAACAATCGTGTTCTTCTCCTGAGTCGACCAATCAGCGATTCACGAGAGCTGTCAGCATAATTATACAGTCCGCAGCAGGCACCGCATGATTTGCATGAATCAGGCTGACATAAATGAATGAAGTTTTCGTCTTTTACTAAAATCGATGTTACTCCCCTATAGAACATATTAACGCGTTTCTTTATATACTAGTGTCATGTCACACGACTAATGTCGGGTAAAGGCGTTTAAGTTTGATGCGTGCATCCTTTGTCGTAAAGCGCCAATTCACCGTAGCGTGGAGCTGATCTCTGTGAGTCTGCCAAGCCAG
>DSDU01000066.1 GCA_011056835.1 Deltaproteobacteria bacterium
TGTACAATCAATGCGTTATTTGCCGCTTAAAAAGGCACCGACGGTGAGGTATGCTTTTTTTAAAGAACAACAGGCGCTAAGGAAACTCTAAACTCTAGAACAGTGGAATACTTCTCGACAAATCGAAGGGAGGTGAAGCACCGGGAGCAATCTCATGAAAAGCAGACGATAAAATACAATATTATTCGCACAGGCTTGAAACAGAAAAGCAAGGAGGGATTAAAATGACAGAGAAAATATATCAACCGGGCGATGCATATGAGTATCCGCTGCTGATCAAGAAACTGCTGGCCACCCCGATTATCTATGAGCCCGATCAGGAAATCGTCTATCGCGACAAAGTGAGACATACCTATCGAACCTTCTATGAACGTATAAACCGGCTCGCAAGCGGTCTGCAAACACTTGGAGTCAGACACGGTGACACGATCTGTATCTTCGATTATGACAGTCACCGGTACCTCGAATCCTACTTTGCCATCCCCATGATGGGAGCCGTCATGCACACCATGAACTGGCGGCTGTCTCCGGATCAGATCCTGTACACCATGAACCACGCCGAAGACGATATTGTTATGATCAATGCAGAATTTCTTCCTCTGCTGGAATCGATCTGGGACAAACTGACAACGGTGAAGAAAGTCATACTCATGACTGATGATGACACAAAACCTGAAACGAAACTGCCAATCGATATTGAATATGAAGAAATGCTGCAGGACGCATCGCCCCTCTACGATTTTCCCGATTTTAATGAAAATACACGGGCAACCATATTTTATACGACGGGGACCACGGGGCTTCCCAAGGGTGTCTTCTTCTCTCACCGGCAGTTGGTTCTCCACACCATCTGTACCGCTATGATGCTGGGATGCTACGATTCCATCGGGAGATTCAGATCCGATGACGTCTACATGCCCCTGACACCAATGTTTCACGCCCATGCCTGGGGTATTCCCTACCTGGCAACACTTCTGGCCGTCAAACAGGTATATCCCGGCAAATACGAACCACCGGTCCTTCTGAAACTGATCATCGGTGAGCGGGTCACATTCTCACACTGCGTACCCACTATCATCCACATGCTCGTAACGAGTCCCGCGGTACAGCAGGTAGACCTTTCCCGGTGGAAAGTCATCATCGGCGGCGCAGCTCTGCCGAAGGGTCTTGCCAAGGCCGCCATGGAACTGGGTATTGAAATCTATTCCGGATTCGGGATGTCGGAAACCTGCCCCGTCATGACCATTGCAAACCTGAAAAGTCATATGAGAGAATGGGACTCCGATCACAAAGTCGACACTTTGATTCGGACGGGACTTCCCATCCCCCTTGTCGAGTTGAAGCTTGAAGATCCCAAAGGCGGAATCCTGCCTCACGACGGCGAAAGCACCGGTGAATTGCTCATGAGATCCCCATGGCTCACCCAAGGCTATTATAAAGATCCTGAAAAGACAAAAGATCTGTGGAGAGACGGATGGCTTCACGGAGGAGATGTTGCATATATAAACGGAGACGGCTACGTCCAGCTTACCGACAGGCTGAAAGATGTTATCAAGACTGGTGGTGAGTGGATTTCTTCACTTGATCTTGAAAATCTGAGCAGTCAGCATGAAGCAGTTTCGGAGGCAGCGGCCATTGGTGTTCCCGATGAGAAATGGGGAGAGCGTCCGCTCATTATCGCCGTGTTGAAGCCGGAGTTTAAGGACAAGGTCTCCAAGGATGACCTCAGGCAGTTCCTCATGAAGTTTGCCGATGACGGGAAAATACCGAAGTACGGCGTGCCGGAGCGGTTCGAGTTTGTCGAGTCAATTCCGAAAACCAGTGTCGGCAAAATCAACAAGATTGAATTAAGAAATCTTTTCCTCAAGTAACCACTGTTGCGGAAGAAGAGAGGGGGGGGGCAGATCGACGATGCGGCCCCCTTCTCTCTATTCCTCACCGACTCGATCACCGAAATGAAACACCTCCAAGGTCAGTACCGATACTATTCAGCATGACATTGTGTTGCATTATCATGGCGCAGCACTTTCAAAGCAATGCTCCGAAAGAATTTTCATTTGACACCCCCTCATGTGAATGATAGCGTAACGTAATAAAAATACTATAAGAGTCAAAACTGGAGAAATAGATGTTTTTCAAGCGCTCCTCAAAAAAGAAAAAATCAACCGAAAAAGGTCAAAAACAGACTGAAGCAAAACAAGGACCACGGCTGAGAGAGGGAGGCAACGACCCCAATGTCCGCCAGGGACTCGTCTATATGTATGCGATTATCGGATCTCAATTGCTCCTGCTCCTTATTATCATGCTTGTTTTGATGTTCATGGGAAAAGTCATCACCACCCCGTGGTGGGTCTTTGCCATAATCCTTGCCGTGGGATTCGGCGGTTGCGCTTTCGCATACTACCGCGTCAAGCGTTCGGTCCGGAGCATCAAAAAGACGATCAAGGAGATGAACCTGGGTGATCGTAATTACGAAATCACCATTATGGGCGGGGCGCTGAGAATGCGTGTGGAGCAGAATCCCGGCAGACTCCTCGAGGCGCCGTCGAATCAACAAGTGGTCGACGTGCCGGCGATTGAAGCTCCCAGACAGGATTCCGGGGAGACATCGGATGATGAAGCCGAAATAGTCTATAAGAACGTAAGATACTTATGAAACCCGCCGTTGTCGTTGTTGATATGTTGAATGATGCATTCACGACCCATGGTATCGGCATGACGCCGGAAGTTCGATTGGTGATCGACAAAACCAATCAACTCACCAAATTCGCCAGAAGTCATTCCATGCCGGTCATATTCGCCATGGACAGTTTTCTCCGTGGCGACTTTATTTTCAGGGGAAAAATGAAAGAACACTCAATACGAGGGACCAACGGTGCGAACGTTACCGACAAGCTGATTCAGACCGAAACCGATATCTATCTGCCGAAACGCCGCTTCAGTGCTTTTTTCAAAACCGACCTCGATCAAACACTCCGGCTGTACAATGTCGACATCGTGGCAATTAGCGGAATAAATACCCATTGGTGTGTCCTCACAACGGCAATGGACGCACTCGCCCATGACTTCAGGGCGTACATCATAGAGGATTGCTGCACCTCTTATCGAGGAGAAATCCACACAACCATCGTCGACATGTACCGTAAAAATCCACTGCACCCTCTCTTTCAAATCATGCCGCTTGACGATTTTATAAATGAATTTCAGTAAGTCGCATTAACGTGCATTCGCCGCTTTGCATCTGATTCCCGGAATCAGTCGGCAGCGGAGGCTGTGCACTCAAAGGTCTCAACAGATATTTATAATGGAAATCCCGCCATGTCCGTGTTCTTTCGTCGTACGGTTTCTTTCATGACATTATAAAACTATGATGATTCATCACAAGGAGCAGTATGCTGCTCTGTCCGACATGACTCAGGTTTCAATCCTATACGGGTTCGTGCTCAAATTCATTTCCGCGAGGTCCATTCCGCCTTTTGGTAAATCGAGAGCTTGCTCCAGGCAATTCAGAAACGCACCCTTCGGGCCCGGACAATCGGAATTGCCGGTCTTTTCCTTCTCTTAGCTTTCGTCGCACAAAGCTCCGTCATGACCTGTTCAAGTGAATATTCATTTGGGCAAGAGACCGTATATCATTGATATTTTCAGTGCGATGTGGTGAGATTGAGACATGAAAAATCACTGTGAAAGACGGAAGGTTGACGGTAACAACCCCCTTTCGTATAATAAGGCAAGCACATTCGCCGTAACTAACTGTATTTATTACACCCGCATATGACACGGGAACGTTCCATGAGGAAGCGGACCAAACACATTTTCATAGCTTTTGCCGTGGTCTTCGGAATTATCATATTCATGGTGATGGGGGGATACCTTTATCTCAATTCTCCGCCGGGCCAGAAATACATCCAGACGACAATCAATAAAAACATCCCCGGTTCGATAAGCTGGGAATATGGCCGCGTGTCCGTTTTGAAAGGTGAAATAGAAATAAAAAACGGATTAATAAAAGAACCGGGCAATGGCGACATTGCGGGATTCGATCGCTTTTTCATCAAACTTTCCATGTCCCCCCTTTTGAGGGGGAATCTTACCGTCAAGGCGCTGTTGCTGGACAGGCCCTGGACACACCTTCGAGTAGACACGACAGGTGAAATGAATCTGGTACGGACATTCGTGCCAGCCATCCCTGAAGATCGCCCACAGGAAGAACAAAGGGAGACACAGACGACTCCCCTGACGCCGGTGGAGATCATCATCAAACAATTCGATCTCTCACAGGGTTCTCTGCACTTTGAAACAGATGAGGGAAACACGGTGATCATGCTTCAGGAAATCGATCTCGCCGCACAGGCGGATCTCTCGAAGCAATCGGGCAAACTTGCCCTTCATATCGGACGTGGGAATATTACCAGCGGGGAAATCCGTGCCGGGGTCGATGAATGCACTCTGGACGCGACGTTCGGCAATGGGCGGATCGATCAGTTGGTTGCACGGATCCAGTCACCTTTGGCAGGCATGAAACTATCGGGAGCGGTCACGGACATTTTCGACAGGCCCTCAATACGTGCGACAATCGATTATACGGCTTCGCTCCACGAAATACAAAAAAGCTTCAATCTGAAGCAGACACTGACCGGTCGGACAACGGGTCAACTGAAACTGTCAGGCATTCTTGACAATCCCGATTTGAACCTTCGCCTTGATTATGAGGGGGGAACGATTCTGGAAAACATAATCGACCGTATCAACCTCGATCTGCGGTTGAACGATCGCCTGGCGACCATTGATGTTCTGAAAATTGACGTCGCTGACGGAATCATCACGGGACAGGGAAGCATGGATCTCCGACAAGCCTTTCAGAAAGGGTTTCTTTCCCCGGAACACGACTTGGAGGCTGTCAGCTATGATCTATCCGTAGTAGGAAAAGATGTACATCTGGAGAAACTCCGGCATGATGTTTCGGGCTGGAGGGGCGCAGTGCATTCATCACTCTTACTGCGGGGCAAGGGTTTTTCTTTGCAGGGCATCAACACCGACGCTTCCCTCACAATAAACGGAGAAAATATAAGTACGCAGCAGTTCGTTGCCCCTGTCGATCTCCGGATCAGCAGCGATCTGGAGATGAGCAGGGGAATCGCCACAATCAAGAAATTGAGTATTCGAGCCGGCAGGAGCGAATTGAACGCAGACGGTTTTCTCGACATTCCATCCCGAAACATGAGCGGGAAACTGTCACTTGACGCTCCCGACCTCGCGGAAAGTCTCTCACCGCTCGGTTTCAATGATCTTCATGGAACGATTGAACTCAAAGCGACCGTTACCGGATCGACGGAGCAACCCTTGTTCGCATTAGACCTTCAGGGGACACAATTGCACTTTCAGGATATCACTCTCGGCAACATACGCTTGAAGGCCGGACTCGACAAATCGGGAATTCTGAAACTATCACACTGTACGGTCGACAACGGAGCCTCGAATCTTCGCATAACGGGAACGTCCCATGTTTACGACCGGACCACCATGGAACTTAATGCAAATCCCGCATTTAAACTGAATATCCGGGGAGATGCCCTGCATCTTGATGATTTTATACAAACCATAAAAGGAACGGTCTCGCTGACGGGTCATCTTGAAGGCACCATAATGGAGCCCCGGGGCACGATGACACTGCGCGGAAATGATTTCGACCTGTATGGCCAGAAGCTTGCAGAGATTAACCTCACAGCCGGGGTCGACGACAGAAAAATACGGTTCGATCCCTTTCAGATCTTTGTAACACCGGCAGAATCCGTTCGATGTTCCGGATGGATCTCATTTCAGAAAGAATACGACCTGAAACTACTATCCCGGGGCATCTCCCTGCGCAATATTGCAAAAGTTCGGGAACAGGACATAGCGGACGGACTCGTTCTTATTGATATCACCGGACACGGAACGTTCGAAAATCCGATGGTTACCGGCGGCCTTTCCGTCAACAATGTCCGGATCCGGGGGAAGGATCTGGAAGATTTCCATGTGACCATGGACCTTCATGATCACATGGCCCGATTCAAGGGAAAGCTGAACTTTGACCTGGACGGATCATATGATCTGAAGAAGCACGACTTCTTTCTGGCGGCACTTTTTGACGAAACCGATCTGTCACCCTTTTTCAAGATTGCAGGAAAGGACGATTTCTCGGGAAAGCTCACCGGAAATGTAGAAGCTCACGGCAATGCGGAATCCATCAAGACAATTGCCGCCGATGTAAAGATAGGTGAACTTGATATTGTTTATAAGGAGACGGCAATTCTCCAGTCCCGGGATCTCACCGTCTCGCTTAAAAACGAAATAATAACGCTTCCCGAGTCTACGCTTATCCTGCCCCCGGAAGGGATGATCACCATCGGCGGAAAGGGCGATCTCGCCGGTTCCGGGATGTTTCGTGCGGACGGATCCATCCCCCTCACGCTTGTGGGCAACATGATGGAGGATCTTTCAGATATACAGGGGACTCTTTCCATAGCTTCAAACGTTGAAGGAACGCTTCGCCGTCCCCATGTCAATGCCGATCTTTCACTGGAAAATGTCGGTTGTACCGTCCCCGTTCTCCTGCAGAAACTGCACGGCCTGAACGGAAAAATTCGAATAGAAGGAGAAACCGTCACCCTGGACGGGATCGGGGGATACATCGACACGGGCTCTTTCAATCTGGAAGGCAGCATAAAGCTTCGTGAGAATTTTCAGCCGGAAAGGGTTTCGGCAACAGTCAATGCCGCCGCCCTTCCCATTCATGTACCCGACACGTTGGATGTGCTTATCAACTCAGCGCTTCGGATCGAGGGGACCGAAGAAAAATCAGTTGTAAGGGGAGACATTATTATCCTTGAAGGTATGTATTATAAAGATGTGAACTTGAGTCTTTTTCAGGGAATCGGACAGAGAAGACGCGAAACACCGCCGCCGCGGGAAGAGATTACCACCCCTTTCCTGAAGAACATGAACCTTGATATTTCGATTATCCAACGCAATCCCTTTCTCGTCGACAACAATCTCGCGACGCTGGATATCATTCCCGATCTCCATGTCGTGGGATCCATCAGCAATCCGATAATCAGGGGTCGGGCGACGATTGCATCGGGAACCGTCAGGTACCAGGGCAAGTCGTTCATTGTAACGAGGGGAATCATTGACTTCACGAACCCCTATAAAACTGATCCGTTTTTTGATGTGGGAAGCGAAGTCACGGTGAGAAACTGGATGATCTTCCTGGAAGTCACGGGCACCCTGGATGAGCTCAACTTTAAACTGAGCTCGAACCCGCCTGAGGAGCACGGCGACATTCTTTCCCTCCTTCTTCTCGGTAGAACAACGGGTGAATTAATAGCCGGAGAGGGAGGAACGACACAATCAACGGAACAAATGCTCGCGGGACTGATTGCTTCAACCTTCGGAGAAGACATAAAAGAAGCGACCGGTCTTGATATCTTTGAAGTCGAAACCGCTCCTGAAAATGATCAATCCGCCTCGGACCGCATAAGGGTAACGCTCGGAAAGGAATTATCCAAACGAACAACAATAAAATACTCCGTCGAATCAAAAGATGGAGAAGTCATTCAGCGTGCCGTTGCGGAATACAAATTGCTTGAACACATCCTCGCACGGGGATTTCAGGACACAAGGGGTATTTACGGCGGAGAACTCCAGTTCAGACTTGAATTTCGATAAGATACGATGAACGGACGTAGAATGAAACCAACAATGATGTCAAGGGTCTGCCTCTCTCTCATCTATTGTGCGGTTCTGCTGACGGTATGCAGCATACCGTTCCCGGCATATTCAGAGGAAATGCAGACGCCGTCCGCCGCGGGTTCGAATTCCATTATATCCCGGATTATAATCGAAATTCGTGATCTCCCCCGTGATGACGAACGACTGAAAGCAATGGCAGGAAATCTGGTTTTTTTGAAAGAAGGGGAGCCGTTTTCAGAGGACCGTCTCCGCGATTCCATCGATGCTCTCACATTAGCAAATGAGTTTCGGGAAATACATGTCGATTCGAAGGAAGAAGCCGACGGAATATCACTTTTCTTCCAGCTCACCCCTCTTCGAAGGATCAAAGACATTACAATAACCGGACAGGCACCTCTTTTTGAACGGGAAATCCTGAACGCCATTACAATCTACAGCGGCGATGCCTTTGTTCGGGAAGACCTTCCGAAACAGGCGGAACTGATCACCGCCCTGTATCAACGAGAGGGATTTATAAGACCGAACGTGACGATTCCGGCACTGAAAGATGAAAACGATGGAAATTTCATCATTAACATAACCATTGAAAAGGGAGCATACTATTCGTTTGATGACATCGTAATCAGGGGAAATCGGTCATTTTCAGATACAAGACTGAAATTTAAGATGAAGTCATGGCGAGCCACGCTGCGGCCCGGAAGTTCGGGCCGATTTATCGAGGAAGACCTCAGGAAAGACATAGAGGGGCTGACATCTTTTTATCGAAGCCGGGGCTACGCCGACGTGACCATTGATCATGACATGAAAAAGAATGCTGAGACAGGAAGCGTGTCAGTGGCCATGACCATTACCGAAGGTCCCCGATACGATATCACTTTTACCGGAAACAAGGAATTCTGGAACATGACGCTCCAAAAAGATCTCGTGCTGTTTGAGAGCGGCAATAGAAACGATCTCGGATTGAAAAGGAGTATCAGAAATATACGAGAACGCTACAGGAAGGCAGGCTATCTCGAGACACGTGTTTCACCTGTGGAAGATAGAAAACAGGAGGACGAACAGACGGTGCGATCAATTGCCCTCGTGATTGATGAGGGGCCTCAAACCATTGTCGGATCAATCACCATAGAGGGGAACAGAACTCTCGATGAAGAAAAAATTAAAGGACAGATGCTCACCCGGCTCCCGGGGTTCATGGAAAAGGGAGCCTACGTCCCGGAAAAACTGGAAGAAGGCATGTTCGCCATCAAATCGCTCTATACCCGTGAAGGATACAATGCCGCGGTCATCGGCGAGACGGTTCGATGGAGTGACGACAAAAGACATGTGGATATCACCCTGACGATAACTGAAGGGCTGCAGACCGTCATCTCATCGGCACACATTGAAGGGGTCGATGCCGTCACACGGGAAGAAGCATATGATGCCATCAAGTTGAGAGAAGGGGAACCATTCCGCAGATACATGATACGAAGTGATGAAAACGCTCTGGCTCAACTAATATCCGAAAAAGGATATCCCCACGTTACCGTACGGTCTCACACCACGGTCAGCAAGGATACGTCACAAGCGGACATTATGTATCAGGTGGCCGAAGGTCCGAAGGTGGCGATGGGAGAGGTTTACTTCAGCGGTAATTTCCGGACGAAAGAAAAGGTTCTCCGGAACGAGCTGGAGCTGAACAAGGGTGAACCGTTTTCTTTGACAAAAATGCTGGAACAGCAGAGAAACATTCGCAATATGAACATTTTCAACTCCGTTCGATTCAAAACGATCGGGTTGAAGGAAAACTCGGACACGGCGCATCTCATCGTCGAGGTGGAAGAAAAGAAGCCCTACTTCTTCGAGCTTGGCGGCGGGTACGAATCGGACAGAGGGCTCTTTGCGCAGACAACGGTGGGAGATCACAATCTCTTCGGCACAAACAAATACGGTTGGATCGGGGGGAAGATAAGTGAGATCGGTTATCGCGGCGACATGGGCCTGGTGGAACAGCGGTTTCTCAAAACCAGAACCACCCTGTCACTGAACCTTTTTGCCGAACGGCTGGAAGAATTCAATCAGGAATTCGGAACAAAATCGTACGGGGCATCCGTCGGATTTACCCGGAAGATGTCACCCTCACTCACCGCAGGACTGAGCTTCAGCCTTGAACAGAGAGAACAATACTCGCTTGGTTCAGCTACGGGGGATGAATTTCAATCCCGGAGCATCCTCGTCACCACTCCATCACTCAACTATGATACCAGGGATTCTTTTATTCGCCCGACAAAAGGAATCTTTTCCTATTGTTCCGTTGACGTGTCAACGGGTCTGCGAAATTCTCTGGATAATTTCCTGAAGTATCGTGTCGATGTGCGATACTATGTCACCCCATTTAATCGCCTGACCCTTGCCTGGCTCGGAAGAGCCGGATATATCAGTACGTACGGATCAGACGGAACAGTTCCGAAGGACCAGCTTTTCTACCTCGGCGGAACGTCGGACGTAAGGGGTTTTGATGAAAACCTGCTCCGGTATGATGCGGCGGGAGATCCGGTAGGCGGCAGGGCGGCGCTGTCGGGAAGCTTTGAGGCGAGAATCGACCTGGGAGGCAATTTCGAACTTGCTCCCTTTATCGACACAGGAAGCGTGAGGCGTACCTTTGATGGGGGCGGTTCTGATTCATTCCGTTCCTCTGTCGGGATCGGTCTGCGGTATATCACGCCCATCGGGCCCATCGGATTGCTTTACGGACATAAGCTTGACCGCAGAGACGGGGAAAGCGCCGGAAGATTTCATTTCTCCATCGGCTATACGTTTTAACGATCATGATCCGACGGGAGTTTCCGTGAACCGTTACGGTATCCTCATATATCGCCGGTGCGGATCCTTCCTGACGACGGGAAGGAACAACGGCATGTGATCGCTCACCGCCTCTCTCTACGCGAAGTCATGTTCATCCTGAATGGCTCCCACTAATTCTTCCAGAATATCTTCAAGTGTTATCAGGCCCACCGCCCGACTGTTATTGTCGATAACGACGGCCTGATGCAGTTGTTTTGCCTGAAAATAACGTAACTGATAATCAATAGTCCGGTCTGCCGGGATGAAGTAAGGCGGGCGAATGAGATCTCCTGTATGGAACTCTGTCCCTCCTCATCAAAAAGCTTCAGGACGTCCTTGGCGTGAAGAAACCCGACGATGTCCCGCTTGACGCCTCTACAGACGGGAAATCGTGTATACCCGGTCTTCAATATGGTCTTTACGACATCTTCCATTGGTGAAGCGATATCGATAACGGTCACTTTCCCCCAGGGGACCATGATAGTCCCGACAACCTTATCATTAAGCGTAAACACCCGGGACAGGATTTTTCTTTCATTCGCGGTGATACCGCCTTCATCCCAGGCCAGTTGAATGCAGGTCTTGACTTCAGCCTCGGTGAAAAGCGGGCTTTTCACTTTGGTGACATCCACCCCGAAAAGTGTGAGAAACTTGGTGCTGATGTAGGTAACGCCTGCGACAACGGGATTGAACAGAATTATAATCACATGGAGTACCGGCGCCGCAATCATGGAAACCCGTTCGTTGAAATACTTGGCATAAACCTTGGGGGTGATCTCCGCAAAGATCAGGATGGCCAGCGTGAGTAAAACGGTCACGTACGCAATGCCCTTCTCTCCCCAGAGAGACAGTGCCAGAACCGCCGCAATGGCAGACATGGCAACATTGACTAAATTATTGCCCAGCAGAATCGCCCCGATAAGCTTTTCCGGTTTATTCAAGAGTCGTTCAATCATTTTTGCCCTGAGGGGGTTCTTCTCTCCAAGACTCTTTAACCGAATCTTGCCGATGGCCATGAGGGCCGTTTCAGACCCTGAGAAAAAGGCTGATATACCCAGTAAAACCGCTAAGACCATCAAGAGCAGCATGGGGTGGTCAAACATTTCCTGTTCCTTTCCTTTCCCGTCACCTATAGATCCGGCGATTCGCCATATTCCTGCTGTCGCGCCCGCTCGTCATACCAGGAAACCACCGGGACCGTCACAGCCACCGTTTCCTTTTAAAAAAGACAATCAAGGCAACGGCAACGGAAATCATGACAAACAAGAGCGCCGGATATGCCCACCATACTTTCAGTTCCGGCATGAACTCGAAATTCATGCCGTAAATACCGGCCAGGAAGGTCAACGGAATAAAAATGGAAGCGAATATGGTCAAAACCTTCATCACTTCATTCATTTTATTACTGACACTGGAAAGATAGAGGTCCAACATGCCCGACAGAAGATCCTGATACGTTTCGACGGAATCAACGACCTGGATCGTATGGTCATACACATCGCGGAGATACATGGAAATATCATCATGGATGAGGGGCGATTCCGCCCGTTCCAGACCACTGATAACCTCCCGCAGCGGCCACACCGATTTTCGCAGAAATATGATCTCCCTCTTCAAGGTGTGGATGGACTGAAGGGTCTGCAACCGCGGGTCCCTTGCCAGCTCTTCCTCCAGATGTTCTACCCTGTCACCGCACTTTTCCAGAATGATAAAATAATGATCGACAATGGAATCTATCAACGCATAGGCAAGGTAATCCGCTCCCATTCTTCTGATGCGGCCTTTTCCGCTCCGTATCCGCTCCCGCAGCGAATTGAAGACATCTCCCGACGCTTCCTGAAACGATATTACGAAGTTTGATCCAAGGATTATACTGACCTGCTCCGCACTGACGGTATCGGTTGTCTCATCATAATGCAGCATCTTCAGGATGATCAGAATGTATTCATCGAGATCCTCCATTTTCGGACGCTGCCCCATATGGAGGATATCTTCCTGGATAAGCGGGTGTATCTTGAAGTGTCTGCCGATCTTCTCGATGATATCGACCTGATGAAGCCCGTCGATATTAATCCAGGTTATCGTGGGAGTTTCCTTAAAGGGAAAACATTCCTCTATCGTCCGGACCTGTTGCTCATGAAAGGATGCCCGGTCGTAATCCATGATGGAGATTTTTACCGATTCGACTCTTCTTTCTCCGATATGGATAAGAGCTCCCGGGGAAAGTCCTGCTTTCTGGGACGTCTTTCGCAAAACTCGCGACATGACACCTCCTTCTGTTGAAAGTAACCTCTCGGCTTTCGATACGATGACAGTTTGTTATGCACTCTCTTCCGTTCCTTTATCCGGCGGTGAATGAGGGGAAAGACTTATACTCAAAGGTCTTCGATTGTCCTGGGCCAAGTAGGTCGTCGTCGTCGGGAATGCGAATTCAATTCCCTCCGCTTCAAAGGCCCGCATAATCTGAAAGTTCACCATCTCGTCAAAGGCAACGGAAGCCCAGAAATCATTGTGTCTGAACCAGTACGATACAAGTATGTTCAGTGACGTATCGTTGAAATCATTAAAATGCACTTTGGGAGGACGATCGGGGACCAGTTCGGGACGGTCGGCGAGAATATCCCTGATGAGAGCCACCGCTTTTTCCACCTTGTCGGGGGGAGTATCATAGGTAATGGTTACATTCATCCGCCGGCGGATAAAGGGCCGCACCTGAACGTTTTCGATACTCATGGACGCCATCTTTTCATTCGGGATCGCGATGACATGACCCGAAAAGGTTCTGATTCTGGTGCTGCGCAGGCCGATTTCTTCGACCGTTGCGTGCTCACCCTCAATGCGGACCCAGTCACCAACGACGAAGGGTTTGTCAATCATCAGCATAAAACTGCCGAAAAGATTCTTCAGCGTATCCTGTGCCGCCAGCGCCACTGCCAGACCTCCGATTCCGAGACCCGCCAGCAATGTCGTCATCGGCTTGCCCGTAGCCGCCTTCAAAAGATAAATGATTCCGAAGATGACAATAAGTACCTTGGCAATAATCCGCACCATCTGAACAAAATTCATATCGAATTCGTTGTCGTCTCTCCGGACAAACTTGGTCAGTTCATATTCCACCACATCAAGCAGTTGATAGAGGAACAGAGCGACTACGATGGTTCCCAGAATATTTACCATCGTCTCGGCCACCCTGTCGACCGGTGACGGCAGTGACAGAATCTCTTGAAAGGCATATACGGCGATGGCCACAAGTAAGAGCCGCATGGGCCACAGGGAGGCCCGCAAAACCAGTCGCAGTCGCGTCTTTTCAACCGAATCTCTGAGCGAAACGGTCATCGTTTCATGGAACGTCGTAAGAAGCCGTCCTCCCATATAAAGTACGGCAAATACAAGCACCACCGCCAGATACCGCCACACCGACGATTCCCACAGCCATTGAGGGAAGAACGATTTCTGTGTATGGATAAAGAAAAGAACGGCAGCCACAACAGACGTTATTCTCAGGAGACTTTTCAGGTTTTTCAAACCCTGTTCAGAAAATTGCTTCCTCATTCTTTCCGGGATCTGCGCATGGATGAGATCCAGAAATTCGACGAGATGAAATAAAAAGAAAATCATGGCCAGTGACAGCAGGAATGCCTGTACACCGTGGAACAACACGACAAGTTTCGGTGGAATGATCAGGGGAACTTCGGCGCCTCTCAAAAGCAGAGCGGCAAAAACAAGCCGTAACGACGGCAGAAATCCCGCGACGTAGGGTACCCATCGCTGATACCCTTTGTTCTCCAGAACTTCGCTGACACGTCGGTTACTGAGACGCCAGGCGACCTCAAGAAGGAAGAAGCCGACAACCAGGATGGCAATCGATGCGATGAACTGCCAGGTTTCATTCCCCGCTTCCACTTTTCCGATAAGTCCGGTAAATTGATCATATAATTCTCTGATACTGCTCACAACAATTCCTCCTCATTGCAACAATTCCGGAAACGAATGCCCGTATTTCAAAATCGCTTTCCGGAAACCGTACATGGTCCTCTGTTCTTATACTTTCACCTCAACCGTTCATATGACATTCGAATGTAATCTCGATACGATGTCTGCGGTCCGTCATTCACCGTCTACCTGTTGCCGAAAACCGGCGCCTGCGCCGCGTGTCGCCCATCACGTGCTCCATCACTGCCCCGACAAACGACCCGGATCCGGCGCCGTTCCTTTCGCTTTCGATCCCGAGCTTCATCAATGTGCCTCGTCCCAGTTACAACCCGATGCTATCTCCACCCTCAGGGGCACCTTCAGGGCGATGACCTGCTCCATTTCCCGTTTGACCAATTCCATGACCCGGTCCTTTTCACCGACGGGAACCTCGAAAACGAGCTCATCATGAACCTGCATGATCATCGAAGCGCCATACTGTCCCTGACAAAGTCCTCTCCAGATGTTCAGCATGGCCACTTTGATGAGATCGGCCGCTGTTCCCTGAATGGGCGTGTTGATTGCCATGCGTTCGGCGAACTGTCGAACGGTGACATTTCTGCTGTTGATTTCCGGCAGATACCGGCGTCGATTCATGAGCGTCGTAACGTATCCATCCTTTCGGGCTCTTACAAGGATATCATCAAGGAACTTCCTGACACCTTGATACTTCTTGAAATATTCATCGATGTATGCCTTGGCCAGTTTCTGATTGATATCAAGTTCACGGGCGAGACCGAAGGGGCTCATTCCATAGAGGATTCCGAAGTTAATGACCTTGGCCTGACGGCGCATATCGTGGTTGACCATCTCCGGGAAGACGCCGAATATATCGGATGCCGTTCGGGCATGGATATCCTCACCAGTTTGAAACGCCCGGATCAGCGCTTCGTCGTCCGACAGATGGGCGAGAATGCGAAGCTCGATCTGGGAATAATCGGCGGAAACAATCACGTGTCCTCCAGGGGCTGCGAAGGCCTGCCTGATTCGTTTTCCTTCCGTCGTCCTGATGGGAATGTTCTGCAGATTAGGATTACTGCTGGAAAGCCGGCCCGTTGCCGTAACCGTCTGGTTGTAAGAAGTATGGATTCTCCCCGTTGCGGGGTTGACCAGCAGGGGCAGCGCATCCACATAGGTGGATTTCAACTTTGTCAAACTGCGGTAGGCGAGAATCTCCGCGGGAAGCTCGTACGATTTGGCCAGGCTGGTGAGAACCTCCACATCCGTTGAGTATCCTTCTTTGGTCCTTTTGCCTCTGGGAAGCCCGAGTTTGTCAAACAGGATAACCTGGAGCTGCTTCGGAGAATTAATATTAAACGTTTCACCGGCAAGACGATAGATTTTTTCTTCCGACATCTTCGCCAGTTCGGCAAGCTGGATCGACAGATCGCCGAGAAGTTTCGTATCGACCAGGACCCCCTTTTCTTCCATTGATGCAAGAACTTCCACGAGTGGCATTTCAATGTCCCGGAAGAGTTCTCCGAGTTCACCCCTTTCAATTTCCTCGCGGAGCAGCGGCGCAATCCTGCATATGAAATCGGCACGCCTGCAGGCATACTTCACCGCATCCTCAACGGGAACGGCATTCATTGAAATCGCCTTGGCGCCTCCGCCGGTAAGTTCCTTCTGAAGAGGCAGTTCCCGATCGAGATACTCACGGGCCAGATCCTCCAGGCCGATACTCCGTCTCGACGGGTTGAGAACATACGCCGCGACCATGACGTCAGAAGAAATTCCCCGCAGCGTAATCCCCTGTTGCGACAGGGCGATGAAGGCATTCTTCAGATCATATCCCGATTTGTTGACACGCTCGTCGCCGAAGATCGGCCTGAGCCTGTCAAGGACTATCGTCGGGGAAAGCTGCCGGAGCACTTCCGGATAGTCATGGGAAAAAGGAATATACCACGCTTCCAGCGGCGCAGGGGCAATGGAAATGCCGACAATAGCCGACCGTATCACATCTGATGTACTTAACAGGATATCCAGGGCGAAGCCCTGCGCGCAGTTTATCCTTTCGACCATGTCATCAAGCTGCGCCTCAGTCGCAATTAACGTGTAACGACCTTCATCGTCAGCCTCACGGATCTTCAGCGACTGTAAAAGAGACGAGAATTCGAATTCCTTGAACAGTTCCTTCAGAATATCCGTATCGGGCTCGGTCAAACGAAAATCATCAAGACTGAATACAACGGCGACATCGGTCTTTATCGTTGCAAGCTCCCGGCTTAACCGCGCCTGATCGGCATAGTCCTTAAGACTCTTCCTCACTTTTGCATTTTTCACCTCATCGGCATGTTCCAGAACGTTTTCCATGCTGCCGTATTCCAGAAGTAATTTCAGCGCCGTCTTCTCACCCACCCCGGGAACACCGGGGATATTATCGGAAGCATCCCCTGCCAGGCCGAGAACATCCACGACCCTCGCCGGCTCAATACCGAACCGTTCCTTCACTCCTTCCACATCATACATCTTGTCTTTCATCGTATCGACAACGACCACATCATCCGAAACGAGCTGCATCAGGTCCTTATCGCCGGACACGATGACCGTCTCCACCCCCGTGTGAGAGCATGCTTTTGCGATGGTACCGATAATATCGTCGGCTTCCACCCCCTCCTGCTCGATAACCGGCATGGAGAATCCCCGGACGACATCCTTGATATAGGGAATCTGCGGGATCAGCTCGTCGGGCATGGCACTCCGATTCGCCTTGTAGTTTTCATATGCTTCATGGCGGAACGTGGGCCCTTTCGAATCGAACACGACGGCGATATAGTCGGGCCGGTAGTCGCTGCAGAGCTTGATAAGCATGTTCGTGAAGCCGTAAATGGCGTTGGTGGGAAAGCCCTTTGAATTGGAAAGCTGTCGGATCGCGTAAAACGCCCGATAGATATAATTGCTCCCATCAACGAGAAACAGTTTCGGTTGTGTTTGTTTTTCAGTCATGGTTCTCCCGGATTGCAGAATCTGATGTCGCAACGGATGGATCATGCCCACCCTTCTTCTGCACTATACCGACTCGGACCGTATTGTCAATTGCGGAATGAATACCAGACCGGCATCCTCCAGGGCACATGTCAAGGCCGGCAGCAGCGCCCTCTGCTTTCTCACCGTTTTTTTTGCTGTTGACTTCTTCTCTTTCCCTGCATTATCATGGCTGTGCAGTTGTTGATGCCGCCCCCGAGTAAACATTCACTGGGGAATGCTTGTACTTATCTGTTCTCGACACTTCAGGCCTTGATCCGTTTCCTCTGAACCCCATCCCTGAAGACAAAAGATAAAGGAAATGCTGCGGATGGGCGTTATTCAACAACCGCTGAATACCGGATAAAGCTGTCTGAAGCACCATCGCCGGCAGTGCCATGTCGGGATGCTGTATGGCAACCAATCATCGAATGGTCATGTGCGACATTCGTTGAAACTGAAACTATGGAGGTGTCGTATGCAGGGAAAGAAATGTCGTAAAAACTTTATCGTTTCCGCCAGCGTTATTTTCTTCCTGGTTTTCTTACTCCAGGCAAGCGTGCTGGCGCAGGATACGGCGTCAGAGCTTGCAAAGCATTTTCTGGCAAAGACTGCCGCTTCCGATCTTGATGGGACAATCACGGTTGACGAAGCAATGAAAATCCAAGCCCAGTATGTATCCATTATCAGCGAGAAATACGGACCGGTCATCGGGTACAAGGCCGGGCTGACAAACGAAGGAGTGCAGAAAAATTTCGGCGTATCCCATCCCCTCAGAGGCACACTTCTGAAAAACATGCTGAGAAAAAGCGGCACCGTCATGAAGGCGGATTTCGGTCCCCGCCCCCTCAGTGAAGGCGACCTGATACTGCGCGTGAAGGACGAGGGAATCAACACAGCAACAACACCGCGTGAGACATTGAATCACATCTCTGAAGCGATACCGTTTATCGAGCTTCCGGATCTGCTTTTTGAAAAAGGTGTCAAGATAGACGGACCGAAACTTGCGGCGGTTAATGTGGCGGCCCGATACGGCGTTGTGGGAACCCCGATTCAGATCCAGCCCACACAAAAGTGGTTTGAACGGCTGGAAAAATTTCAACTTCAGATACTGGACGAAAAAGGGACGGTTCTCGCAGAGGGAACGGGAAGCAGCATCCTGGGGCATCCTCTCAATGTGGTTCTCTGGATTAAAGACTCACTGAATGCCGAAGGTATTCAATTGAAAAAAGGTGACCTCCTGTCTCTCGGTACGATAACGAAGCTGATGCCGACACAGCCGAACACGACCATTCGGGCGAAGTATATCGGCCTCGATCCGAGAGGCCCTGTTGAAATCTCAGTGAAGTTCAAATAGATCCGGGAAGAAACAACTTCAGGGTCCGCATTTTACAGGCCGCTCTGAAAGTCCCGACATGAGGCTGTGCAAAAGCGTCAGGATGCACGGCGTCGGAAATCCTGAGAAGTGAGTCGTACGTATAGTGCGTCGCGGCAGTGAAGGATGAGGGAAATGTTGCAGATGGGCGTTTTTTCAACAGCATCTTCACGGGTCCTTGCTGAGTTGTGGGCAACAACCCGTTGAAACCGGAATCTTTAGAGTAAACCGACACATCAAACGTTTCGGACAGGCATTCGACATAAATACACCCGGGAAGGCCCCTATGCTGAATACGGATAATCCCTGGCTGAACATACCCGCCTCCGACTATGAAGGTCATATGGGCAGTCCGGATGTGGGACAGCTTCAACTTCTCAACAGCCTTTTTAAAACAGCCCTTGACGAGACGGCCCCCGAGTCTCTGGCGGTGCTGGGGTGCACCACGGGGAATGGGTTTGAACATATCGATTTCAGCCATACCGCGAGAGTCTGTGCAATCGACATTAATGCCGGCTACCTTGACATCGCCCGGAAACGATTTGAATCATCTGCGAAGAACATTGAATGGAGGTGTGCCGACATTCAGTCCACCGCCATGGGAATCTCGGAATTCGATCTTGTCCACGGTGCGCTTATTTTTGAATACGTCAAGCCGGAAGTGATACTGCCGAAGATAGCAACCGCCATGAAAGAAACGGGTGTTATGTCCGTGGTACTGCAACTGCCAGGAGATGACCTGCCGCCCGTATCAAAAACACCTTACACGAGCCTAAAACAACTCGCGCCGCTCATGATTCTGCTTGATAGACAAACGTTTACGGATTTGGCTTTTCGAAGCGGCCTTGTTGAACGCAGCAGTGAGATCATCCGCCTTCAAAGCGGAAAGGAATTTTTCTTCGCCACTTACACGAAATCAAGGCGACACCGACGGGGAGCTCGACCCATATCGGCATAAATAACATGAGTGACATTCAGAATATAAACCACAGAGGACACAGAGAGCGCAGAGAAACTGCAAAAACTCACAATGCATCAAACCGGTCGATACATTAATTAAGGAGGAATGATTCATGACGATTGCATTCAACAGGCATGACGAAACGGGTTATATTTCGCCGCTGGCGGGAATCAGGCAGAAAACAGTCGTCTACGGCGAACGAACGCTCATGACCCGTTTTCACCTGGATAAGGGAAGCGACCTGCCCCTGCATTCCCATCCCTACGAGCAGACAGGCTGTCTCATCAGCGGACGGCTCCGTCTCACTATCGGAGCCGAACAATACGACGCATGTCCCGGCGACGCCTGGAATATTGCGGCGGGCCTTGATCATGGGGCTGAAATCATTGATGATTCTATCGCCCTGGAGGTCTTTTCACCGGTGAGGGAGGACTATCTGCCCGGTCGAAACCGGGAGAAATAATAACCGGCACAACGGCAGCCTGCGGTTTTCATGAATGAATTGAA
>DSDU01000047.1 GCA_011056835.1 Deltaproteobacteria bacterium
ATATTATCTTATAGTTGCATAATATCGCGTAGCAATCGAGCTAAAAAATGACTGCTGGCACGAGCCTTGCTAATTATAAATACAGACGGAATAAAACAAAAAACATACTAGTGAAATTACAGAAAGGGGGGATTAAGATGAGAAAGTTTTTGGCGGTTTTGGCGGTCCTTGGGTTGGTGATGTCTTTTGGGGCAGCGGCTCAGGCATACACGTGGACTGTTTACAACAGCTATGAAAGTTGGCTGTCTGCTGTTGATCCATTCAATGATCCAGATATACCGGTTGTGGAGAACTTTGAGGACGCAACACTTGTGCCGGGTTTCAGTATCACTGAAGTCAATGGTGCCGGGTCGATTCATGATGGAGTTTACGAGAACATCGTTGACATAGATACGAATCGCTACCAGGTATTCAATTTTGCCGGGGGCATGACTGCCTGGGGAGCCTGGCTGGATCTGAAAAACCCGGGTGGCGCGGGCACCTCTATCAATGTTTTCATCGATGATGACGACACGTTCCTGTTCAACGTGCCCAACACATACGCCGGCGAGTTTATTGGTATCAATATTACCAGCGGCGATTCTTTCAACGGTATCAGGTTTGAGGACGGTGCGGGTTCCGGTATCCAGGAAACCTATTACTCCATTGACATGGCCTTTGTTCCGACTCCGTCTCCCGAGCCGGCCACACTGCTTCTCCTTGGACTGGGGCTGCTTGGCCTGGGGATCACGCGGAGAAAATAACATTCCGAACGCCCTTGAAAGCAAAACATTGAAGCGCCTGCCGGAATCGACAGGCGCTTTTTTTCGTGGCATTTTTTCTTGTGCCCTCCAAGAGACATCATTGCCATTTAAAGCAGGAAAAACCGGCATACGCTGTCATTTGGAAAGAAATGGAAAGAAAAGTACATTTCTTTCTTCAGGTGGAGGGGCGTAAGACAAGCGTCCCTATTCCGAAGCCTGGCGCCTGAGAAAGTCCCGGGCCGTGTCCTTGTTGAATTCCTTGATTACACCGCCCTCCATTTTCAGGATCCCCATATCCTCCAGACCGGCGATAACCTCACGGATATCGTCCGGTTCCTTACCGGTGCAGGACGCCAATTCCACCGCCGGATCACGGTCGCCTTGCAGAGGCCATGCCGTAGAAAAGAAGAGGAGGGCGGCCAGGCAGGTCCAGGATTGGGTCAGGTCGTCCAGGGCCTCGTTGGTATGCCGGATGCGACGGGAGAATTCTTTCAGCATGAAAAGGGCGATCTGATCGCTTTCCCGCAGGAGATTGCGGAATGTCCGGTCATCGATAACGGCGATACGGCTGTCCTGAACCGTTACAACAGACGCTGTCCGGGGGGCCTCGATCAGGGCCGCTATTTCGCCGATGTATTCACCCCGACCCAACTGTGCAAGAATCTTTTTCACCTGCCCCGCTTCCTTTTCCACCCGGACACGGCCATCCAGGAGATAGTACATCTCCCGCCCCGCATCACCCTCCCGGAAAAGATAGGTTCCCCGGGGATAAAAACGGCCGAATTTCCTGTAGAGCCGTTCGGTTACACCTGTTGGCCCTTTCCCCGTTTTCAGGAGCGCTTTTTCCAGCAGGATCAGGTCCCTCCGTTCATAAGCGCCGACCAGTTCGGCACAGAAAAGAAAGATGAGGGCGACATAAAAGATCCAGATGACCAGGATCACCACTGTTTCCAGGGAACCGAAGATCACATTGTACCGTGTGTAATGGGCCACGTACCAGGTGAAGCAATGTTTTGCCACTTCCATGAGGAACGCGAAGACGACACTGCCGACCACGATGCTCGCCAGGGAAATTTTACGGGTCGGGATGATCCGATAGAGTCCCATGGCAAACAGCACCACGATCAGAAAGGGAAGCAGATAGCCCAGAAAAAGACCGTTCAGAAAAGTCAAACCGTGGGGCATGACGTCACTCGCAATGCTTCGTTCTGCAATGAGGGTTACCAGGTAGGTGATTCCCACACTGACAATCCCGACAGCCCATGCCAGGGGTATCATGGAAAGGGCCAGAAGCTTGGAGAGAAAATAGTTCCGGCTTGATGAAGAGCGAAAAATGCGGTTCAACGCGGTTTCGATCACACCAAAAATCATGGCGGCAAACCAGATCAAACTCAGGAATCCCGCCCACCCCAGCACGTGGCGCTTTTCTTCGATACGACCGAGCTGTGTCATCAGTTCCCCGGTAAAGAAGGGATGAAAATTCCGAAATCCATCGATCATCTCCTGCTGGATTTCCGGATAGGCGCCGAACAGATGACTGATGACCAGGATGGTCAGAATAAACAGGGGAATAAAGGAAAGAATGGCATAAAGGGCGATGGCCGCGGCTTGGTTGGCATCGCCGTTAATGCGGTACCGATAGATACTGTCGGCTAGGATGTCCCTGAATCCCGCCGCAAACATCCCGATGGGTCTGGGAGGGAGGAATCGCGGATCATCTGATTGCTCTTTCATCTGGACCATGACCGTTTCGTGTAGGATCAGATTATTATGACTGAACCCGGTATCGGACATTTTACCATCATTACCTGCATGGCGATGTACCACACCGATTTTTCTGATAAAAGTTTATCATGAAACAGCCCACCCGTACAGAAGGACTTTTCCCCGGGACAGAAAGACAAAGGCATGGAACAGGGCCTTGATGGGAAGTCATTCAGCCGTCATTGACTGGGTGGGAGTTCAAGTATCTCCCCGGGCATCGACCTGCTCAATACCGGATCGCGGCGGACGGTCACGCTGCGCATATTCATGGCTGACCGGCGATTCATACGAGAGAATCTTCAAAGCGGTGTGATTATCTTTAATCCCCGATTGTTTCTTCAAAAGTCTTGACCAACTCATGAGATTTTTCTATAGTCCCAAGCCTTACATATGTGGTCGCATGAAATATTTTATAAATGGAGGTTCAAAATGAAGATAATACTCTTGGGGGCTCCCGGCGCCGGTAAGGGGACGGTTGCAAAACTCCTGACCGATTTTGACGGTTCCGTCCAGATTTCAACAGGAGATATTCTCCGCGCTGCCGTAAAGGAAGGAACTGACCTCGGCAAGGAAGCGAAGGCTTACATGGACAGGGGCGATCTTGTTCCTGATTCGCTCATCATGAAAATAATGGAAGCACGATTGCGGGAAGATGACTGTCGAAACGGGTTTATTCTGGACGGTTTCCCACGGACGATTCCCCAGGCCCAAGCATTAAAGGAACTTCTGAAAAAGTTGGATGTCCGTCTGGACATGGCTGTCAATCTTGACGTACCGAAGGATGTTATTCTTGATCGTCTGACGACCCGGCGAACATGCTCAAATCCCGATTGTCAGGCGATTTACAACATCAAGAGTAATCCGCCGACCCCGGAAGGGACATGCAAGAAATGCGGTTCTCCCGTGATCCAGAGAGACGATGAAACAGAGGATGCTATCATGAACCGGTTGCAGACATATAATGACAAGACGGCGCCGCTTATTTCGTTTTATGAAAAGAAGGGACTGCTGAAAAATATTCTGTCGCTGAGCAGCGTCGATACGGTTGAAGAAATCAAGAAGCACCTCGCAGTAGAGGGCGTTGATTGACATGTCATGCGGGATCATGGCCCACCGTCTGAATCGGCACGGGTAAAGTACGAAATGTCTCACTCCATGATAACAGGGCAGGGTGCACGAATTGCCGGGGTGTCGTAATGCTTCCTTTCAAAGTGTTTCGTGCCACGCCTTTTGCGGTTCGGGATAAACACGCTCAGGTATGATGAAATCGGGTATGATTACCTGAATGAGGTCAGTGAACGTAAAAAAAGGGCACACGGCGTGCCCTTTTTTACGCATGACTGAGATGATTCTGTTCGGTTAGTCGACCGGTACCTGGGCTCCCTCAGGCGGTGTATAGGGACGGGGCGCACCTGCGCCTCTTCGCGCATCCTGAATTTCATCCAAAGAGTATCCTGCCCTGGGAATGCTGAATTCCTGTCCGGGATAAATGAGGTTGGGATTCCTGATGTTGTCTTTATTGGCGTCATAAATCAGCGGCCACATGAAAGGATCGTTATAGACATCTTCATACTCGGCGATCCACCAGAGGCATTCACCTTTCTTCACTACGTGATAGCCTGCGACAGGGATTTCCTCAACGGCTTCCATCACCGATTCTACCTCTTCGAGTTCCTCTTCCACTTCAGGTTCTGCCACAACGACCGGAGCCTGCGCGACGGCAGTCTCTTCAACGACAACGGTTTCGGCTGGCTTTTTTGCGCATCCCGAGAAAAGAAGAACAAGACCAAAGCAAACGAGAATGGTAACAATAATGCTGGATACGGTATTTCTTTTCATAACCTACCCTCCTTTAATATGAGACAGCGAAAATGTTCTTTTATGCTTGTAATTACCAAACCAACGAAACTTTTATATAGATAACGCATCACTTTGTCAAGCTTAATTAGGAATTCCACGGTGGTCCTATGTTGTCTTCAGTGACAATTCCATAAGCTGTTCGAGGCTGACCTGAGAAGGGGCATCGGTTAAAAGGCATGTCGCCTTCTGGGTTTTCGGAAAAGCGATGACATCTCTGATGGACTCCGATCCGGTCATGAGCATGACGATTCTGTCGAAACCGAAAGCTATGCCTCCGTGTGGAGGGGTGCCGTATTCAAGGGCTTCAAGAAGAAATCCGAACTTTGATTTCGTTTCCTCTTCAGTGAGGTTGAGAACCGAGAAGATCTTGGACTGGACATCCTGTCGGTGTATCCTTATACTTCCTCCGCCGATTTCCGATCCATTCAGAACAAGGTCATACGCCCGGGCCCGCACCTTTTCGGGGGCTGTATCAAGAAGGGGTACGTCAGCTTCCATCGGCGATGTGAAGGGATGGTGCGTCGCCATCAGGCGCTTTTCTCTTTCACTGTATTCGAACATGGGAAATTCGGTGATCCACGTGAATGCAAATATATCGGATTCGATGAGCTTTAACTTATTGGCGAGATGGACGCGGAGGTTCCCCAGCGCGTCATGAGCAACGCCGGGTGTGTCTGCAACAATGAGTATGACGTCTCCCGGGTTTGCCTCCATTGCCGCATTGACGGCTTTCACTTCTTCGGGAGTGAGATATTTAAAAATCGGCGATGTCCATTCGCTGTCTTTTATGCGGGCCCAGGCGAGGCCTTTCGCCCCGTAGATTCCCACAAAATCGACGAGGTCGTCGAGATCCTTGCGGGACAGACGGGTTCCGTCATCGACTTTGATTGCTTTGATAACGCCGCCGCTTCCCGCCGCTTCAGCAAAGACCTGAAACTTCGATTTTTTCAGAATATCCGTCAGGTCTTTGAGTTCAAGACCGAACCGGATGTCCGGGTTGTCCTTCCCAAATCGAGAAATCGCCTCTTGGTAGGTGATTCTCGGGAAGGGAGTTGCAACTCTTCTGTCAAGACATGTTTCGAATATATGTGCTATCAGTCCTTCATTGACGGAGATGATGTCGTCTTCCGAGATGAACGACATCTCGATATCTATCTGGGTAAATTCAGGCTGCCGGTCCGCCCGAAGATCTTCATCGCGGAAGCATTTTACAATCTGATAATACCGGTCGAAGCCTGATACCATGAGGAGCTGTTTGAAAAGTTGGGGCGATTGAGGGAGCGCAAAAAACATTCCCTGGTTCACTCTGCTCGGGACGAGATAATCCCGGGCTCCCTCCGGAGTGCTCTTGGTCAGGAAAGGCGTCTCGATTTCAATAAAACCGTTGGACTGAAAATAGTTCCTTGTTTCTACGGCAATCCTGTTTCTCAGAAGCAGGTTTTTCTGCATGCAATGCCGTCTCAGATCAAGGTATCGGTACTTAAGCCTGATGTTTTCGGAAATGTCGGCGTCGTCTTCGAGCACGAAGGGAGGGGTTTTCGACGTATTCAGTATTTCCAGTTCATCAGCCATGACCTCAATTTCACCCGTTGATATGTTGGGGTTGATCATGTCGAAGGGACGGCCTCTTACGGTGCCTTTGACGGCCAGGACGAACTCATTGCGTATGCGATGAGCCTGTTCATGAATCTGAGGATTTATTTCGGGATTGAAAACGACCTGAGCAATGCCTTCCCGATCCCTCAGGTCGACGAATATGACTCCGCCGTGATCTCGTCTTCGGTGAACCCAGCCCATGAGAACAACCTCGCCGCCTTCATGAGACATTCTAAGATCACCGCAATAATGGGTTCTTTTCAGTTCTGATATAAAGCGTGACAATTTCATACCTCTCAGGTTTTCTTTTAAAGGGTATCGTGGAACGTTTGTCCCGAGTCTTTTCACGGGTTATCTGTGATAGTAAGGAGATTTCTGAATTCTTGAATCAAGCTGTCCATGCTTTCTATCGGCAGGGGCTGTTGCTCTCCCGTGTGCATGTTTCTCAGCGGGGCGGTTTTTTCCGCCAGTTCGTTTTCTCCGATGATCAGCGTGTAGAGGGAATTTACCTTATCGGCTCGTTTCATCTGACTCTTCAGACCTTTGCCGGTAAAGTCCATGTCGGCCCTGATACCGGCCATGCGAAGATTATTGGCCAGTTGAAAAGCGAAGTCCTTTGCTTCTTCCCCCAGGGCGGCTATGAAGACATGGGGGTTTTCCGCAAACGCGTCATTATCTCCCGGAATCATCGAAACCAGACGTTCGAAACCGATGGCAAATCCCACACCCGGGATGTCCTCTCCTCCGAGATCCCGGACGAGGCCGTCATAACGACCGCCGCCGGCAACGGCATTCTGCGCTCCCAGGGATTCGGTGATGACTTCAAACGCCGTCTGGGTATAGTAATCCAGCCCGCGGACCATTCGTGCGTTAACAGAGAAGGATATGTCGAACATCGTCAGGTACCGTTTGACCCTCTCGAAGTGCTCTTTGCATGTATCGCCGATGAAATCGAGAATAACCGGCGCCGACACGATAATATTCTGACAGGTATCGACTTTGCAGTCGAAGATTCGGAGTGGGTTCGTATCGAGTCTTCTCTGACAATCCGGACAGAGGCCTCCTTCTTTGCCGCGAAGGAAATCGGTGACCGTTTCCCGAAACGATGGCCGACAGTCGGGGCATCCAAGCGAATTGATTTCAAGTCTCAGGTCAGTCAGCCCGACCGAAGAAAGAAAGGTGACGAGCATTATCATCAGTTCCGCATCGATCCGGGGATCGTTTTCGCCGATGAATTCCACATTAATCTGGTTGAATTGTCTGAATCTTCCCTTCTGCGGGCGCTCCCGCCTGAACATCGGACCAATGGTGAAAAGCCGTGACAGTGGTTCGGTCAGGTGCATGTTGTGTTCGATATATGCCCGAATAACAGATGCCGTCGCTTCAGGACGGAGGGTGAGGTATTCATTTCCCCGGTCGCGGAATGTATACATTTCTTTTTCGACGATGTCCGTCGTTTCCCCGATGCCTCTCGCAAACAGTTCTGTTTTTTCAAGAATGGGAATTTTAATTTCATGGATGCCGAAATTTGCGAATATTTCTCTTGCTTTATTTTCTACAAAGCGCCATTTTTCCGTTTCCCCGGGCAGAATATCCTTGAATCCTCGAACGGCTGTAATTTTTTCCATATCCATCACATCAGCAAATTCTTTTTAATATCATTATATTAAAACAGGGTCTGATACCACAGATCATATGGAAAGGCAATACTATTCTATGGGGAATATCGAAAATCGATCGTTCGGCAGGCGATCTTTTTCGTGGGAAGAGAATCGAGATGGGACGGAACAGCGAATGATGGCCTGTGCCGCTGAAACATGTAATTATCCAGGGTGCCCCGGGAGCCATGAGATGTATACCCTCCCGTTCCGGATCACAGGTATCGACCGTCGCTGATCGTCAATCGTGACCGCTGATTGTCGGCGACTCGCACCTGACCGTAAGATTTTTACCGTCCACCCGTGCGGTTACGGCGCCGCTGCCGGCGGTGGAGTATATCGTTGCGCCGACTGCCTTGTACCGTTCGATGACCTCTCCGTGGGAACGGCGGCGGCGATCGGCGTCTCCGCAACTTATCACGGCATGGCCCGGCCTGACGGATGATATGAAGGATTTTGTGCTTGAAGCAGAGCTTCCATGATGCGGGACAAGGAGAATGTCACTTTTCGCTCTGTCTCCAAGGAGTGCAATCCTCGTTTCGGCCGGTGGAAGAATATCCGATGCTAAAAGAATACTTTTGCCGCCGAAGCTTATTTTCATGACGATGGAGCTGTCATTGGAGTCATGGTCGCTCTTCATATGCTCTTCGGCGGTTATCGGCTCCGGAGGGCTGAGAACGCTGACAACCGCTCCGTCGATCGTGACTGTCGGCGTCATGGCGCTCATCAATCGATGGGGTATGTTTTTTTCATGAATGATAGTTTTGAAGATTTTATAAGATTCGATCGGGGAGGTTTCACCGTTCGTCCACACTTCCTTTACGTTAAAATTGTTTAAAACATACAGGAGTCCGTTCAAATGGTCCTGATGGGGGTGGGTCAGAACGACGATGTCAACCTTCCTTATCCTTTCGTGCCACAGGAAAGGAGCGACGACATGCTTCCCCACATCAAAACTGCCGTAGTAAAAACCGCCGCCGTCTATCAACATCGTTGTGCCGCGGGGAAAGGTTACGAAGGTGGAGCTTCCATGGCCCACATCGAGAAAGGTTGCCCGCACAACCCCTTCTTCAGGCACGGATAAACGGAGATAGATGCCGTCGAAGATAAAGAAAAGAATGAGTCCGGCCGCGGAAGCGCCGATCAGCACTTTTTTGAGTTTCACCTTTACGGCATTGAGACCCCGCTCCTTCACTTTCCAGGTATCAACGGCGACCGCGCCTGTTATGATCAATGCGTAAAAGCAGAAGATTTCAAGCTGTGTCGGGGTTGTTATCGTAAGGGATGAGAACGGGAGCGATGCGAGACGGTCAATGGCCGCAACACACAGGTGAGTAAAATAAGAAATCATTTTAATGAGAACGGTCGCGAGTGATCCCGCGACGGGAGCAATGAGTATTGTCATAAGGCCGATGGGAAGGACGATGAATCCGATGATGGGAATGACCACGAAATTCGAAGCAATCGTCACGGTTGATATTCTGTTGAAATAAAACGCGATCAGGGGAAGCGTGCCGATAGTGGCGGCAAGGGAAACAATGATGAAAAGAATGATATTGTTCATCATTGTTTTCAGCGCCGGCTGTTTTATGTCGGATGTGCCTTCGTGAGCGTGATTAAGTAAGGCAGAAACTCTCGGCGTGATCAGTAAGATAGATCCCACGGCGGCAAAGGACAGCTGAAACGAGACGTCGAAAAGTGAAACGGGAGAGACGATGAGAATGATGAACGCGGCAAGTGCGAGGGTCGTCGGAAGGTCCCGCTCCCTGACGATAGAAATGGCGGCGAGGAAGGTGAGAATCATGATGGTCGCCCTGATTGTCGATATGCCGAAACCGGCAATGAAGGCGTACATCAATATGGGAACGACGGATATGAGCGCCGACAGGGTGGTGATGTTATATCTGAGAAGGAGGCAGGGAAACGCCTTCAGGATCATTCTGCCTATCAGGGCTGATACAAAGGCGATGATGCCGACATGCAGTCCCGATATGGCAAGGATATGAGAAACCCCTGCTCTCTGAAAGTTTTCAATGATATTTTCGGGAATCTCCCCTTTCTCTCCCAGGATGAGCGCCTGGAGAATCCCGCCCGCCTCATCAGGCTGACTCGTTCGTATGAGGTCCCTGATCGACGATCTGAATCGTTCAAGGCCGGTTCGTAACGGGTTGCCGCTGCTTTCCCGTATAAGCGCGATCTTCCGAGGTGTATCGACAAATCCTTTAACCCGGATATTTCTGTATTGAAGGTATCGGACATAATCGAATCCGCCTGGATTCTTGAAATTATTGGGTTTTCTCAACCTTGTTTTTGCTCTGATGATGTCTCCGTATTTGAATGGATGATCAGTTCCTTTGACGGAAAGCAGAATCGTGCCGTGAACGGGAATCGTACGATCGTTTTTGAACAATTGACGGGTCGAAACGGTAAGATCCGTTTTATCGAGACGGACGTGGGGATTTTTACAGATCAATCCTTCGACTGCCACAAGATTGCCGTCGGCGTAATGAAGGATGTCATTTTCACCGGGTTGTGAATAGAGGTAAAGATTGACATGAAGAATCCCGATAGCAAAAAGAGACGCGAGAAGTGTTAAAGCAACCGCCGTGTATTTTTTAGCGACACATGACAGAAAAAGTATTACACAGGCAATGCCGAGCGCCGATACGACAAGTGCACCGGGAATATGACGATAATGACCGACAATGATTCCTCCGGCGAGGGCGAACAGAAGGGGAATAAGAGGGCGTTTCATCATAGGGCACCGGAATATTGTTGTAATGGTGAATCGGCGTTCGTGATGATTACTCGCGGACTGTCGGGTTTCCGCTGCAGGCGATATTGTCATATGCGCAGGGGATCCGAGCCCTCCTTCGATTCCGAAGAAAATAACAAGCCGGGCATGCGACGGATGTGAATAATCGTCGATTCGCATGTCCGGTGTCTTTATCAGGGAAAATGAATGTTCTGTCAAATGATTTATCGGCGGTGCCCGTGGAGCGGCATGATGGTTTTTATTGTATACCCACCGGGATTTATGTATAAACAATCGATTATACAAGAGACTCGAAAGGTTTTTTTCGGATTGTCCTCGCCCATGTATCAGACGAGACTGTGGGGTCTTAATGGAAAGAGAAAAAACTATCACAACATATGATCGTGCCGATTCGCGGATTTGGTGGCTGCTCTTCTCGCGGGTTGCGGTCATTTCGTTTGTGCTGGGCGTCACCGCGTTCATCCAGGTCAAGGGAACGGAATCGTTGTCATCGGCGTCACTTCATTCCGTCTATTCGATTATCGGGATCACCTACGCCCTGTCGATCTTTTATACACTCCTGTACAGGCGGATTAGAAATATCGGCGTCAATATCAACGTCCAGAGCATCTGCGATGTCGTCCTGATAACCACGCTTGTCTATGTGACCGGCGGCATCGAGAGCATGTACTCCCCGTTCTACTTCCTCGTCATCATTTATACCGTTCTGTTCCTGGGGCGGCGGGGCGGCATTACCATCGCCTCGGTCAGCAGCATCCTCTACGGACTGCTCCTCGACCTGGAGTTTTATCAGGTGATCCATCCTTTCTACAGCGTCGATCATCATTACTCTTTCTCGGCGGGCTATGTGTTTTCCCGCATCTTCATTTACGTTATTTTATTCTACATCATCGCCCTGCTGGCCAGTTTTGTCGTTGAACGGGAAAAGAAAACCCGGATACTCCTTTCGGAAAAGGTAAGCGCCTTTGACCGCCTCGACCTCCTTCATCGAAGCATCATCGAATCCGTTGAATCGGGGATCATGACGACCGACCTGAGCGGCATGATCAGGTCGTTCAACAGGGCGGCGGAGAAGATTACCGGGTATCCTTTCCACGAAGTAAAGGATAGGCATGTCGATGAGATTTTCCCGGAAATATCGGCCACAATGGCCAATAGCAGCAATAATAACAAAAGGGTGGAACTCAACATGCCGTCCCGGGACGGGAGGCCCATGATTGTGGGATTTTCCTTGTCGCCATTAAGGCAGGGCGGGGGAGGGGATATCGGACGAATATGGATATTTCAGGATCTTACCGCCATAAAAGCGATGCAGGCGGAGGTTGATAAAAGTAAGCGGCTTGCCCTCATCGGGGAGATGTCCGCCGTTCTTGCCCACGAACTGCGAAATCCCCTGGCGTCGATAAGCGGGTCCATTCAGATCCTGCAACGGGATCTTGCCCTCGACGGCACCGACAGAAAGCTCATGGACATTGTTCTCAGGGGAAAGGACCAACTGGAAAGTCTTGTGAAAGATTTTCTGCTTCTGGCCCGTCCCAATCCCGCCGCCCGCGATGTCATCGACATCAGGGAGATCATAGGTGAAGTGCTCGATACGGCTCGGTTCGATCGGGAGTGGAATGACGATATCATAATCGAGCAGACGTGGTGCGACAATACACGGATTGTCGGCAATAAAACGGAAATAAGGCAGGCTCTCTGGAATATCATCCTCAACGCTTTTCAGGCAATGCCCGAGGGAGGACGCTTGAATGTTGAAACGGCGGCAACAAACGAGACCATGAATTCGGCGTATTTAAAGATTGTGATTGAAGATACCGGTCCGGGGGTGGACGAGGCAATCCTGGACAACATCCTCGAACCGTTTTACACGACCAAGGAAAAAGGGACGGGGTTGGGACTGGCAATCGTCGGCAGGATCGTTGAAAGCCACAAGGGGAAGTTTTCCCTGGAAAGCAAGATCGATGGGGGCACTCGATGCTCCATATTCCTTCCTGCGGAATGAAACGGGGGTGTTACATGGCGAAAATTCTTGTCGTTGATGACGATCAGGGTATACGGGATTTTATTGAGATTCTTCTCTCCCGGGAAGGTTATGCCGTCATCACCGCATCAGGCGGGAAAGAAGCCGCCGCCTTGTGTAAGAAAAAAAAGTTCGATCTGGTCATCACCGATCTGAAAATGCCGAAAATGGACGGGATCGATCTCTTGCGGGAGATCAAGGAAATTTCACCGGAGACCCTGGTGATACTCATAACGGGCTATGCGTCCGGTGAGACCGCCGTCGAGGCCATGAAGGAGGGAGCCTACGATTATCTGGAAAAGAATTTTACCGTGGACGAACTCAAGACGGCCGTTCGCGATGCCCTGAGTAAAAAGGGTGTCAAGGAAGAAGATGCCCGGTTTCTCAAGGGTGTGGAGGACGCCGATTCCTTTGAAGGCATGATCGGGAAGAGCAAGGGCATGCTCCACGTCTACTCGATGATCAAGAAAGTGTCCGGTTCGTCGACGAATGTCCTGATCCTCGGTGAAAGCGGTACGGGAAAAGAACTTGTCGCGCGGGCGATTCACCGGAACAGTTCCCGGAAGGACCGGCCGTTCGTGGTGATCAACTGCGGCGGCGTGCCCGAGAACCTCCTGGAAAGTGAATTTTTCGGGTACATGAAGGGATCCTTCAGCGGGGCCTATGCGGATAAGCCCGGGCTGTTCGAACTGGCAAACAAGGGAACGATCTTCCTGGATGAAATCGGCGAGTTATATCCGTATCTCCAGGTGAAATTATTGCGCGTGGTGCAGGAAAAAACATTCAGGCGGATCGGAGGTGCCGACGATATCAAGGTTGACGTGCGCATTATATCTGCAACGAATCAGAAGCTCGAAGAAAAGGTAAAGACGGGAGACTTCAGGGAAGACCTGTTTTACCGCTTGAATGTCATCCCCCTCAGGCTTCCGCCCCTCCGCGAACGGAAGCCGGACATTCCCCTTCTGGTGCATCATTTCATACAGAAATACTCCATGAACGGGGGAGGGGACGTCAAAAAGATCTCCCCCTATGCGCTGGAACTTCTCATGAAATACCCCTTTCCCGGCAATGTGCGGGAACTGGAGAACATCATCGAACGAAGCGTCACCCTGGAGACGGGGAATATTATTCTCCCCGACAATCTTTTCATATCGGAGCCGGAGGTGGATACCGGTTCACACGACGATATTGAATTTGATGAGAACGGCATCGATTTGAACGAAGAGCTGAAGAAGTTCGAGAGGCGGCTTATCGGGAAGGCCCTTGAAAAAGCGAAAAACTCGAAAACCAGGGCTGCCAAGTACCTCAAGGTGAGTTACGATTCGTTCCTGTACCGGCTTGAAAAATTGGATGTTCAGTGAAAATTCCGTATACGTGGTGAAAAATCCGGTTTCTCCACGGCGCCCCGGCTGCCCGATAAAAAACGCAAAACGGCGGACGGCATCAATGTGCCGTAATTTATTGCAGATTTATTTTAATTCAGTGGAGGGTTGCTTTGGTATAATATTTGCTAATATGATCTACAAAAGCAATCGTACATAGGTGGTTAAAGAAAAATTGAAATTTTACCGAAGGGGGTGATGAAGGCCGTAAGAAAGGTAATGTTGTTGTAAAAAATGAAACTAGAAAAACGCTACATAATAAAAGGAGAAATGACATGTTAATGAAAATCAATGAGAGAAAAGGACAGAAGGGTTTCACCCTGATCGAACTGATGATCGTCATCGCGATTATCGGTATCCTCGCTGCGATCGCAATCCCGCAGTTTTCGAAATACAGGGCCCGCGGCTACATGACCGCCGTCAGGTCGGACTGTAAAAACGTCTACACGGCCGTTCAGACGTATCTGGCAGACAATCCCGGTGCATCGATTGTTGCCGCTACTACGACAGGTCCTAACCCCATGGCCGTTCCTTACGACAGCGCCCGGGTATCCGCCGGCGTGACGGTTGTGGTTACTGGGACTACCGGCGATATAACGGGTTCACACACTAATCTCAATAATACTTATACAATTTCCGGAACTGACGGGGCTATTTCCGATACGCTCTCTCCGAAATAAGAAAGTACAGGTGTAAAAAATATGAAAAAGGGAGGACCGCACGATACGATCCTCCCTTTTTTATAAACGTGTCGGTCGGCAGTGTGTTTTACGGGTTATGACGAGTGTGCTGAGTATGATACTGAAACTCAAGAGAAAGACGAAAGAAAAAGGTTTTACCCTGATAGAGCTGATGATTGTTATTGCCGTTGTCGGAATGCTGGCCGCCATAGCAATCCCTCGATATGCCGATTATCGCGCACGGGGGTGGATGTCCGCCGTCCGAATGGATGCCAAAAATGCGTACACCGCCGTACAGACCTATCTTGCCAATAATCCTGACGCTATTCCCGTCTCCAGAAGCACAAAGGGCCCCGGTCTTATGCAGGCGCCTTATGACTTTGCCCGGGTAACTGCGGGTGTTACAATCTCAGTTGCTGATACAACCGGCGATATTACGGGGTTCCATGCGAACCTGGGGGGCACATACGTTATTCGAGGAAGCGACGGTGTTATCACGGATGATCTCAGCCCGCACTGATGGATTAATGAACGTCCGCACTATCCCGGGGAAGCAATCATGATCGGTCAAGTTCTTGACTGAACAAATAATCCTCACATTTTTTACGCTAAATTCTGTCTGGTACGATACTTGTATAAGTTGTTCGATATGATGTGGACGTCGGCCGGAACATGTGGTAATGCGTTCGTCGGAAACATGACTTGCAGGCAATATAAGGATCAACATAGGACTAGAGCATAATATTCGTATACAGAGTCGTGTTGGCGGGCGGCGTCAAAACAATGACGGAAACGGTGACGAAATTTTATCTCGTAACGCACGGAGCAAAGGCAGGGGGAGTACATGGCGGAGACCGGGGATGGCGGTAAAGCGGCAAGGACCGTCCTACTGATTATTATTACAGGCATTCTGATAGCGGAAATTCTTATCAACCTTACACCCCCTATATCCCGGGACGCCCTCATTCATCATCTTGCCATTCCGAAGCTCTGGCTGTCTCATGGCGGGTTCTATGAAATGCCATGGGCGGTATTCTCATATTATCCCATGAATATTAACGTCCTCTATCTTATCCCCCTGTATTTCGGAAATGACATCCTGCCCAAGTTTATGCACTGGGCATTCGGGCTCGGCATCGCCCTCATGATCTATACGTATCTTGAAAAGAGGCTCGGCAAGAACTGGGGACTTCTCGGCATCCTGATTTTCATCAGCACCCCCCTGGTCGTCCGTCTTTCCACATCGGCGTACATCGATCTCGGCATGGTGTTTTTTACGACGGCAAGCATCATGGCCTGGGTTAGGTGGAGGGAGGGCGAGTATAACGAGAATCAATGGCTTGTCATTTCAGCCGTCTGTATGGGGCTCGCCGTGGGCTCGAAGTACAATGCCATGATTGCGTGGTTTTTTATGAATCTCATGCTGGTGTTTTCTCTCTCCCGTGATACGGGGAAAAGCGGCCTTGCTGTAAAATCAGGTGCTATTTTTTTTGCAATCACCCTTATCATCGCATCACCCTGGTTTGTGAAGAACCTTATTCTGACGGGCAATCCCATGTTTCCACTTTTCGACGGATTTTTCAAAGCGCTTCACGGTATCGCGCATGGCACCAGTAATGGCGGGGGAAGTGATGCTGCCGGGTGGGCCTCCAATATATTCCATCGACGGGCCGTCATGTTCGGTGAGACTTTCTGGGAGGTGCTGTTGATTCCCGTGCGGATATTTTTTCAGGGGCGGGATGACTCGGCGCAGTACTTTGACGGTGTTCTCAACCCGATTCTGCTGATCACGGTACCCTTCGCGTTCTTCAGGAAAGATTTCAGGCGAGACAAGATGTTTTTTCTTTTGTTTTCAGCCTTTTTTTTCTTCATGGCATACTTTATGAGAGGTATAAGGGTCAGGTATATTCTACCCATAATTCCACCCCTCGTGATAATGAGTGTCATGGGTATTAAATACCTGTACGACTATGCCGGTGAAAAGATATTTCCAGTCAGACGCATCGTCACGGTTGCCGTCGTAGCATTAGCTGTTGTTTTATTATCCTATAATGTCTATTATCTGAAACATTATTTTCTGACGATTGACCCGGTGAAATATATCCTGCATCGTGAAACAAAAGACGAGTTTCTGACACGGCAGGTCGGCAGTTATCCCGCAATGCGGTTTATTAATGAGAATTTGCCTGAAAATGCGAAAATTTTCCTCATGTTTCTTGGAGGGAGAGGATATTATCTCGATCGACCCTACAGAATGGATCCATCATATGGAATGAGTACTCTGAACCGTATGGTGAATGCCACTCAAGATATAAAGAAATTTCAGAACTATCTGAGATCACTGCAGTCAACGCATTTTCTGGTGCGGAATGATATGTTTATGAAATATCTAAACGACAATTTTTCGGCGGAAGATCAGGAACAGTTTTTTAAGTTACTGCGACAATGCTGGAAACCGGTGTTTGTAACGCCGCAATATTCCGTGTACGAGCTTTTGTGCGGAACGTGAGGCAATTTTGATGGTGTCTGTACCATACTAATATTTGAGATCAGTCGAGGAACACAGGAATGTTACTCTCAAAAACAATAGCAGTGGTCATACCTGCCTATAATGAAGAACAGCAGATAAGTCATGTCCTTGAAACCATGCCTGGCTTTGTGGACCGCATCATCGTAGTCAACGACTGCTCCTCTGACGATACAGCTTCAGTAGTTCTTGATTATATTAAGAAACAAGGACCAGTTTCACCGCACAATGCGGAGTTGGAAACGCAAACAGAAAAAACAAAATATGACCGGGCAGAAATCATTCTCGAAGAACTCAACAAGCGAGATCTCGACCACTTTATTCCCTCTGTAGTTGCAAATAAGAATCCCGAGTCAGACCGTATCGTTCTGATCAATCATGAAAAAAATGGGGGAGTCGGAGCGGCAATCGCCAGAGGATACAAATGGTGTCTGGATCATAAAATGGACTGTACGGCGGTAATGGCTGGCGACGGACAGATGGATCCGGCAGAACTCGAAACAATTTGCAGACCGGTCATTGAAGATGAAGCCCATTATGTAAAAGGAAATCGGTTGATTCACCGGAGTGCCTGGCATGTCATGCCGGCAGAACGTTACATCGGGAATTCCACACTGTCGATTTTAACGAAAATTGCCTCAGGATACTGGCATGTGTCAGACACGCAGACCGGCTATACTGCCATTTCGCTGAAGGCGCTGCAGGCAATCAAGATTCATCGAATATACAGAGGATACGGTATGCCGAACGACCTGCTTGTAAAATTGAATATCGGATTCTGTACAATAAAAGAAGTATCGATTAAACCGGTTTACAATATCGGTGAAAAATCCAAAATGAATGTTGTCAAGGTGATCCCGTCGATAGCATGGCTTCTTTTCAAGTCATTTTTCAAACGTCTCTGGATCAAGTACCTCTTCAAGGACTTTCATCCGTTGTTTCTTCTATATCACTTTGCGTTTATGCTGGGCATCATAACAGTTCCGTACATGGTAAAAATTGCACGTATTGTTATATCCGGCGAAACGGTCAATCCCTTGACCGTACTTGCATTTATATTTCTCTTTATCAGCAGTTTCCAGTCCCTTCTGTTTGCCATGTGGATGGACATACAGGATAATGAGCGGTTGTACCGTTGATCATGGAAGTATGAAACTGTCAGTTCATTACATGATTGCGCGAAAGACTGCGAAAGCAATCGATTGTGCGGGGGGTATACGTAACAGGATATGGAAAGCTGGAAAAAGCAACGAATCTCCACGGAAGGTATTGAGATAGGCGTTGCGACGAAGAAATCATCATGAGTCAACATGGAAAACTAAACATTTTATTTTTGCCGACATGGTATCCGACTGATGCACATCCTGTCGAAGGGATCTTCATAAAAGAGCATGCCAAGGCGGTATCCCTGTATCACAATGTGACCATTCTATACAATGAAGGGGCAGACAGAGGAATAAAAGGATTATATACGATCAAATCAGATATATTTGAGGATGATATCCGAACGATAAGGGTCGGTCATAAATATTTGCCCGTTTCAAAATTAAGATACGGCGCATATTTATGGAGTTTATTTAATGAGTTCCGGAGGCTTAAACGGAAAGGATGGATTCCTGATATCATACATGCACATGTATATCCCACAGGCATCCCTGCTGTTATTTTAGGAAAAATATACAGTACACCGGTCATTATAACGGAGCACTGGACTGCATTTGTTTTAAAAGCATTGCACAGGCTAAATAAATTCCAAGTCCGTTTCGCCATGAATAGGGCTGAACTTATACTTCCCGTTAGTAATGAACTGGAAGATGCCATAAGGTGGTATGGGGTAAGAAATAAATTTGACATTGTTCCGAATGCAATTAACACAGATCTGTTTTCTCCCGTATTAAAGGTCGACAATAGTGATATAAAAAAGATTTTATTAGTGGCCTTAATAAGTCCCCAGAAGGGTATCCCGTATCTACTTGGAGCACTTGCTGAGATTTACAAGAAAAGGAGTGATTTTATCTTGGATATAGTTGGTGACGGCCCCAACAGAGAAGAATACAGAGAGTTATCGGAAAAATTAGGCATTGGTGCAATTGTTAATTTCCATGGAATCAAGACAAAGCGGGAAGTTGCTGAGTTTATGCAAAAATGCGATTTTTTTGTGCAGCCAAGTCTCTATGAAACGTTCGGCATAACATTCATTGAGGCCATGGCATGTGGCAAGCCCATCATAGCGACTGACTTGCCCGTGCTTCGAGATAAGATTGATGCCGACAAAGGGATTCTAGTAGCCCCGGGAGACATTATGTCTTTGGGAAGTGCGATCGAGTTCATGTTCGACCATCATTCGGATTTTTCCCCACAGGTTATTTCAGACTATGTAAAAAAAAATTTCAGCTATAGTGCGATTGGAATGAAATTAGACAAAATATATAACGAATGCATAAATGAATACAAAAACGCAGATTGTTCATAATTTCTATTGCTGTCCTCACTGTCTGTCTTCTCTGGAGAAACAGAATCGAGACAATGTCGCTCTGCAATGCTCCCGTTGTGGCAGTCAGTTTCCAGTTAGGAAAGGGATTCCGTTATTATGCAATAATCATAATTTTTATTACGGTGAGGCAACCAGGAAAGAAACTTTGGATCTCTTGCGTCTATTGGACGAATGTGATCAGTTCGGTGTTGCCATGAGGAAATGGCTTGAGTTGTTTTCTAAAGATATGTCTGACTATCTGATGAGTTATATACTGGATGAGAAACGCACCAGCGGCAAATATGTCCTCGATCTCACTGGTCAGGAAAAAGTATTGGATCTTGGTTCGGGATGGGGAGGATTTTCATTAAACCTTGCCGATCATGTCAGGGAAATTCACGGAATAGACTTAACATTTGAACGATTACTTTTTTCCAAATACTGGTCTAAGCATCGACACATTAATAATTTCCATACATGTTGCTGTGGTGATACGCTTCATTTGCCATTTACCGATAAGTACTTTGATATAGCTATTATAAATGGTGTTTTAGAGTGGATACCCATGTCGCAAAGCGGCAACCCATTCCAAATACAGCAAGACTATCTCAAAGAAGTTCGACGGATATTGAGCGACACGGGTCAGGTTTATCTTGCAATTGAGAATCGGTTTGCATTGAGTTATTTTTTGGGAAGACCGGACGATCACTCAGGACTGAAATACGGATCATTGCTCCCTCGGAAGATTGCCGATCTTTACTCAAAAAAAATTAGGGAGTGTCCTTACAGAACATATACGCACTCTCATAGAA
>DSDU01000042.1 GCA_011056835.1 Deltaproteobacteria bacterium
ACCTCCAAAAGAAAATTTTCTTCTGGAGGCCCATTGATAAATGGGCCGCGCGAATGCGCGGCAAAGTCAAGTATTTTTTATAAATTTTAACCATTATTTTACGGGGAGACTCTAAACTCTAGTGATAATTGAGAGTACCAATTTCAGATACCCCGATTCATTGGGCATCTTCGGGTTGAAGGGCCGTGTCCATTCATTACCCGGTCTTGAAAGTACAATATAGTTCAGTGACTTTCCATCATCGAAACAAAGATTCGCAAAACCGGCTTGATGACACCTTTCTTTTGTGACGGAAATGTCAACCGTTTTATTAATAGAGATTCATTAAGCAGAATAAAGATTGATTAGGCAGCTTTCGCGAGTGCACATCTGATGAAATGATCGAGTGCCTAATTACACAAAACAGTCTTGCGGCTTATCTCCTGGTATTTCTTTTCACTGTCGGTAGGACCCATAGTCTCGCGGCGGGAAGTGGGAATGTAAACATTTCTTATGAGATGCTGCGGAAGCTGGATCCCTCGTTATTCACCTTTCTCCTGTTTGTAGTTTACTCCTTTCGGGCACATTGTGACCTCGTGCTTATCGACATCGGCAGAAATAGTTACCGTGATACGGGTAAGTTTGTGCGGAAATACCTGCAATCAGGGAAAGGTAATGGTATCTCCCGGTGCCTGACGGGGGCGAATACGTGAAAGAGGAGACGGGACACTGTTTGAGGTGGAAAGGAAGATTCACCGGATCGTGAATGGATTCTTTCGGTTCGATTCGCCATTCGAGAAAAACAACGAGGCATGGGATGATGAAGAAACGTATTGTAATCATGGTGTGCATAATTATTGTCGCCATTTCCCCGGGGCAATTTCTCTTTGCACACACAATGGAAAGCATTTCGATACTTAAAATCTCTTCGAAAGATAAGACGGCGGTAATACGTATAGGAGATGACAGTCATCTTACGGTTATCAGCGCGGGTGATTATATAGGTGATCGAATAAAAGTAATCGATATAACAGAGGGTAGAATCGTCATGGAGGAGGCGGGCGAAGGAGGAAATGAAACGATCATCTTTAACAAGGAAAACAGGAAGACGACATTTCTTCGGATTTTTAGTGTGGAACCTTCAAAACCAATGGTGACCATACCCCGGAATTCAAATTAATTCGGATCATTCAATCATTCAAAAAGTGGATGCGTTCATTAACTTTCATGAGGAGCATGAGGCGGGTAATGAGTAAAAAACAAACGATTCACAATCGGAGATACTATTGTGCCTTCATAACGACAGTCTTCTGTTTGTTCATTTCCCAAATTTCTTTCGCACAGGATTTCATTGCAACAAGCCTTGGTGATTACGGCAACGTTACGGTTATGGAAGTTACAGGGAATTACGATGCCACTATTGCTGATTTTCAGGTGTCGAGACAGGAAATAGCGAAAGAATTTTTCAAGAATCATCCCGATGACTATGACTTTCTCGTCATATTTTCCAATTTTACATTCAACATGCCAAGTTACGTGATTTCCGGTGAAAACGTTACGGCTGCCGGGTTTTATTGTCCCGTAAGAAATGGCGTTCAGGGTATCGGTAGGGAACTGTTTGATTATTCTTCTTTTTATGGAAGTAACGGGAAACTGCAGGGGACGATAGATATGGGAGCACTTGGCACGAATGTATCCGATCCTCTTGATCCTGGGTTTCAAAAAACAATGTCGGTCCTGAGTCATGAAATACTTCATCGCTGGGCGGCTTATGTAAAATTTAAGAAAACAGACGGCAGTGTCAGTGATGAACTGCTGGGATCCAAGGATAACGCGGGAACGGATCGCTGTCACTGGAGTTTTCTTCTGGACACTGCCGGTTCGGTGCTTTACGGAAACCGGTGGCAGAATAACGGCAATGGAACATTTACTTCCCTTCCGGCTAGAAAGTATTACGGACCGCTTGATTTATACCTTATGGGGTTGGTTGATAAAACTGAAGTGTCTCCGATGCTGCTTATTGAAAATTCTGATATTGATCCGGAACGATTGCCCGAATCGGGCATTACTGTTTCGGGTTCGGAGAGATACATTACGATTGATGACATTATCGCAGCAGAAGGAGAAAGAGTTCCTTCCGCCGAATCGTCACAAAAGAAATTTAAAATAGGTTGCATCTTCGTCGTCAGGCCCGATACATTCAAGGAAGCTGATATCTCAGGAATTCGGAATATTATCGATAACTGGGTCATATGGTTTTCAGGACTGACAAACGGAAAAGGAACTTTATGGATCGATAGTTCTACCGTCGAAAACATTCCGACAAATCCGGGCACGGAATCGCCGGTTTATGATCCACGAACCGCTCCTCCCGAGATAAATGACGGCGTTACATGGCTGATTGGTAATCAGGAATCCGACGGAAGCTGGCAGGACTCGATTCAGACGGTTGAGAGAGACACTGCAGAAGTCATATCCGCATTGAAAACATTCCCGGTCGCGGCACAAAGTCATGACGCCGGAGTTCAATGGCTCGACCAAAATTCCTCAAATAATACTGATTATCTGTCAAGGACAATTGAAACGCTGAATCGCTCGGGCGAGAATGTTGCACCATTGGTGGCGGCATTGCTTTCATCTCGAAACGCCGATGGTGGGTGGGGCGGCAGTAACGGGTATATCAGCAATATGCTGGATACGTCTCGCGCAATTAAATCACTGTTGGCGGCCGGTTATACGGACAAAAATATAATTGCTCCGGCTATTGAGTATTTGAGGATTAATCAGAATCAAGATGGCGGATGGGGAGATGGCGCCGAGAGTAGCACCATACAAACGACAACGGATGTTCTCACAGCATTCAACTATTGCCGGTCGACCTATTCGCTGGAAGGTTCCATACAGAAAGGCATTTCATGGTTGCTGGGAAAACAGAACCCCGACAACGGATTCGGCAACAGTCCGAGCACCATTTACGATACTGCCGCCGCTGCGATTATTTTAAAGGAATTGAATGTTTCTCCTGATACTACGGCCAGTGCGGTTGATTATATTTTGAGTCTTCAATCGGAAGACGGAAGCTGGTTTGAAAGCCCGTACCAGACTGCAATGGCAGTGAGTGCGGTATGGAAAGGAAATGTTGAGCCTGACCTCTCCATCACCACGAATGATATATCGTTTACTCCGTCGACGGTTACCAGTCTGCCGTCACAGATAATCGTCAATGCCGAGATCAAGAATAGCGGATATACCGATGTGTCGGAGGTCTCCGTATGGCTTTATGAGGGAACACTTTCTGATGCAGATAAACGGGGCGAGCAGACAATCTCAATTCCCGGAAAAGCTTCGGCGACGGCAACGTTCACAGTGACCGTCACAAATGGTGACGCCCATCGATACTATGTGGTTATCGATCCACAGGGATTAGTGACCGAATCAAGCAAAACAAATAATACCGCGATCAAAATGCTCTATCCGGAAACATCCTGTGATTTCGATGTACAGCATTTCTCAGTTGTACCCAATCCGGGTAATGTTCTCCAGCCCGTCGTAATATCTTCCCGGATAAGAAATAACGGCACCAGTGATGCCTTCAACGTACCCGTAAAATATTATATCGAATCAGCATCAGGCACGCATGATATAGCGACGGTAAGTTTGAATATACCGGCAGGCACGACGGTTGATCATGAATACATATGGAAGGCAGACATATGGGGAGACGCCCTGACATTGTGTGTTTTTGTAGATTCTGCCGATGCGTTTGCCGAGCTTTCGGAAACGAATAATAAGATGATTATCTCTCCATTTGCCGTTAATGAGGCGACAGCTCCTAATCTGACCGTTTCACATAATGATATTGTGATTACACCGATACCGGCTCATGAAGGTGGGACGGCAACCATATCGTCATTGGTCAAAAATGAAGGCTTTACCGCAGTTCAGAATGCGGAGGTTCGATTTTACAAAGAAGTTCCGGGGAATGACGGCGTTCTTCTGGGCACACGGACGATAGCATCCCTGAATCAAGGGGAGACGGCCGATGTTTCCATCGATTGGGGGACTATTGCCGATTCAGGAGATAAGATTATTACCGTCGTGGTTGACCCGGAAAATAAGATCAGTGAAGTAATAGAAGATGACAACAGCGCCTTTAGGACCATACGGATTCTCAGTCTGCCCGATTTAGAGGTTGCCGATACATCCATCAGGTTTGAGCCTGCGGCCCCCAAGGATGGAGATACGGTATCTATTTCTACAACCGTACAGAATACCGGGCAACAGGAAGTTACGGCCGTTGCCGTGCGTGTTTATGAAGGCGGCAGTATTATCGGATCGGGCACGATTCCCACGATAGCCGGCAATTCACAGGCAGAGATATCCTTTGCCTATGAAACAACGGGCAAAACCGGTGCGCATGAAATCATGCTGGTCGTTGATCCCGATAATTCGATTGTTGAACGAAACAAGGATAATAATACGGCATCCCGCACCTTTGCAGTTCAGGATGCCGATCTGTGGGTGACAGAGCTGTATATATCTCCCAACGGCGATGGTATCAAGGACGAGACGCAGTTTTCGTTCCGGCTGAAGACACCACAGACGGTAAGTGTTGTCGTCGTAAATTCGGAAGAAGAGCGTCTGCGAACATTTACTGCCCCTGAACTTGAAAACACGACGGGCGACGTGGTGACGTGGAATGGATTTGATGATGAAGGCAGGGTTGTTCCCGACGGTGAGTACCAGCTTCGAATTATCAATGCTTCGGGTGCGATCATATCCGGACTTTCCGTTGTTGTGGATAATAATCGATCGTCTCTGATAGATGCAATCGAGTCGCATTTTCTGTTGAAATCAAATCTTACCTGCATGCTGCCCGATACGTCAGATGAGAGATGGTTCCCCGACGAGAGCGGCATGGTGGTGTATGTCTATGGACAAAACAGTAATACACCTGAATATCCCACCGGTTTGTATACCGTTACTCCGGACGGTGAAGATGTTATGCGACTGGTTCCGCATGAATGGTGTATCGGGGAAGATCCCACGTATGATTACCGATACCCGGAATATGACATTTATTCTCTGTCCAACGATGGAGAGACTATCGCATTTGTTCTCGAAAAATATAACAGACTAACGCGGTCGACAGAGTTGATGCAGCTGTGGACGGTTGATCGGTACGGCGAAAATCTGATGATGCTCGACTCTCGTGAGGCTCTGCATGAAGCAGCATATATCAAAGAGATTGAGTGGGCTCCCGACAGCCGGCGCATCGCATACCGAACGATTAATAAAACAACCAATGACAATGAACTCTGGATTGTCAAATCCAACGGAACCGACAAGCAAAAGATGGCTTCGGTCAGTGGGAATCTCAGTCTCTACACATGGTCTTCAGATGGGCAAAAAATCGCATTTGTACAGTATGATGAAGGGTTTAATTCTGCGATAGCAAGTATTGTCAGTCTCACGGGCGACCGGTGGGATATCTATGAAACAACCAATCGGATTGCCACCATGGAGTGGCTCAGTGGCGAGCGGGTGCTCATTGAGGAAGAATTCAATTCAGGGCGGAAGCAAATTCGGATTCTGGATACTTCAGGTTCGGGAAATCACATAAGTGCCGATGTGAACAACGTCCGGTCTCTCCTGATAAGCTCGGATAGACGGCACTATGCGGTTATTGACGGCATGATGGATTTTGTTGCCGATCCGTGGAGTGTTAAGTTGTGCGATGAAAACGGCAATTGTACCGTTCTCCATGAATCATCATCAGCAACAGTGGAACAGATGGAACATCCCGTTGTGGACGAACTCCGCTGGTCGCGCAACGGCGACAAGATCGCGTTTGTGGATTACGGTTACACTGAAGCGAACCCCGGCAATTTTAACGCCTATGTGGTGGTGATAGACCTTCGCACGATGGAAAAGAAGGCTTTTTCGATTGAGGATACACCGGATAATTATTTCCGCTATGTATACGATTCGTTGCAGTGGTTCAGCGACAACGTTTCTCTGGTTGCGAATGTTGAACAAACCGGCGTCATTGCAATCAATACCGACAGTGGGGAGAAGATGAATCTTCCCATAGAGGGAGCATATTACGGCACTGAACCGAGAGTGTCGCCGATTGGCCGGCATGTAACATATAACCGGTTTGTTGATAGTGAGAGCATATGTGCCGGCAGAGGGTGGAACGATTTGTGGGCCATGAGGTCGCTTATGAATCTGACCGCCGATTTGCGGGTAACTAAGGATTCGTCGGCGGTCATTCTGAAAGGCATCGCTGCAGACCTTCATCTTGCCGATTATAAACTCGAATATGCCGATGCAAAAAATCTTGATGCCTGGAGCTTAATCACGCCGCCATCCACGCTTCCTGTTATTAATGATGTGATGGCGTTGTGGGTTCCCCCATACGAAAGTACGTTCTATGTTCGTCTCACCGTATCCGACAGGGCGGGCAATAGAACGTGGGAAAGAAAGCGCGTTACATGGGGGCAATCCGTAAGTGTAACTAATCTGTATAAATCTGAAGAACTCTTTTCTCCAAATGGAGACGGCGTCAAAGATACGGTCGAACTTCATTATCGTGTTGTAGACCCGGTGCATCTTGAATTCTACATACACGATGCCGACGGTATGCTTGTCAGAACGTTTCTGAAGGATCATTCACTTCCCGGTGAGGATTACCTTACATGGGATGGACGTGATGAAAGCGGGGCCGTGGTTCCCGATGGCATCTACACGATGAAGGTTTTTGATTATGAGTTTTACGTCGAGGTGGATACGACCCCGCCCCGCACAACAATCGAGTTTGGCAATATCGAAGGCTCCGATCAGATCGGCGCGACGGTTTCCGGCGCTGACATGCCGGTTTATGCCGACTTGCGGGGAGGGGTTTTTGACGACCATATAAAGGAGTGGATCGTCGAATGTGGCGATGGCGATAATCCTCAGGAATGGCATGAATTCAAGAGAGGTACCGGCAACGTTATACAAAAGAACGATGACTCTGAACCGATCTTTGATGCTGACGGTAACCCTCAGGCTGAGACGCTTCAGAAATTTCAGAGCGTTATGATCGAGTATGTTGTTGGTAAGAAGTTCAGAATTACCGCCGTGGATCATGCCGGGAATAAGCAAACCCGTCTTGCTGAATTTCTGGAGGAAGTGCTGGTTGCCAATCTATGGAAAATCCCGAAATCGAGCGATACGTGGTATCCGATACCTTTTGTACGAAACAAGGACGGCGGTTTTATCCCACGGGATGTTATTCTACCGGAATATGTACAACCCGGTCAGCATCATCTTCGTGGACTAGAGACATTGAGGTTGCCACTCGCCGCTGTAACGTTGCAGTGTCGGCGGGATATGCAGTGGATTGATGCGTTGGAACAGGAAAATCCCCTTTCAGGCGTGATTACGGTGGGATGGGATAATTCGGATGATGCCCTGAATGATGTTGATGCCGTGAGAATAAAGGCCGTTGATGTTACCGGCATTGAGCACTTTTCGAATCCCGTGTATATTCGATCACTTTTCTTTATTACCGTTGGATGCAGTGAACCGCCGACAGCACGTCAAAATCTTTTTGAAGATCTGACTGAGCTGAAATTTCAGGTGATGAGCAATGAAGATGAACGGTATCCCGAGTGGACGGATTATAAGGTATTATATGAAGTTATCGGTGATATTATACCGAAGGGCACTTTTTATCTTCCCCTGCCTTCCGATCTCCGAGAGGGCGTGAGCTATTCATTGCGGATGACCGGCGTTGATGCTGACGGCGGCGATCATATAAGTAACGTAGTTACGTATCCTCCATCCGACTGCGCTCAACTTCTTCTTGATATAACATATGATTCCGGAAATGACTGTGGGGTGCTTTCATCCGGAAAAGTTGAAATATCAGCCCGGTGTATCAAACCTCCCTCACGATTAAAAACATTGAGTTATTATATTAAGGCACCCGGCAGGGACCGAGAACTGTTGCGCTGTTTCGATCTTGCCGGTGAGGGATGGGGAAGTGTTTTTGTCGATACGTCACGTATGGACGAAGGCACGTACACAGTGGAAGCGGTTGTGGAGTATGTTCGCGAGGATTTGATCGACCGCATCGGCGGAGCATCGGAACTTTTCGTCGATCGGATGCTTCCTGAAGCTCTGATTAGATACCCCGGCGACACTGAGTATCTCTGTCCGATGAGCCTGGAAGATTCCGGGGGGAGCTGGCGCGGTGTTAATGTTGAAGTGAAAGGCAGTGATGATACGGCTGTTAAACAGTATGATCTTTATTACGGTATCGGTGAGGATCCCGGGAAGTGGATGCCTGCGGTAACCAGGATAAATGGAGAGAATAAGAGGATTTCCGGTCATGGAGCAATTACGGGTACAATAGGCCCGTGGAATGTTCCCGACATGGCGGGCACTGTTTTCAGCCTCAAATTCAAGGTGACTGACATCGTCGGAAACGTAAACTGTTATACCACAGCGTGTCGCCTGGATACCACGGTGCCCGTAGCGGTTTCATCTGACAAAAAAATATTTTCTCCCAATGGGGACGGAGAATGGGATGATGTGACAATCAATTACAGCATCGGAGAATACGCCGCAGTGGATGTGACCGTCATGAAAGTATTGCAGGGCGCTCAGACGTATCCTGTAGAAAGGAGGTTGATAGTACATCAGCCGCACATCGGCGGTCCTGCCGCGATAGTTTGGGACGGCAGAGATGATGCCGGCGCTGTCGTGCCCGACGGATTGTATCAGGTGATGGTTGCTGCCATCGATTCGTGCAACAACGAAGTGACGGAAAAGATTGAAATTGAGGTTGATACTACGCCGCCGACCGTGGGTATTTCGTCACCGCAGCCGAGCGATTCCCTGGGAGTTATGGTGGAAGTGACAGGAAGTGTCAGTGACACGAATTTTGCACATTATGATCTCACTGCCGAGCAGGGTGAGACGAAACAGGCCCTTGCATCGGGGAATAATCCCATCAGTAACAGGATAATGGGTGCATGGAATACCTATGGTCTTGCAGGTCAATGGACGTTGAAGCTCGCTGCAGTGGATAAAATCGGAAATACAAGCGAAGCAACTGTCATTGTCGATTTGGAAGATACGCAGACGCTGATAAAGAGTTTTACGGCTCTTCCCGTTCTCTTCTCGCCCAATAATGATGGCAAGCGGGAAACGACGGATATACGATACGAACTCGAGGATACGTGCGACATTACCATCGAGATCCGTAATGAGTCAGCGGTTAAAAAGACCTATACGGCGCAGTCGGTATCGACGGGAGAGTATATCTATCAATGGAACGGGAGCAGTGATGTCCCGGGTGAGACGGTTGTACCTGACGGCGCCTATACGATAATGCTGAAGGCTGTTCTTTCATCGAATCCAACGGTAGTCCAGGAAGAGATCGTAACCGTAGTGGTAGATGGAGTACATCCTTCAGTTGCGATAGGACCATCTGATAACGTATATCTCAAAGGTTCCGTTACGGTTTCAGGAACTATTACCGATCAGAATCTTGCTCATTATTCCCTTTCCTATACAGGTGATGAGGGAACAACGATTCTCGACGAAGGGAATCAGAACAGAGAGGATCACACCTTCGGGGTAATCGGTGATTTGTCGGAAGGCACGTACGTTCTTACTGCTGCCGCTGAAGATTGTGCGGAAAACGCCGTCGTGAAGACGTCATCGTTTACAGTCGACAGAACCCCTCCGCGAGCAGTTATTCAGACGCCGGAAAGCGACGATCTTTATGGATCTCGAAATGATACGGTTTCCATAACCGGGACGGTTGATGAAGAAAACCTTGAAATCTTTTCACTTCGGTATGGTTCGGGAGATAACCCGACTCAATGGATCGAACTGTTTGGAGGCGACAGTCTGACCGGGAGCGATGTTCACGTTGACTGGGTTGTCGGCGAGAATGCCGGCATCCCCGACGGAATCCATACGGTATCTTTATATGCAAAGGATAAGGCCGGATGGGAAGGGGAGGCCAGAGTCAAAATTATTATCGATAATACCATTCCCGAAGTATCGATTTTGTCTCTAGAGAACGGTGATTATGTCAAGAGTCCGGTATCGGTCGTGGGTACTTGTCTTGACGAAAATCTCGATGAATATATTGTCGAAATATCCGCAGGTGAGTGTGGAAGAGCTTTCAAGTGGGTGCCGATCAGGACATCATCCGTTTCAGTTGTTGATAGCGTTCTGGCGTTGTGGTCAGGTCTGCCGCCCGATGGCAAATACTGCCTCAGAGTCAGTGCAACGGACCGGGTCGGAAACAGAGCTGAAACCGCCGTGGGGGTTATCGTTGACACACAGCCGCCGTCAGCACCTGTTCTTTCGGGAAAAACTGAAGACAATTCATCCGTCGTACTTGATTGGTCGGCCAACAGTGAACCGGACATTGCCGGTTATAATGTATACAAGAACGGTACAAAGGTTAATATCACACTGATTATTGACCCTCATTATAAGGATCAGAGCCTTGGCGAAGGCACTTATAAATATTCCGTACGGGCCGTTGATCAAGCCGGGTGGGAAAGTGAGTCCTCAAATGAAATTGAAGTAACAATTGATCTCGTTCCACCTGACGCACACATCGGGTTGCCTCGTGACGGAGCTATCGTCAGTGACATTGTAGATATTAAAGGAACGTCATACAGTGAAGATGATTTCAAGGAATACCGGGTCTTTATCGGTGAAGGATCTGCTCCGTCAACGTGGATTCTGCTCAGAACATCACCGGTTCCGGTCAACTATGACACCTTGGTTCACTGGGACAGTATCGGATTTGCCGAGGGAGTGTATTCGATCAAACTTGAGGCGGAAGATATCAACGGCAATGTCGGTTCTCATCAAATTGCAGTTACTGTCGACAATACCCGGCCGGTCGCTCCCATTCTCATTTCGGCGACACCAAGCGGTTCGAATGTAAACATTACATGGCAGGCCAACACAGAGGCCGACCTTGCAGGATACCTGTTGTATCGTAATCACGAACTTGCGAATGTATCAGATCCCGTTATCGGAAACCTGAAACCATATCTGTTAACGGATACGCACTATACTGACTCCGGGCTGCCTGACGGCACGTTCAGTTATTATCTTTTAGCTATGGATGAAGCCGGTAATATCAGCGATCAATCAAATACGATCGATGTAGAAATCGACACAAAACCGCCGCAGGCCTTTATCGTTGCGCCGGAAGACGGAGTGGGCTTCGAGAACAATTGTATGGTAAAGGCGGATTCTCCCGACGGCGATATCATAAAGGTACAGTTTCAGTACAAGAAAGCTGATGAAAGCGTCTGGATCAACCTGGGAAGCGCCGTTACGACACAGCCGTGGATTACCCATCTCGATCCGGCAGGCCTCGGTTTCGTCCATGGAACTTACCATTTGCGGGCGGTGGCGACCGACAGAGGGGAAAAAACAGATGAATCGCCTTCGCAGATTTCGATTATATACACTGATGTGACAGCGCCTGCAAGTCCCGCCGATCTTCGTGCCGGAGCAAACGAAGATACTGTCACCCTTACCTGGAGCGCCAATACTGAAGAGGATCTGGATGGCTACAACGTCTACAGGCTTGTGGGAACGTTACGAACCAAACTCAATATGGACATTGTAAAGGATGCATCCTTTGTTGATCCCGGACTTGATGTCGATACGTACGGATATGAAGTAACGGCGGTCGATACGTACGGAAATGAAAGCAAGCCCTCCACAGCCGATGCAACAATCTATGCTCCCGTGATTGATCAGCCTTACACACCGTCGGGGAAGCCGGTTATTCATATCAATGGCGCCCAGGCGGCAGCTTATTCTACGGTTGAGATATTCACTGCCGTGGGCGCCGGCGATTTGGAGTCCCGATGGTCGGTCACGGCGGATGCTCAAGGAATGTTTGACGCGGACATTATCTCTTCTCCGGGTGAAAATCGAATAGCGGTGCAGGCGATACATGGGGATGATTCCCGGAGTAAAATGTCCGATGTGGTGGTTGTGGTTTATAATGAACCGCCTGCGGTGCCGGAGGGACTGACAGCGGCGATCGATAACAAGAATGTCAGCCTTTCCTGGAATCCGAACAGCGAATCCGATCTCGCTGGCTATAATCTCTACCGCAACGGTGAAAAATTGAATACATCGACGGCGGTGACGACCGGAACTGCGACGGCCTCGCTATCCGGGTATGCAGCATACAAAGCGTTTGACAACAATCCTTCCACTATCTGGTACGGATCTTTATATGAGACTAAGAAGTTTGCGTGGTGGCAGATCGATCTGGTAAGTCCCGAGTTGATAAGCCGCCTCGAGATTGACTGGTATTCACCGAACTGGGCGGCAAAGGATTACGAAATTCAGATGTGGTCCGGATATGCATGGATCACATGGAAAAAAATAGTCGGTAACACGGAGAAAATAAATACTTTTGATATCATGCCGGCTTATCGCACGGACAAAATCCGTATTTTCATAACCGGTACGGTTTCCACCGCGGCGTATCGGGCTATATCCATCGCCGAGATAGGGATTCAGAAAGAAAGCCCTATTGCTGCCGTCTCGTACGAAGAAACCGACCTGCCTGACGGCATGTATGAATACCAAGTATCAGCCGTCGATTATTATGGTTTTGAAAGTACGCAATCAGAAAAACTGGATGTCCCTGTCGGGGATGTAGTTCCACCTGATCCGCCGCAGGGACTCGTGGCGTCAGCGACCGGTTCTGATATTGAGCTTCAATGGCTGCCAAATTCCGAGAACGATCTTGCAGGATATTATATCTATCGTGCTGTTGATCAGGGATGGGCAAAAATTTCATCGGTTCCCGCAACGGAGACAACGTATACCGACACAAATCTCAGGAACGGCACCCATACCTATCGGATCACGGCTTTCGATACGGTAGGTAACGAAAGCGAGCCGTCCAACACTTCATCGACCGATGTCGCTGTCGATGCGCCTCCGACTCCCGTGAATCCAGGTATTACCATTGTACCCGAAGGCAGTGCCCTGATGATCTGCTGGGAATCATCGGGTGGAACGACAGTTGGTTACAAACTCTATCGGAGTCTGGCACCGGGAGGACCGTACGAGCGGATAAACGATGAGCTCATCACCGATACATGTTACACCGATACGGCACTGACAAATGGTGTTACTTATTATTATGTTATTACCGCTGTTGATTTGCTGGGGAACGAGAGCGCTTACTCCGAACATGTCGCATCGATTCCGGCAGATACGACAGCTCCGGTTGCTCCGGTATTATTCCAGCCTACGACGAGCGGAACCCCCCTGGAAGTTGGTGAGCATACAGTTGATGTCGGAGGATGGGCGGAACCGGCGGCAACCGTCAAGCTCTTCGGGAATGGTAATTCTCCGGGTGAGGCAAAAGCACTGGAGGAAAACGCACGTCAATTGTTTACCATCTTTGATGATGACAGCTATGCGCTCGATCTTTCCGTTTCTCCCGACGGCACAAAATTAGCGTATTTCACCGATGAACCGTCCATGTTTTTCGGCCCCGGTTGGTTGAAAGATTTATCCACGGGGGAAACGACGCAGATTTTCCAACAGGGATACTCGGTTTCATGGTCAGATGACGGTAAGACGCTTGCCTGTACCCTGGAAAGTGATGACGGATTCCGCATAGTTCGGTTATACACTCCCGGCACCGGTGCGGAACGGCAACTGACCGGTGACACAGACGTTAATGAATTTTCTCCGTCATGGACCCATGACGGAAAGAAGATAGCCTTTATCAGTGACAGATCCGGCTTGAGCGACGTATGGATCAAAGACCTTGAAACGAACTCACTGTCACAGGTGACACAAAATACGGACGCATGGAGTGTTTCGATTTCCCCCGACGGCACAAACATCGCCTATGCTGTAGGCGAATCTTTGCATATTCTTGATATTAACAGTGGAAACTCTATTGAAGTCACATCTTCGCTTTACGCTGACATAGAAAACGTGCCGTTTGCTTGGTCGCCTGATAGTACGAAGCTTGCTTTTGTTTCATTCGATGACGATTCTCCGGATATCTATATTCTCGATGCAGGGACAACAAATACTGTTCAGGTAACCGATTCGGATGAGGAAAAGGCCTGGCTTGCCTGGTCGCCTGACGGTGGAAAGATCGCCTTCGCTCTTTTTGCCGATAATCATGAAGAATTGAAAATCGTTCCGGCAAAGCAGGGCGTGACGCCTGACATACTCGTGCAGGCGGAGGAATACCTCGGATCCGTCGAATGGCTCCCCTCGGGCCGGATCGCTTATATGGACGGCGTAAACCTGATTTTGCTGTATCCCCAGGGATTCTTCAGTTTTGCCGATGTGGGTCTGGATGCGGGGGAAAACGTGTTCCACGCGATTGCCGTCGATTCTTCGGGCAACGAGAGTTCCCCGTCGGATGACATCGTCGTGATTCTTGACAATCTTCCCGATCTTGAAATCGCTGATGATGATATCTTTGTTTATCCCGCCGCTCCTCTAACGGGCGAGGTTGCGACAATCAGTGTCACGGCGCGAAATAAGGGGTCGGCGCCCGCTGAAAACGTTCATGTCGATATTTATCACTGGGATCCGTCAGGAGCCGTTAATCTCGTTAAATCGGAAGTTATCCCAATGATGGATGCCGGTTCTCAAACGACGATCAGTTTTGCCTGCGATCCGGTTGAAAAAAAGGGTGAACATATCATTACCGCTTACATAGATGACGAAGCAGGAATGCTTGAGCTGTCCGAAGAAAATAATTTTGCGGTCGGTAAGTTCTATGTAGCGGATAGTGAAGGAGTGAACATGATAACCACCCTCGATGCCGATATCTATAACGGCAATGAGGATGTGGATATTGATATTCGCTTGTTCAACAGCGGTGCGAAGAAAGACGTCGTTCTGGCGGTTAGCGTTGAGGATGAAAGCGGCTTTACGGTTGCCGAATTTGATGAGATTGAGACGGAGCTGCCTTATGGCGCCAACAAACGTTACTCTCTCATATGGAATACCGGCCGCACCTATGCGGGAATGTACCGCGTACGAACCGTATTAAAAGAGGCTTCCGATGTAATTGATGAGACTGTCGAACCATTTACCATTACTTCGGCTGTTACGGTGTCCTCGTCAATTATAACCGATAAAGTTCATTATGGTCCCGAAGAAGACGTGGTGATGGACGTCACGGTAATGAATGACGGCTATAACTATGATGTTTCCGAACTCACCGTCAGGATAAGCGTCGTCGATGCAGGTGATCAGGAACTCTTCGCGGAAGAAAAGGGCATTGTCAATCTGCGTGCCGGGACCAAGGTTTCAGTGCGGTCCATCTGGAATACGCAGAGATGTCCGACCGGCGAGTACAGGGCGCTTGCCCGGATCATCCGGAACAGCGAATCCCTTTCCGACAGTTCGGAGTCATTCGATATTGATGCGGCGGTTGAACTGACAGGAACCGTAATGGTTTCACCTGCGGTAGTGCTTATGGACAGTCCCGTGGGTGTTGATTATTCAGTTACGAATGCCGGAAATTCTTCGGCCCATGACCTTGCGGTGACTGTAGTCGTTTGTGATCTCGACAGCCTGACAGTCGTTGCTGCCCATGAAGAACTGATGACCCTCGGCGTTAATGAAACGAAAACCGGCCACACCGATTTCAATACGGCGGGATTTGAGGCAAAGCAGTGGAAAGTCATTCTGCGGTATGGCGAAGACGGGGATGTAAAATCGCTTGCATCGGCTTCGTTCACGGTGAAAGATGGTACCGCACCCGTACTGACCGTCGTATCTCCTCAAAATGGCGAATCGTGTTATGGTTCGGTTACGATGACTGTCATTGCAGGTGATAATGCGTCGGGCGTTGAAAAGGTGGAATATCGGATTGATGGAGGAAACTGGATACCGCTTCCGGCAACGGATGCCGCATCGGGAAAATATTCATCGACGTGGGAACCACTTGAATCGGATGAAGGAGAACATCAGATACGGTTCAGGGCCACCGATAAGGAAGGCAATACATCGACCCCGGTGAACGTAACCGTTAACGTGATTCTCCAGACACCCTTTGCGCGACTTACCGGCACTCTGTCGGCTTCACCTGATCCGGTATATCAGGGGCTGGAAGAACAGTTTACCTATACGGTGACAAACGATTCTCCGGCGTCCTTTGACAACATGACCGTAACGGTTCTGATTGTCGAGCATCAGACACAGGATGTGAAAGCAACACTCTCCGGGACGACGTCAGTACCGGCGAACACCATCGCAACGGGCGGCATTACTCACATCACCGCCGACCTCGTGCCCGGAATGTATGATGCCGTGCTGCAGGTGGCCGTGCCCGATATTCCTGAAGCGAAAATCCTGTCGCAAACGACATTTGAAGTTGTTCCTTCGATAGCCGTGGCGAAAACAACGGGCGGGTCTGTCAATCTCCTGGTATGGGTAAATGATGCCTGCCGGCTTTACACCGGAGGAGATGATGGGCACGGCTGCGGAGAATGCGGCGGCAACCATGGTCAGGGAAATGGTCAGGGGGGCGGATGCGGCCATGAGGGATGGGTCGAATGCGTCAGAGTAGATCTGCTCGAAAATATCCTGAATGGCGTCGTTGATGACTATTACATTGTCTTTGATCCTGATTCATTTGAAGAAGAACTGAGAAACCCGTGGTATACGGATATTCTCATCCTCGGTGATCATGAGCCCCTCAGGTACAAGGTTCGTGCCGAACTCAGGGAAAAGGTGTTTTCAGGTACGGGAGTCATTTCTTCGCTCTGGCTCAGGCATTTCATAGAGCCCGATGAAGATGACTGGTGGGATATATCGTCCATCTTCGGCGTTCGATGGAGCGGTCATCTGTGGCCCGGTGAACGTCAGGTGGAAACCGTAGCGAGTCCCGTTACGAATGAAGGGATCATTGCCGTGCGAGGCAAGGCAAAGCGGATCGAGGCGAAAGACGGGACAACCGTGGCCGGATGGATCGAACCCGCCGGCGGGCATCACGAACGGTCACCCGCAATTGTTATCAATACGTACGGCGCCGGGACAACGATCTACTGCGCCTTTGATCTCGGACTTTCGCTGGCGGAGGAAACATATGATTTGATAGCGGATCTGGTGACACGATCCGTCGGGCACGTTCATAAACCAGGCAATTCCGAGACATACCGTCCATATGATCTCATTCCCGTAAAAATAGATACGACGAGCGGGACCACTGCTTTCAATCTCAGGATGACAGAGACATATTCTGAACAGCTTCGCCTCTATGACATCGGCGAGCGACAATGGAACGATGAGAATCCATGGACCAAAGATTTTCATCTTGATTCCGGTGAAACAGAAACGGCGCGGTATGGCTTCCTGTTGCCCGACATCCCGGGAACGTATACATCCCGAACGGAGGTCGGGTTTGTTCTCGATTCCGGATATGTGCCGTTTCGAGCTATGACCGATGATTTCGTTGTAGAGAAGGATATTGAAACGCTGATCGACGATGTGCTTGCCGGGCTGGATTCGCTTTCGGTATCGTTCTTTGATCGATTCAAGGTCTGGGGTGCGATCAGCTTTGTGCATCGGGTTCAGGATCGGGTCATACGAACGGACCGGGATATTGAAGAAAACATCAGGGATATACTCAGAGCCATTCACCTGCTGTTGTTTGTTGGAAGCGCCGACCCGTCTGATGTCAGAGTGATGCTCGATAATATCCTGAAGATCGAACAATCCCGCTACTTTTATTTCGAGGGACCGGAGGAACTGTTGAGCGGAACCATCAGTGCAGCCCCGAATCCGTTCATTGCAGGCGAACCGGCTACACTGACATTTACCGTTACCAATGCCGGTGAACAGGCCTTGAATGATGTGATCGTGAGGATGCTCATTATGGATGTCGATTCGCAGACAGTAAAGGAAACCCTTGAGAAGAACGTCGATCTGCCGGGAGGGGGAACGACAACTACCGATATCATGGCGATTCAGTCGATCGGCCTGGAAGCAGGGAATTATGAGGTGATTCTGACGGTGACCTCCACCGAAATTCCCCAAGGGAAGACACTGGCATCGATGGGTGTGGAAGTTAACGTATCGGCTCATCCGCCCACGGCTGTCATCGGTGGGCCGTATGTTGCGATGATCGGTGAGACCGTCGAAGTTGACGGGACGAGTTCCTATGACGTCGATGAAGGATTGAGCGAATCGGGTTCGCCGCCTTTTGATGGAATTACTGCATACGATTGGAATTCCCGGATGGATGAACCCTATGATTTTAACGATGCTCATGGCGCACGTGCATCGCTTCCCCCGTATGATAATGCCGGTGTCCATGAAATTGCCCTGCGTGTAACCGATAATACGGCAGCCGCTTTCCCCGGTGCGGGAACGGGCAACCTGAATCACATCGCCTATGGCGACGTGACGGTCTTTCAACAAGGAGTGACAACTCTGGACATTATCCCGGAGTCTCATAGATGCAAACTCCTTTGGAATGATATCGGAGCGTATCCCTATGAGATACTCCGTTCCAGTAAGAGTGCGAATGAAGGTTTTGAAAAAATTGGAACAACGTCGGATACATTCTATAGGGATCGAACCGTCAGTAAGGGAAAAGATTATTGGTACCGCATCGGCGGGGAAGTGGGCGGCCGGGAGACAATTTCACCTGCGGTTCATGTAGACATCCGATGACGTTGACGGAGCGAAATTCAGTTACTATACACGAGGAGGGGTTGGAATTTGATGCAGCGACCGACGAATTCGATCTTATTGTTTATATGCTGCCTTTTTATTATGATGCCGGGCCTGTCAGGGGCCGCCGACGGTAACCTTGAAAAAGACATGCAGAATGCGCTCGATCAGAGCAGAGGTGCGGTTTTTCATCTTCAGGAACGGATTGCACGGGGGATGCCGGCGCCGGATCTGTTTGCCCGGCTGAAGAGTCTTGCGGAAGATATCCGCATGTCGCATCTTTTGCTGGCAGAGCGATTCAGACGTCATGAGGCACGAGTGAGCGCCCTGGGAGCCGTGGCGTTGGAACGTCACCACCACATGGAGGAAACATACCGCCGGGCCGTGGAAGAATACCTGGACATCGTGGACGGGATGAAAACGTTTGAAGACCTGTCTTCCCCGTCGCTGGAACGGCTCAAGACCCTCCTCGACCGGATATTGCCGAAAAAGAAACGTCCCATTTTCGGGGCTCTTCCTTACCGAAATCTTGACTACCCGGCAACAATTCCCCCGATCGAACCATCAGTCATTCCCGCCTATCGGGGAGGAGATAAAACCGTCTCCGATGATGATCTGAAAGGTACGCCTCTGGCTCCCGTATCTGCCCAGATTGCCGAACTCGCGGAATCGCTCGACTGGAATCCGGTCGCCATCTATGAATGGGTCAAAAACAACATCGATACCCAGTGGTACTGGGGATGTATGAAGGGGGCGGAAGGAACGCTGCGGCAGAAAAGTGGAAACGACGCCGATCAGGCGGCCCTCCTTGTAGCGCTTTTGCGCTCCGCCGGATATCCTTCGCGGTTTGTCCGCGGGGTTGTCGAGTTTTTCCCCGGAATCGACACAGCCCGGAACCTTACCGGGATCGAGGATGAACGGGAGATCGCCGCTTTTTTCAGAAAAGCGGGCATTCCATCCGCGCCCGTGATCAAGGGAGGTGGAATTGCAAACATCAGGATCGAACACATCTGGGTGGAAACGCAGGTTCCGTATGCGAACTACCGCGGTGCCGTCATCGACGAACACGGCAAGACATGGCTCGGTCTGGACACGAGCATCAAGGCAGCGGGATATACTTACAATCAACCCGAAGCGATTCCGGGGGAATTTCCCTTATCCGGCATCCGCGATTCGTATCTCGAAGCTGTTCGTGGTGAAACGCCTCTGGAATATATCAAGTCGGAAATCGACGGATGGCTGAGTCAGAATCAGCCGGAAATGACCCGCGAGAGTTTCCTGCGAACCAAAACCCTGGCGGTGGAGGAAATGAAGATCCTTCCGGCGAGCCTTCAGTTTATCCAGGTTGCGGTAACCGGGGAATATACCGAACTGCCGGATGAATTGGTGCATACTGTGCGCTTTCGTACAACCTCCACGGGGGATGACGATTTTTTTGATATCACCCTGCCTGCGTTCAGGCTTTCCAATCGGCCGGTTTCGATTACCTGTGAACCGGAAACCGTGGAGGATCAGGAAATAATTAACTCATACG
>DSDU01000003.1 GCA_011056835.1 Deltaproteobacteria bacterium
CTCCAAAAGAAAATTTTCTTCTGGAGGCCCATTGATAAATGGGCCGCGCGAATGCGCGGCAAAGTCAAGTATTTTTTATAAATTTTAACCATTTTTTACGTGGAGACTCTAAACTCTAGAAGTCTTATAAAATATCTAAAGTATTCGCAACAATCAGCCGAGGATAAAAAAGGAGAGGGATCATGAAAGATAAGGAACGACTGAATGCCCTTGAAGTAGCCCTTAATAATGAACAGCGGGAGCGTGAGTTCTACCTGAAGCACGCTAAGAGAACCAACAATCCTCTTGGTAAAGCGATGTTCCAACAGATTGCTGATGAGGAACTTGAGCATTATGAGCGTCTCAAGGAACTTCATGCGAAGTGGGACAAGAAGGAATCATGGCCCGAAACGGTTCCCCTTAAAGTCAACGAGACAATCATTAAGGATATCCTTAAAGATGTTGTGGATAAAGTTGATAAGATGCCCCCGGGAGATAAAGATGATCTCGAAGCGATCCGCACAGCAATTGATTTTGAAGCGGAAGGGGCGATCTATTATGCCCGGATGCGTGACAAGGTGACCAATCAGAAAGAGAAGGATTTTTTTAATCTACTGGCCGATATGGAACATGAACACTTCGTTTCACTGAAAGATACGGAGGAGCTTCTTTCCGATCCCGAGGCATGGTATCAGAAAACGGAAAAACCTCATTTGGATGGGGGATAATGAAAGAGGCGTATTTGAGATGAAACGCAATAAGGCCCCGTGCGTTCAAAATGGGGCCTTATATTTGTCTAACAAATTTAAATTCTTGTCGATATAGGTTTCTTATGTTATTTTGCGGCACATAACCACGCTATCTTATTATGAGGAATCGAGGTGGGTCATGAGAAAATTTCAGATTTGTTTCGTTGTCATGTGTATGATTTTTCTGTCTTGGCAGGCTGTTTACGCTAAGGAAAAGTTAACATCTCAAGATTATTATAAAAAGGGAGTTCTTCTCGAAGAGCATGATGTTTACGGAGAAGCTATTGACATGTATACCAAGGCGATTTCTCTCGACAGTGAGTTGGCTGATGCGTATTTTAGAAGAGGAAAACTTTATTTTGCGTCGACCCCGAGTCTCTGTGTGGAAGCGGAGAATGACTTCAGTTCAGTAATATCATTAGATCCCCGAAATGCCGATGCCTATTATGAGCGGGGGCTTGTAAATTATTACATGCTCAAAAATGAAAAGGCTCTATCAGATATGAAGACAGCGGCCCGTCTGGGAAGTAAAAAGGCGCAGGAATGGCTCAATCCGGAGCTGAAAAGTTTGCCGGAGCAGAGATCACAATATATTCATCTCACCAATTATCTGCCGTCTAAGCGGGATCCCCTTGTTCACTTTGACTTCAATCGTTACGAAATTAAGCCTTCTTTTTATTCGCTCCTCGATGAACTCAGCGTGGTATTGAAAAGTACGCTGCCCGATATAAAAGTAATCATCGCGGGATATTGTGACAATGTGGGGTCTGAACAGTACAACCAGGGGCTGTCTGAACTGCGGGCACGGGCCGTCAGCACATATCTCAGGGATAAGCATGGAATCGGTGCTGACCGGCTCATTATTCGTGGTTTCGGCAAGAGCGGCGCCATAGCATCAAATGAAACAGAAGAAGGGCGGGCGCTGAATCGCCGCGTTGAAATGCTCGGTGTTTCGGGCTCATAAGCGGGTTCACAATACGATGCCCCCTTTTTTCTGTAAAGGGGGGGGTATAGGTCGTTGCCCAGGTCTATGATTTACCCGGTCTCTGTCTTTTCCCGGCTGATCTTCAGTCTGCTACAGGGACTTCCGAAACATGCCCTTTGGATGATGCGGATTAATTTATCTTTCCTTTTCCTGCTCAAGGTTTAATCGCAAAAATGAGGTGCATATTGTAATGAAGTATCTCCTAATTCATCAGTTGTGGCATAAAACCGGAGATTAAGGGGTTTCATTCGACAATGTATAATGACCGCTCACAAGAAGTTAAGTTTTACTCAATTTCATCTTGTCGGAGCATTCTTTTAACGTCTTGTGAAATGTCAATGCCGCCAGTAGTGCACAGTGTGTGTGATCCTCCGGCATATTTTCCAGTTCAGCCAGGATGGCACTCTGGTTGATGCCGAGGCATTCGACAAAGCCCTTTCCTTCTCTTTGGCAATTACTTCGCCTTCACCCTTCTTGAATATATCAATGACGCTTTGACAGTGAGGACAGACAAGGCCGCTCATGTATTCGATGACACTCAGGACAGGCACATTGACCTGTCGGGAAAAGTTAATACATTTTTTCACGTTGTTGACCGATAAATCCTTCGATGTCGTCACAATAACGGCGCCGTCACAGTTCGGGATGAGCTGGGCTGCCGAACGCGGTTCTTCACCGGTTCCCGGCGGGAAGTCTATAATGAGATAATCCAATTATCCCCAGTTTACTTCAGGGAGAAGCTGTTTAATGACGTTCATCTTCCCGAGAGAATTATGATTTTGTGTTTAATTTAACCGAGCCGACCGATTAGAGCTTGGTCATCCGTTATGTGATTCAAGCCACGGCATCCTTTTTCGTTGCAGTCGGCGTGGTCAGGTTTATTTTGACAGTGTTTCTGATCACTCCTTTCATAACTCCCTTATTGATGTCCATCGACAAAATGCGGTATTTTACATCTTTGCCTTTCACTGAAAACATATAAATACCGTGAAGTTTTTGATTTTGATGTATTCACTGACGTTGTTGTGTCATTGAATAAGCACGCACGGGGGCGGCATTGTGAGAAAGGGGCATTTCATTGTGTCGAAAATCATTGATTCAAACAGTAGGGATTAATGATGAATGAGTGTATTTTTTGCCGCATAGTAAAAGGCAACTTGCCTGCAAGCGTCGTCCATCGGGACGGTTTCTGTATGGCCTTCATGGATATTCAACCCGTCAATACAGGACATGTTCTCGTCATTCCGACGGATCATGTGGCGTATGTGGCTGACCTCGATGAAGATGTGGGAGCCCATCTGTTTCGTATCGCTCAAAGAATTGCCGTAGCGCTGCCGAGGAGTTTCATGCAATGTGAGGGGGTGAATATGTTTCTCGCCGACGGAGAAGCGGCGGGGCAGGAAGTCTTTCATCTTCATCTTCATGTCTTTCCTCGGTATCGTGGTGACCGTTTCGGATTTGTATGGAATTCATCCCTGCCCCATATTCCTGCAAGAGATGAGCTGGATACTGTTGCCGAAAATATTAAAAAAGCATTGACATAAGATCACCCGTGACGAAAACGCTGCGGCGTCTGTTTTCGCAATGGTTTCCCGTTGAGGCCGATATGGAGATGTTCTTTATCGCATGAGATGATCCGATTGGTCCCGGCAATTCCCATGCTTACTCTGCAGGATCGGATAATTTATGATTTTTGGGGGGGATGGTGATTCCCAAAGCTCTGATCTTTCGGAACAGGGTTGTCTTGTGGATTTTCAATTCACGTGCTGTCTTTGCACGGTTCCAGTTGTTTCTTCGTAGGGCATTGGTAATGTATATTGCTTCAAGATCTTTGAAGGAGGAGAGATTTCCCTGTTCGTGATATATGGGCTCATTGAGGCGAAAGAGCGGATCGGGCAGGTGATTTCTCTGAATCATCGATGATTTGCAGAGAATGAATGACCGTTCAATGAAGTTTTTCAATTCCCTGACATTCCCCGGGTAGTCATATGCCATGAGACAGGTGAGTGCTTCATCGGTTATGCCGAGTATGTCTTTACCTTGCAGGGAATTAAAGGTTCTGATGAAGTGATCGATCAGCAGGGGAATGTCCTCTTTTCGTTCCCGGAGGGGCGGCAACTGAAGCCGAATGACGTTGATCCGATAGAACAGATCCTCCCTGAAAGTTCCTTTTCTGACCTGATTTTCCATATTTTTATTGGTTGCGGCAATAATGCGAACGTCGGTTTTGATGCTTTCCACCCCTCCCAGCGGTTCAAACGTCTTGTCCTGGAGAACGCGCAGCAGGCGAACCTGGAGTGCCGGTGATATGTCACCGATTTCATCAAGAAAGATGGTTCCCCTGTGGGCGAGTTTAAAGCGTCCCGGTTTATCTTTCCTCGCGTCGGTAAAAGCGCCTGCTTTATATCCGAAGAGCTCCGACTCAAGCAGTGTGTCGGGCAGGGCACCGCAATTGACGATGATGAAAGGCTTCTGTTTTCTGGGACTGAGATTGTGGATGGCCCGGGCGATGAGTTCTTTCCCGGTGCCGCTCTCTCCTTCAATGAGTACGGTGCTCATGCTGTCCGACAAATCGGGAAGGATGCGGAACAGGTCATGCATGTGGTAATTTTTTGAAATTATATCTTCAAACGTATACCGTCCTTCGATTTCCTTCTTCAGTTTTTCCACGAGAGTCATGTCACGGAACGTTTCGACGCCGCCGATTACAGCCCCCCTTTTATCTTTCAAGAGAGCTGTGGAAATGCTTATGGGTGTTTGTTCTCCGTCGGCATTTATAATATGGATAGTTTTATTCACGATTGGTTCACCGGTTTTCATTGTCTGTTCCAGAGCGCAATTGGCTTCGCAGATGCTTGCCTTCAGAACATCTTTGCAATACTGTCCGATTGCCTCTTCTTTCGGGACACCCGTTATGTGTTCAGCGGCTTTGTTAAATGAGGTGATTCGCCATTTATGATTCACCGTAAAAACACCATCGGCAATTGAGTCGAGGATGATATCTTTTTCTGTAAGTGACCGATCGTTATTCATGAGTTGTTGATACTCCTGAACCGCCATTGACGGCATACCATGGCAGGGTCATGCCGTTTCCGCTGTCTTATTAATGACCTTGTGATGATCCGCTTTGCTCTGCGGCAATTACTCCTGGTCTTTTTTCCCCGTCTTTGCCTCTTTTTTTTGCAGTTTTGCCAAGGATTTCAGTTCCTTTTTTTTCTTTTTCGCTTCGTCCTTGGCAACTTCAATGCTGACGTCATTCCCGTTTTTTCCTTCTGCTGTTTGTGCTGGATGTGTCGCTCCGGACGGTAATGCCCCCTGTCTTGTCGATTCGGCTGATGCCGTCATTTCTGCGGCTTTTTTCCGCCGCGCCCGTTCCATGAGATATTTGGCGAAGCTCTTACCGAATTGTCCTATGAATCCTGCCAGCAGGACGATAAGCACCCATTTTAGGATTCTCATGTAATCAACGTCATTCATAATTAATCAGATATTTCTCCTGATTGTGGCCCCTGTCATTGATTTTCACTCAAAAGGCACTATGGCATGTCATTTCATGTTTCGATTCGACGTGCAAATCAATCGTTCCCGTCACCTTTCCCTCTTTCGTATAATTGTTTCTTCTATGAAGTCGGCTATGGTTCGGGAATCATTAATGTCAAAACAGGGAACATCAATATCAAGGGGCTGGTCGCTGGCGACGGCGAGAAGAGATTCATCATTTATGCTCATTAATTCACGCTTCAATTCTTTTCTAAAAACCTCGATTTTGGGGTGGATGTTTCTCTTGAACCCTTCAACCAGAACAATGTCGACATCGTGAATGTAGTGTTCAACCAACTCCTCGATTTCATAGTCACGGTCAACGTCCTCAATGACGGCGACTTTCTCCGGTGATGCGATAACCGTCATCCGGGCTCCGGCCGTTTTATGCCGCCAACTGTCTTTACCTTCGTGGTCGATATCAAATCCGTGCCGATTGTGTTTTATTGTGGCAACCTTGTAACCCCGCTGTTTCAACTCGTAGATAAGCTTTTCAACGAGCGTTGTCTTTCCCGAATTTGATTTGCCCACAATGGAGACGAGGGGAATCATCGCTTCTCCTTACGATTTGATGTCAGAACGGTTACAAACTTTAAGTGAGAACGCATTGCCGGGGTTCCGCCGCCCTCTGAGATAATCTGCAAAATCTTATTACTGTCGATTACGGAAGACCCTCCCAGATGGGTTACCACGGTGTCCTCGAATATATCACTGCACAGTGGTGTCGATGGACCGAGAAGAACCACATGTCGAGGATTTCCCATTGTGTTAAGAATTCCCTCCAGAGTATCCGTTAACATGGTGGTTGCCGTAATAACGGCGACGGTGCATTTTCTCAGAATATTTCTCTTTGCTTGTTCGTCGGCGATTTCCATCCTTGCAGGATCTCTTTCAATGACGGAAAGCTCGGCACCGGTTGCTTTTATCTTTTTTAAAAGGGGCCTGAACATACCGACCATGGCAACGCGGTCTCTGTCTGTCAGGTGCAGGAGTGCAACGGTGTCTTCTTCCGCTGAGGCATTATATTCGATTAACGCATTGGCTGCGGCGAGGCCGATCGCTTTGTCAAGGGGATTTCGTCCCGCTACGAGATACTTCAGAAGTTCCGATGCCGGTCGTCCCTTCAGAGTGCCCGCTTTATGTATGGTGGTGCAACCCGGTGCAAGCTCATGTCTCAATACGGCGGCGAGACCGACTCGGTTGCCGCCGAGCCTGACACCGATATAACCGAGTCCGATCCGGATGTCTTCGACGGTGATCCCGGAGCTTTTGCTTCGTAAATTATCGTAAAGACGCGATGATAGAGTTCCTGCTTGTAACATTGAACTGCTGCCTTATGCTGAAGATGCCTCTTACGTTAACCTTTTTAATGAAAAAGTCAAGGTAACAGGGTCACATGCCCTTTGGATCATATCTGAGTTTCCATTGCAAGTGATTAAATTTCGGAATTTACCGTGAATACAATATCATAAATTTCCCTGATGGAACCGGAAACAAATAAGGGATGACCCGTCAATGCATGGTGATTTTATCTGCTCAGGTTTTCCAGATTATTTTCGATGTAACCCGTGATTTCCGGTTCTCCCACCACTATCGTCTTGTGATTTCCATCGTTGACGACGAGGGTCGGTACCGCTGTGATATCTAAGAAATCCAGTACGGCCGCATAATGCGAGGCATCAAGTCTCTTCACGGTGATCTCCAGTTCCCGGCACATGGTATAGATTTCCCGACAGGAAACGCAGGATTCATCGAAAAAGAGCGTTACCCTGCTGTCGCGCAACGTTGCTGTCTGTTCAAATTTATTCTGATCTGTCGGCTGTATCAGATAGAGAAAGATCAGGACGGCAAAAAATGCACCAAATCCGTATATGATATCGCGATTGCCTGCCAAGAACCAGATGATTCCGAGAATGACGAACAGGAAGAATACAGCGAGACAGAATGCACAGAATGTCTCCAGTCTGAATGCCTGGTAGCCTATGAGAAAACCTTCGGCGGCGAGCGCCGCATTAAGAAGTATTGAAATAGCCGTATCGACAGAATGTCTGCGTTGTGTAGTGCTGATTTTCGACAGAACGGCCAGGGTCAGGAACATGGCGAGTCCCGAAAATAGAATTGATATACTTCCAAAGCGAGTCTGCTGCACGACGATCTTACACCCCTCGGTAACACATAAGGTCCCGTTGAATAATTCCAGCGCAAGTTCCGTCGCAACCAGAATGGCTCCCGCAACAGCCATGATAAAAAAGATATTTCTTCCGTTCCGCCCTTCGTCACGCATCAGTTGTCGTCGTCCTCTTGACTGAAAAAGTTTATCGCTGGGGAATGTGTGCGTCCTGCGAGCGATGTGCCGTGGATTATACAGGAAACAATTGTGTGATCAAGAATTAATTAACCGGCAACCGGAAGAGTGGTACGTGTGTGCAAATATACCGGTAAAACCAGATTCATAATGCCGGGATGCATACACATTGTGAGTCATTTCCGGTTTCATCAAAATAGCGGGTTTTGAGGGGCGTACGTCATTTACACTTATTTAAATATTGACATAAGTGTGATTTATGTTACATACGCATAAGATAAAGACATGTTGAGATTATGTCAGATCCGGCAAGATTCAGGATATTTTCAGAATAGGGGCTTCTCAAAAATTTGATCATGTTACACAAAAGAAAAAATACGCAAACCGTTCAAAAGCTTGTGTGATGTGATTAGCCGGGGGTCGGTCGGCAATGAATGGGCAGGATCCGGGAAGGTGACGGAGCGATAATATACATTTAAGACCAGTACATGCGGGAACCGGTTAATAGAGTTAACGATATCCGCCATAACTATCAGCGGGTCATCATCTTGATGCGACGTATTCATCTCAATCATTATAATCGCCTTTCATTTGTGGATGATTGGTTCCAAGGTCATACAACGCGGTGATTCATTCGTCATTCGCCGATATTTTCACCAATCCCATGCGCCGGGAGCAAGCTCACGTCGAAATGGACAGATCACTCTGATTCGTATCGACGAAATAGAACATGCCTGTGAAGGATGTGCTTGCCACCAGGGATTCCTTGCCCGGACCCTGTTGAAAGGGTTGCCCCCGGCTCATGGCGATTGGATACTTATTGATACCGATTCCGGTATCAAGCGCACCTTTTTTATACGACAGCGCCATGGCTCTTGGCTTCATGCCGTTATTACATGATGCGAGAAACAATGAGGAGGGCGATTCGTGGATCGTTATGGCGCAGAGGTTCTGTCTTCCTCGCAGAAACAGGCAACATATGCGTTCCCGCAGCACGGGACGGACAATCTTTTCAGTGCTCTCAAAATCCTGCTCCTCGCAAACAGCATCTATGCCGTTGCTGCTTTTTTCAAAGAAACATAAGCCTTTTCGTTATTGCTCGTTGCCAGGATAACCCTTACTGGCGTTGTTGCCGAATTGCCGGTGCCGTAAACATACCTGATGTTCACATCCTTGTGGGCAAGCAGATTCGTTACCGTCTTTAATGCTCCCGGTTTATTGTCAAGTTCGACCATGATGACCTCTTTTTCCTCAACCGGCTTGATGCCTTTTGCCCGCAATGCATCGACTGCACGGGCCGTATCTTCGACAACGAACATAATTTTAGCCTTGTTTTCTCTCTCGATTTCATAACAGGCAATTGCCTCGATATTAATCCCTCGATCCGCCATATATCCCGCCATCCTGTCGAGCGAACCAATTTCTTTGTTAACCGTAATCGAGATTTGTTTCACTAATGATGCCTTCTGTAGCATAAATTCCCCTCCTTGCTGTTTGAGCGGTAACGACATCTCTGGATTACGTCACCGCAGGGTATATCGATATGACGCGCTTCCTGTTTTGATATGGCGGCACATTTTGTTGTACCGTGTCCGTTCTTCTTTTACCCTCAGGAATGCCTTTATCTGACGGCCTGAAGATGCATATAGCACTGCGGATTTATTTATCCCTTCATTGGTCGGTGGTCCCAATGAAATCGCTGTCTATCACGGTTTTCAACGATCGCCGTAAGCTCAATGTGGAGGCTATGAATGAGGATGCCGCTGTCGGTATTGCTGCGTTGATTCGGGAGGTTATTTAAAAGTATCGGGAGCTTCAATGCATAGGATTATGGGATATGCGTTAATACGTCGTCAATGAAATACCGAGACAATCCGAGGGAACTGAGTCGTCGCCCATGGCTTGTAGACCTCCGAGAAGAGTGATGGCTGACGACACATTGCCGCTGAATCATTGCTGTTATTTTTCCTTTGCAATCGCACGTATTTTTTGATTGACCTGCTCATTTTCAAATAGTTTATTGACGGCCGCCGCCAGGGCATCGTTCATTACCTCGGTCATTTTTCCTTCGGTAAATCGAACATGATCCAGTGAAGGACTGCTTTCCACATTAACTTTGAATTTTGTTTCCCTCTGTGTTACGTCGGCGAAGACGGCGGTCAGTCTCACCCGCGCCCTGTATCTGATGACGGGCCTTTCCTTCACGCAGATGAGTTCAAATTCATGGATGTCCCCACCGATGATGATATCCCCCCATTCTTTTTCTATGCTGTCGTCAGTGAGATTCCAGTCGGGTGTTCGGGATGATACAGTGTACCCCGTTTTATTCAAATAGCCTTTTACAGCCCTCGTTACCGTGACGGAAGGCGTATGAAATTTCGGCAAAATCGGGATCGGCAGCTTGTTGGCTTCCATGACTTTGCCTATCACCATTTTGTCATCGACATTTCTGAGATCATTGAATGTTGCAACGGTTATGGAGAGTTTCGTCGACGTATCCGCCGGTCTGATTTTATTCAGAGGTGTGACGTAGTCTATATCAACGCTGTAGAGAGGAACTCGTGCGCAGGAAACCGTAAGTAACATAATGGAAAGAATCACTAAAGACTTCATAATGGTTTTTATGATGTCGTTTCGTCTGGTTATGGATAGCGTGGAAGTTTTCATCATTTTGCGGGTACCTCCCTCTCACGGCCTGCAGCCGTTCTGCTGTAGTTGTATGGTTTCGTCGGTATCATGTCAATATGAAAATTATAACTGGCTGTCGCTCACATTAATTTTCACGTGGTCCATTCCGCTTTATGATAAATCCACGGTGCACACCGCGCAATTCGAAAACGTACCCTTCGAAATTATACAATTGGTCGTGACGGTCTTTTTATTCACTGAAATTTAACCGCAAAAAGCTCCATGATGATCCGTTCACGGGAATTGCCGTTCGGGCGACAGGCTCTGATGGATTGATACTATACCTTCTCCGCCCTGTTTCCGAACAGGCGTATCAGTTCACCGGCTGTATCACGGGCATACCCGTCGGTGAGGGCATATGCCCAGTTGTTTTTCATGAAAATATCCCGTACCTTGTCCCGGTAATTGAGCGAATCGATGAGGATGTGACCCACATACGATTCGATTGATTCGTAGAGTTTTCGGGGATTCATGGGAAGCAATGGACCGATGAAGACCCACGTATCGATACCTGCATCATACAGCTGCTTCAAGGCGGTTAAACGGTTCCTGATGGAAGGTGCGTTCGGCTCCAGGACCGTTCGAACATGATCGCTATCCGTGGGGATTGTTATGCCGACAGCAACGGATGACGTATCGGATAGAAGATCAATATCCCTGGTCACCAGGGGAGATCGTGTGAGAATATCGATCCCCCAGCCGAATTCCTTGAGTGCCTCAATGCATTGTCGGGTAAGCCTGTATTTTCGTTCCATGGGCTGGTACGGATCGCAGACACTGGACATCATAACGGTTCCCTTTCTCCGCTTTCGCGATAGTTCGGAGTGGAGAACTTCGACGATGTTGCATTTAACCTCTACAAAGGTTCCCCACGGATACCGCTTATGGTGATGGGAGTATCTGGCCATGAATGAGGCATAGCAGTAACGGCACCCATGCCCGCATCCGAGATACGGGTTGACGACAAAATCCACCCCCGCAATCTTCGACCTGACCAGCGCGGTTTTTACGGTTATCTCTGTTATACTCATCAAAACAACGAAGTAATAATCTCCTGCCGTCAGAAACATTTCACCCGTTAACCGGCGCGTAGAAGCATCGCTTGGGTGATGTGATCTTTCCTTCTTTTTTCAGTTTATTGATAATTTTTGAAACCTCGGTCTTTTCCAGATGAGCCTTTTCAGCAATATCACCAGGCCTCATCGGTTTTCCCGCTTTCTTCAGTTCCGTCAGAATCATTTCTTCTTTTTCACTCATGTCGAACCTCCCGGGTATTGAGCGCCTTACCATATTGTCAATGTATGAAAAACCTTTATACAATACCATACTTTCTTTCCGTGGAATATTTCAATTGTTGTTTGCAGGATCACTGATTTAGATTTATTAAAAGGGTAAATGTGATGCATATGATATGCTGAGCCGGTAGGCTTAAGTCCTGCAGGAGGAGCACGAAATGGAACCTGTGGTAACGGCGATGGTGACGCTTGGTATGGTAATGATCCTACTGTTCGTGCCGTATCTCTTCTTTGGCAGTGAGTCGATGATTCTGGATGAAACCGCGGGAACCGCCCTGCCGGGACGTTTTGTGAAACTATCCGATGGCATTACCCACTATGAATGGAAAGATCGCGATAATGGTCTTGTTGTCGTTTTGGTTCACGGCTTTTCAGCACCTCACTTCGTATGGGATCATACCTGCCCTTGTCGATGCAGGATTTCGCGTCCTGAAATACAATCTTTACGGCCGGGGTATTCGGACCGTCCCCGCGTAGACTACAATGAAAACCTTTTTGACCGACAGCTTCTTGAATTGCTGTCTGCATTGGATGTTGATCCTCCGATTGACCTTGTCGGTTTATCCATGGGGGCGCTATTGCGGTCATTTTTGCGGCAGGGCATTCCGAACTGGTGAAAAAACTTGTCCTGATTGATCCCGCGGGATATCCGGTTCATATTCCCCTGCCCGGCAGGATTGCCCGTACACCGGCTGTCGGTGATTATATCATGCAGGTCCTGGGGAATAGATTTATGGTAAAGGAAGCGAACGATAATTTTCATCGTTACGACAAGCTCGGAGAATTCATGAAGGGGTTTAAGGCTCAGATGGTATACCGGGGATACAAACGGGCCCTTCTGAGCACCCTCAGGAATTTCAACTTGTCTGATCAGCGAATTTCCTATGAGATCGTGGGCAGACAGGGGCGACCGGTTCTTCTTATCTGGGGAAGAGAGGACCGGATCATTCCCTTCGCGAACAGCGATATGATTAGGAATGCCATTCCCCATACGATCTTTCATGCCATTGAAGATTGCGGGCATATCGCCAATTTCGAGAAACCGGAAATGGTCAATCCGATCCTTATCGATTTTCTTATGCGATCCCGGTCATGACGGCAGCATGATGTGCAGGAGGCTTACAAAAAAAGTTTTTGTGTGATAATGATTGCAAATGTTCACGAATCGAGAAAAAACTATGGAGGATGTGGAATGAATCTTACGAAGGCGGATATCGAAAATATCATGATTCGATGGAGTGAGGCGTGGAACCGGCACGATCTGGATGAGGTCATGGATTTGTTCCACGAAGAGGCATTGTTTGAAAACTGGACCGGCGGAAGCGCCCGGGGCAAGGAAACCCTTCGAAGGGCATGGACTCCATGGTTTGAAAACCATGGCGGGTTTCAGTTTGTCACCGAACAGTTTATTATTGTCGAAGACGAACAGAAAGTCATCTGGCAGTGGCATCTTGCCTGGCCTTCAATGGAAAAGGGTTGCGCGGGAAAACCGGAACGACGACGAGGGGTGGATATCATCCGGTTTCAGGATGGTAAAGTTGTTGAAAAGATAACCTATTCCAAGACAACAATTGAAATCGACGGCAGACCGGTTAATCTTTCGCCATAGGATGGCAAGGATGCGGAGAGCAAAGTTCATCATCATGATTCTTCTCTTATTTTCTGAAATGAGACATTCGTACGGTGTTTCGGTATCAATCCAGAACCGCAGGGTAATGGAAGGGCAATGATCGGCTCTGTTCGTCCGTTTCGCTGCAGCCGACTGAACGGCAGAAAGAAAAGGTTTTTTTCTTTTTTCTAATGTACTATCATACCGTCATCAATCGGCACAGATTGAACATACGGCAGATAAAAACAGTTAAAGACTTCTACCGTTCTTATCCGCCGTGTCTCCTTGAAATCATTAATCAAGCACTTGCATCCCTTACGTGTAACCTTCTCCGGACTGCTGTTGCCGTTCTTTCGCTTTCTCCTTGATTCGGGCCCGTCGTCGATCCTGTGCCTCGCGGTTCCGGCGGATTTCTTCTTCTGTCTCAAAGATAAGCGGCGGTAATTCACTTGGCCGTCCCGAAGTGTCCAGTGAAACAAAGGTAAGATATGCCGAAGCGGTGTGACGGACTTTGCCGGTTACCAGGTTTTCTGATTCCACTCTGACCCCAACCTCCATGGATGTTCTTCCCACCAGATTCAAGCTTGCTCTGAGGGTAACAAGATCTCCGACGAAAACGGGGTTGTGAAAATCGAGTCTGTCGATAGATGCCGTAACTGCGTTTGTCCGGGCATGACGTATGGCCGCAGCTCCCGCAGCAGTGTCGATGAGTTTCATGATAACGCCGCCGTGGACATTCCCTGCGGGGTTTGCATCCTGAGGGTTCATCTGCTGTGCCATGACAACGACACTGTCTTGTACGTTCTTATTTTTCATGTCTTTCATGTCTCTCTTTCAATAAAGTCTTTATTTGCAGAAATACTGTTAAGCTGTGATGTCGCTGTCGCATCAATGATAACGGCGAAAGGGCAAGGCACAAGGCGAAGGGATGAAGATGATCTTGAATATGAGGATTGGGAAATTGGAATTCTGGAACCCTGAACCTGATTTCTATTGCATTGGGCCATTTGTCGCTGCTTCATGGTTTTTGTCGATTCGGAATCCGGTGCGGTTACTTTGGATACCCCGTGATCTCTCTGATCCTTTCGTAAAACGGTTTCAGTCGTTTATACATTTTTTTATACACTTTCCGGTAGAGATCGTTATAGATCTCGTGATTTTTCAGATTCGGCTCAAAGACTTCTCCTACGTGTGTCATGGCTTTGATAGCCGAATCGAAATCGCTGTGAAGTCCCACTCCCACAGCGGCATCGATGGCAGCGCCAAGGCCGGAGGTTTCATAAAGATGAGGTTTTGCAGTGGGGAGGCCGAAAATGTCGGCAGTCATCTGCATCGCTGCTCTGCTCTGTGAGCCGCCGCCAGAAACACGAAGACTGGTGATGGGTATTTTGGTCCGGTTTTCAATGCGTTCCTTTCCCTCTCTCAGCGCGTATCCCAATCCCTCCAGTATGGCGCGATAGAGGTGTCCCCTCGTGTGGACGTCGCCGAAACCGATGACGGCCCCTTTTGCTTCCGGACCGGGCAGTTTCAGTCCAGGTGACCAGTAGGGTTGAAGTATCAGTCCCATTGAACCGGGGGGGATGTCTTCGATCTGTTTTTCCAGGAGTGCCTCGGGGGTCACACCGTTGATGACGGCCTCCTGTTCTTCCTTGAATGCGAATTCTTTCTTGAACCAGCTTATCATCCAGAATCCCCGGTATATCTGAACTTCGATGGAATGGAAACCGGGGATTGCCGATGGATAGGGGGGAAGCAGGGGTATCGCTTCGACGTATTTCCTGCTTGTTACGTTTATCGTGGCTGTCGTGCCATAGCTGAGACAGCCGATTGATGGTTCAAGACTTCCCGAACCGATGACCTCACATGCCTTGTCCGCCGCTGCGGCGATGAGGGGCAGACCAGCGGGGATTCCCGTTTCCTCCGATGCAGCTGTGCTGATTGTTCCCAGCGGTTCACCGGGAGGGATCAATTCCGGGAGCATTTCCCGTTGCACCTGCACGGCATCCCATTTCCAGTTCCAGTCGGAGGCCCAGCGGAGTTTTTTATAATCGAAAGGAATGTATCCAACTTGGCACCCGATGGAATCGCAAAAATCCCCCGTTAATTTATATGTGAGGTATCCCGACAGAAAGAGGAACTTATAGGTGTCCCGCCAGATGTCGGGCTGGTATGTCCGCAGCCAGTTAGCCTCGGCTTCCGCCTGAAAATAGGCGATGGTATCACCCATGCGAACGAGCTTGAAGAGAAGCCCCCATAAACCTCCCAGGGGATTCTGTCCGTGGGTTTTTCGCTGATCGAGCCAGTGTATTGCCGGTCGGAGGGGGGTCCCGTTTTTGTCCATGTTAAAGAGAGTGGATCGTTGCGTTGTGACGGCAACACCGGCAATTCGGTCTTTGTTGACGCCCTCTGCGTCCCATAATCCCCGGCATGCCTGACAGAGGGCCTGCCAGAAAATGTGAGCATGCTGTTCCGCCCATCCGGGGTGTTGTGAAAAATACGGAGGGTCAAACGGGACCATGTGTTTCGCCGCGAGATGACCCTTCCCGTCGAAGACAAGGGCTTTCATGCTTTGTGTTCCGTTATCGATAGCCAGAAGCAGGTCTCGACTGTTCATTGACGGCACTCCCCGGTGATGAGCGATTCGAAGTTGTCACCATGCCATGATTATTGCTGTTTCCTTCTTGTGCGACCACGATGTTGCAGCGACATCCACAGGCGTCTGAGGAAGGGAATGACTTCATGTTTCTCTTCGATGATCGGTTTTCTGTGGGGGAGTGAATAAAAACGCCGTATCGTGTCGAGATAGCGGGCTCGTTCCGTCTTCCATTGATTTTTGTTCCACGGAAGAATCGGTTCGCATAGTTCCTGTATACGATCGAGATATTCCTTACCCCCGTCACGCACCAATATTCCGATACGGACTCGTCGAAGGAGCAGATCACTCAGGTGTCGTATTTGTTCCTGCCGGGCGACGAAAGGCAGCTCCGCCCAGAGCGTCATCGTTCCCGGAATTTCCCTGAGGTCCTTCGGATCCGCCGTCCGGACAAGGCTTAAGGCGGCCGCGCCGTATCTGCCGAAGATCCGCTTCCATGCGTTTCGGGATAACCCGGAGTCAATGCCGGGGATATCCGGCGGCGGAGGAAAGACCGCTGCAGTGCGATCAGGAATGAAGAGGGGCGGCAGAAAGGCTTTCACCGCATCGAGGGCATCCCATGCCATGCGGCGAAAGGTTGTCAATTTACCCCCCGTAATCGTCACAAGACCTTTGTCAATCCAGACAACGTGATCCCGTGATTCCTCCGACGGCGGAAGCTTCCCTTCGCTGAGAACGGGTCGTATTCCGGCAAAGGAAGCGATGCACTCATCAATTGAAATATCGAGCGACGGAAAGTGTATTTCAATAGCCTTCATGAGATATGATATCTCTTCTTCCGTAATAGCCGGTTCCATGATCATATCCTGGTCATGATCGAGATCGGTCGTTCCCACCAGAACAGCCCCTTCCCATGGTATAACAAAAACCGGCCTGTGGTCATCCGGATGGATCAAGGCGACAGCCTGGGCGACGGGCAGTGTCCAGTGAGGGAAGACAAGATGGCTCCCCCGGAGCGGTCGCAGATGGCGCTTCTCATCGGGTGAAGGATGGAGTCCTTCCGCCCAAGAACCGGTGGCGTTGACGATTGCCGACGTGGACAGTTCCCGCAGGTTGCCTTTTTCGGTGTCGTGAACAATCAATCCTGAAACATTTCCGCTTCCATTCCTCAGAATTTCCGTTGCTTCCGTGTAATTGAGAGCTGTGCCGCCTGATGCGACGGCCTCAGTTATCAGACGGAGTACCAACCGAGCATCATCGACTTTGGCATCATAAAAGTGGAACCCCCCGGTGAGCCCCTGTTCCTTGACATGGGGCAGCATCATGCAAAATTCCTGAGTCTCCAGAAATTCATGCCCGTGCCCACGAGCCATCATGTCGTACAGGGTGAGCCCTGCGCTGAGGGCGGTTCTGCCGGGGTTCTGATCTTTATAAACGGGCATGAGAAACCCGAGGATTTCCACCAGTCCCGGCGCTTCCTCCAGCAGACGCTCCCGTTCTTCCACGGACGCCTTGGTGAGGAGAATTTTCCCTTCTTTGAGATAGCGAAGGCCTCCATGAACCAGTTTCGATGAGCGGCTCGATGTTCCCCAGGCATAGTCCACGCGTTCAACGAGAAGTACCCGTATTCCCATTCGAACCGCTTCACGAAAGATTCCGGCGCCGGTGATGCCTCCGCCGATGACGACGAGATCCCAGCGATCGGGGATGTTGCATATGTTCATAAGATATTCCTCGGAACATTGATAGGTCTTTATAACAGCAACCGATACGAAAAGACATAATCAAAGTTTCATATGATCGACGATTTAGTGCGGTTCTTGAGTATTATCTTCTCAACTGTTGGTCATCAAATAAGTTTTCCCGGATTCATCTGTTCGTCGGGATCGACGTGCAGGCATGCCATGCGGATTATGTCCATGCAGACATCGCCCTTTTCGGCTTTGAGATAGGCTTTATGGTCTGTTCCCACACCGTGTTGGTGACTGATCGTTCCGCCGCCGGCGATGATGGCATCACTGGCTGCCTGTTTAATCGTCATCCAGCGAGCCAGAGTCTCATCCGGTGTTGCTCCCAGTCTGAAGACACAGGTAGTGTACACGCTTGACCCTGTCGGGTAAACACTGGAAAGGTGAGAAAACGTTTGGACCTTCTCCTTGGATGATTCAAGGCTGTAGCGAATGGCGTTTTCCATGGCGCGCATCGTTGAGGTGACGCGATCCCAGGTGACTGCCGTTTCTATTGTATCAACGGCATATCCCAGATCCCAGAGCGTGTTGCGAAGGTAAGGACTGCGGAATCGATGCTTTTTCCAGGCTTCTCCCATTGTTTTCCCCACGAAGACACCATCGAAGTCGTCAACGATGGATGAACTTTCCCGTCGTGTCGCCGATATCATCCGCCGAGAGCCGATAAATCCGATGAGACACATGCATGCTTCCTCCTCGGGAATATCCCTGAATTTCAAATAGCGTTTCAACAGGGAGACCTGTGTTTCATAACCTGCCAGTAAGAGATTCACTGTTGTTTCCGCCGGATTGCTCAGGCGCACCATGGAAAGGGGCAGATGGTTGCCGCTGAGCTCTTTTACAGCCTCAATGGCATTCTTCCACGAGGGGAAGAAAACGCCGTGAATATCATGTCGTTCCGGCAGTGGCGAAATCTTGACCGTCGCTATAGCCAAGACCCCCAGTCTTCCCTCTGATCCCATCAGCAGATGTCTCATATCAGGTCCTGCTGCCGACGCCGGGAAGGGGGGGAGCGTGATCGAACCTCTGGGAGTGAGCATCTTTCCCCCTGCAAACAATTGGTCCATCCGCCCGTAATAGGTGGATTCCTGCCCGACGGCGCGGGTGACAATCCATCCTCCGAGTGACGAATATTCGAAGGACTGAGGAAAATGCCCCAGGGTGAAATCTTTTGCCCGCAACTGTGCTTCGAGATCGGGACCCCGCACCCCTGCCTCAAAGGTCGCAAGTCGGTTGTAAAGGTCGAGATCAATCAGGCGATTGAACTGCTTGAGCGACAGGCTGAGAACGGGGTGTTTTCCTTCCGGAACGGTCAGATGGCCGACGACGCTTGTTCCGCCACCGTAGGGTATGATGATCGATCTGTGTTTTTCCGCAAAATCGAGCAGTTCCTGGATGTCGTCAATGCTTGCCGGCATGGCGACACCGTCGGGAAAGCGGTTCAGTGTGCCTCCCCTGAAACCGATCCAGTCAGGCAGGCTCTGTCCGTGTGCATGCAATATACGCTGGCGGGGATCGGTTGAAATAAGGCGGTGCTTTGGCAGCCGTGATGCGGGGACACGATCAATGAGCTGATCAAGTGGATAATCATCACGGGGTGTTCCCTCGCCGATGATCTCTTGCAAATGCTTTTCGGCTCGCAGTGGCAAATCAAGAGAAATCGCATCATCACCCCAACCGTTCCATCGTTGCATGATGAACCTCCAAATATGACACAGGCATTATATCATAGTTCTGTAATTGTTCCAGTCATCAGAATAGGCGGGGTGCGCACCGTTTCTCAGTTCTTTGTCATACATATGAGGGGCGGTGAATATTTGGTTTATTTGTATAACACTCGCTGTCGGTTGTCAGTGATCCTGTCCGCTATTGTGGTCAGCACATCCGTTGCCCTGCCTTGAAAATAGATGTCGGTAATGTGATGTGTATAGGCGGAGGGGGCAATATTGACTTCTATGATGGAGGCTCTCACGCGTTTTGCGGCAAAAGGAAGCATCGATGCCGGTTTAACGGAACCGGATGTTCCGATTACCAGCATGACATCTGCGCATTCCGCCTCACCGAGGCACAGGCTATTGATCTCCTCCGGGATAAATTCGCCGAAAAAAACAAAATCGGGTTTGAGGATTCCGCTGCAATCGGGGCAGATCGGGGGAAGCGCGGTGAGGTCGATGCTGTTCGATTCAACCATTCGAAAACATTCCACGCAGACGAGCCTTTTTATCGTTCCGTGATATTCATAGACTGATCGGCTGCCGGCTTTCTGATGGAGATCATTGATGTTCTGGGTAATAACTGAATGAATATGACCGCTTTTTTCGAGATCGGCAATGGCCTTGTGGGCTGCGTTCGGTTGAGCGGTCACAAAAGTTTCGTAGAAGATTTTCCTGATCAATTCCCATGATTTTTTGGGCTCTTTTCGAAAGTATCGCAATGTAAGACATGATGGATCGTTGTACGTCCATATGCCGTCGGGACCACGAAAGGGAGGGATGCCGCTTTCGACGGAAATCCCCGCTCCGCTAAAGACAACGGTATATTTCGATTCTTTCATGAGAGAAACGGCGTTCATGAGATCTACGTCATTCATGGCGGAGTGCTTCCTTTCATGACCTCTCGGCACGACCTGTTCCGCGGGACGAGCTTAAATGAAGATGCTAAGGTATGCGGATTGACGATATCATGCTCGAAAGATATACCTTACTAC
>DSDU01000234.1 GCA_011056835.1 Deltaproteobacteria bacterium
TACGGAAAAACTGAAAAAACTCGACAAGCCAAAGATGCTCGGTCCGGATGTTTCATGGGGCGGATTCGAAAGTAAATATTTCATCGCTTCGGTGATACCTCAGCAGCCTTCGCTGACAAACCTGATCATATCGAAGGGCGACGATGACGTTGTTTCCGTTGCTCTGGAGGGCCCCAATAACATCATTCTTCCCGGCCAATCAGGAACATTTAAGTATAACGCGTACATCGGACCAAAGGAATACGCCACCCTCAAAGCAGAAGGAGTCGGTCTTGAAAATTCCATCGATTACGGCTCCTGGATAAAATGGCTTGCTCTTCCACTTCTGTACATCATGAAATTCGTCAACAACTACGTGGACAATTACGGGGTGGCAATCATTATCCTGACAATTCTTGTAAAAATACTGTTCTGGCCTCTCGGTAACATCAGTTATCGTTCGATGAAAGAAATGCAGAAGCTGCAACCGGAAATAGCAAAGATCCGGGAGAAATTCAAGGATGACAAACAACGGCTGAACCAGGAGGTCATGGGGCTCTACAGAATTCACAAGGTAAATCCCATGAGCGGTTGTCTGCCCATGCTGATACAGCTCCCTGTCTTTTTTGGTTTGTATAAGGCCCTGCTCTATTCGATTGAACTTCGTCATGCCCACTTTTTCCTCTGGATACAGGATCTTTCGGCAAAAGATCCCTATTACGTAACACCGATTATTATGGGAGCAACAATGTTCCTGCAACAGAAAATGACACCCACCCCCGGTGGAGATGATATGCAGCAGAAGCTGATGATGTGGATGCCCGTTATTTTCACATTTTTGTTTTTAAACTTTCCCTCGGGGTTGGTTATATATTGGCTCTTTAACAACATTTTGAGCATCGGGCAGCAATACTTAGTAAATAAAAGGACGTCCTGAGACGAGGTAGCAGTATGGATAGAAAAACATTAGATCTTGAAGGAAAGACCATCGATGAAGCCATCGAAAAAGCATGCAAGGAATTCGGATTGCCCCGGGAAAGACTGAACATCGAAATTGTATCCGAAGGATCTTCGGGCTTTTTGGGAATTATCGGATCAAAAAAAGCTTGTATAAGAGCGAGTGTTATGTCCTTTGATCTTGCCATGGAAGGTGACCGCGATAATGAGCATGAACAAAAAATTGAAACTCAGCCGGTACCACAAACAGCATCAGACCCAATGGAAGCGACGGTGGCTGACGACAACGGCGAATCCCTCGCTGTCAAAGCAAAAGAGGTCCTCCACGGGATCCTCCAACGAATGGGGCTGGATTTCCCCGTCAATATTGATGAAACACACGATACCATCAATCTGAGAATCGAAGGCGATGGCAGTGGGCTTCTCATCGGCAAGGGGGGGCAAACGCTCGATGCCCTGCAATATATAATCAATAAGGCAACAAATAAAAACGGAAAAGAACGGAAAAGGATCATCCTGGATACCGAAGATTATCGAATGAGACGGGAAAAAACATTGATCGCACTGGCTGAAAAACTGGGCCAAAAAGCAAAACGAACGAGAAAGCCGGTAACTGTCAATCCCATGAATGCCCATGATCGCCGAATAATTCACCTTGCTCTGCAGGACGACAAACAGCTCATGACCAAAAGCCGCGGCGAAGGTAATTACAGAAAAATAATCATCCTGCCGGCAAAGAAGAACTGAAAGGTTACCCGAGGACGATTACCTGCGGAAGAGGAGCGTGCATCATGTTCATCTGCCTATTTTCAACAGACTGGATCAACTGCTTCACGCTTTTCATCACACGCATGCATTTTTGATCGGGTTGTCGACAAACCACAGAGAACCACAGTATTTATACTGTGACCTGTTAAATCCCGTCAGCGCTTCTTTCAGCGGAGATATCCGACCACACAGAAACTTTCCGTGAGATGTCCTTTCCCTGCAGGAAATTGCTGTTCTGATAATTCCGGCACGATGGAACCGCAAGGTAATGAACATTGTATAAGTTTTTCAGTAAAGACTTCTTTACACGTTTTTTTCTGTGCCCTTTGTGTCCCTGTGGTGATATTTTTAACGTCATAGTATATGGACATGCACGTGGCTGATCATTTCCAGCCTGGTAAAAACCGAGCCATTGACGGGCGAAGACTGGAAAAATAAGAACCGTCATAACTCATCAAATCTGAAATGCTGAAATGGTAAAGTTAAATCGTATGTCGATCCACGAAGACACGATAGCGGCAATTGCCACACCACATGGAGTCGGTGGCATCGGAATCATTCGAATCAGCGGCCCGGAAGCGGAGAAAATTGGGTTTCGGCTGTTCAGACCGAAACAGGCCACTGTCTCCTTTCGAAGCCATCATCTCTATCACGGAGATATCGTCGTTCCTGAAACCGGCATGATGCTCGACGAAGTTTTGCTAACCGTTATGAGAAAGCCTCATTCATACACCGGTGAAGATACCGTCGAGATTCATTGTCATGGTGGTCCGGCACTGGTCGACGGGATTCTGAAAGCAGTGCTGGCTGAGGGAGCACGGCCTGCGGAGCCCGGTGAATTCACCAAGCGGGCATTCCTTAATGATCGGATGGATCTTTCCCAGGCCGAGGCGGTTATTAATCTCATTCATGCTCAAACGAACCGGGGCATCGAATTGGCACTTTCTCACCTCAAGGGAAGGTTATCACACAAGGTACAGTCACTGAGGTCGTCCTTAATCGATATTCTGTCACACCTCGAAATCACCATTGATTTTACCGAAGAAGATCTTGATCTTACATCATCTTCGAATACATCCGGCATGATTCGGCAGATCATCGACAACATCGGTGAAATTCTTGCCACCTATCGAGAGGGGAAAATAGCAAGCAGCGGATTGACCGTCGTCATCACGGGAAAACCCAATGTAGGTAAATCAAGCCTGCTGAATAAACTGCTCGGGGAACAGAGGGCTATCATTACGCCCATTCCGGGAACGACCCGGGATTTCATTGAAGGAGATCTTCATATCAAAGGCATCCCGATCAAGCTCATCGACACGGCAGGTGTTCGAAACGGAGAAGATGTCATTGAGAAGGAGGGCATAAAGCTGGTATGGGAAAAGGCATCAGTCGCCGATGTGGTCATCATTCTCCTCGACGGCAGCACTGCTCTCACGGCTGAAGACAGGGAAGTCATCGACCGGAATAAGGGAAAGCAATCGATGGTGGTTATTAATAAATCAGATCTTCCGCACATACTTAACGACAGCGACCTCGAAGACATTCATACTCATATTCCCCATCGGATATCAGCAAAGCAGGGAGACGGGCTTGCCGAACTCAGGGAAAAATTATATGCCATTGCCAGGAAAGCCCTGAACGATGATGATCAATCCGACATCGTGCTCACCAACCTCCGACATAAGGAAGCTTTTGAAAAGGCAAGTGAACATCTTCATGCCGCATACGCTGCCGTCTTACAGGGGATGTCGCCTGAGTTTTCCGCTCTGGATATAAAAGAAGCACTCGATGCACTGGGTGAAATTGTCGGAGATACGGCACCTGAAGACGTTCTCGACAGAATTTTTTCGACATTCTGTATCGGCAAATAACCGGACGGCGGTCCCGTACCACAGGCCGACACAATGAAAGGGCGTCAATATATGAACGAATATCTTCACGGAACTTTGGAGGAAGAAGTACGATTTATCGCCGGCAGTTATTATCTTTCAGAAGAAGAATGTCTGGTCTTCAAAGATAGAACTGTTCTCTATACGGTAGGAATCGCTACCGTTGACAACGCCTGTTGCGGAATCGGCGGATGCCGCTTTATTCGTGTCGCCGGTTATGTCGTATCATGGAAAGAAAGAACAGATGAATCGGGACTCCCGATCAGTATGGTCGATCCGATCTTAAAAGAAGACGAACAACGAGCAATCAAGAACCTCCTAGACAGCCACTACCCCCATTCACAGATTTACTTCGATAACGTTTAAAGACCGAAAGCAGACAAACATTCAGGTTTCGTTCATACCCTCGATCAAAGCAAGGGCATTCTGACCTATAACCCGATGATTGTATCCACCCTCGAGAATGGCAAAACACCCACCGCCGCTTCTTTGGCTCGCCAGGCGAACCATTCTTCCGATTTCTCTGTAATTTTCCGTATACAGCAACCCGCCCCAATCTTCCCTATGATTGTCAAAGCCGGCGGAAATGCCGATTATATCCGTATCTTCGGACAGAAATTCTTCAACTATTTTCAAGTAGTTATTCGGATCCATACCGTGGGGATTGCATATGGAAACATAGTCGGAATTCCCCAGAATATTAACGGTTCCGTCACCGAAATGAAGATCAATATCAAGTATCCGGGCCGTGGAGATTTTGTTCTCCCGCTTCAGCCTTGAAACAGCAATCGCCATATTGCTGAAAAAGCAGAATCCCCATGCGCTGTTTGCGGAGGCGTGATGTCCCGGCGGCCGGATCAAGCCGAAACAGGGTTCTCCCATACCTATGGATGCCGCCTGAATCGCACCGCCCGCCGCCAATGCTGCGATGTCAAACAGTCCGAGACGCCTGATGTGATCTATATGATACTCAGTATGACAGGCTTCGATATCTTCCATCGCTGCAGGAACCGCTTCAATAAAGGTAACACTGTCGCGAATGGCATCATAAATCGCCTCGATCCGTCCCTCGGCAGCAGCGGGATCAGAACAGTAGGACCGGTTAAAATCTTTGTGATATACAACCTTCATCGCCCCCTCCTTCTGTCTTTTACCGGTCATATGTACCAGTAAACATGATCTCCCGTCAACACAAAAGCCGATCGTGAACTACCTCACACTGAAGCCGCTCCCCGAAAGATGACGACTGATGACCGATAGTTCTTAATCAAACCGCTTTCTGAATCTCCTCACTGCCCCGAGAAAAACAAACAGTCCGAGAATCGCCATTGCTGCCAGTTGCGGCCACAGAACATCCAACCCCACACCTTTTAAAAAGATCCCACGAATAACGATCAGGAAATACCGGAGCGGGTTCAGATACGTCAACCACTGAACGACTTCGGGCATATTGGCGATGGGAAAAACAAATCCGCTGAGCATAAAAAAGGGGAGAAGAAAAAAGAATGTCGTCATCATTGCCTGCTGTTGAGTTGCCGCTATCGTTGATATGAAAAGTCCGATCCCGAGAGTGCTCAGGAGAAACAGGCAGGTGGCGATTGAAAGGATAACAATGCTCCCTTCCAGGGGAATCTGAAACCAGAAGACGGCGAAAACAGTGACCGCGATCATCTGAGTGATGGCGATGATGATATATGGTATCGTTTTCCCCAAAATCAATTCGAACGGACTGATGGGAGTCACCATGAGCTGCTCCATTGTTCCCGCCTCTTTTTCTTTAATAACCGCCATGGACGTAAAAAGAAGCGTCAGGATCATGACCAGAAAGGCAACGATTCCGGGGACAAAAAAATTCTGACTGTAAAGATTCGGGTTGTACCAGGTTCGGATCCGTGCATCAATATTTCCATAATCCATCCTGAAAGGATGCAATTCTTTGATCAATTGCTGATTGAGACCGTCCAGAATCAGGTTTGTATAGGCAATTCTCACCCCGGCCATGTTGCTCATACTGCCGTCGACCAGAATCTGAACGGAAGCCGTCTCACCCTTCCGTATCTGTTTTCCAAAATCGGGAGGTACCTTGATGGCAAGATCTATTTTTCTTCTTAAAAGCAGTTGTTCTAATTCATCAGGATTTTCAGTAATATACGCGAGATGAAACGTTTTGTTGGCATTGAAGGCATCGATGACCATGCGACTCTCTCTCGTCTTTGATTGATCGAGAAATCCAAGGGTTACCGTCCTGATATCCGTTGACACTACATAACCGAAGACGAGCAGTTGAACCAGAGGGGCGATAATCAGAATGGGCCTGTTCTTTTTATCCCTGAAAAGTTGAATAAACTCTTTACGCACCAGCTCTCTGATCCGAAGCCAGCTCATATCACAGACCTTCCTGTTTCAACTTGGCAAGTGTGAAAATCGAAAGAAATAAAACCATGACACCGAGAACTGCATAACTCGGCCATAACATATCCAATCCAAGATTCCGCAGATACAACCCGTTGAGGATATCGATAAAATATTTTGCAGGCACGATGTAGGTAATGACCTGAAGAATGTTCGGCATATTGACAATGGGAAAAACAAAATCTGAAAGCAAGAGAGACGGCAGGTATGTAATCAGAACAGCCACCTGATTTGCCACCAGTTGAGACTTGGTCAGTATTGAAATCAGCAAGCCGAGGCTCAGCGCAACAAAAAGATACAGTGAAGCGGCGAGCACCAGGAGCCAAAAGCTTGATTTAATAACAACCCCGAACAGCAGTTGACCCATGAGCACTGATATCAGAACATCAGTGAGACCGATGAAGAAATAGGGAATGGCCTTGCCGATTAAAAACTCGACGGCTCCGATAGGAAGAGACAATATGGTTTCCATCGTGCCGTTTTCATACTCTCTGGCAACAATGAGCGACGTCAGCATGGCCCCCACGATCATAATAATGATGGCGATGATACCGGGAATGATGAAATTCCGGCTTTCAAGGTCCTCGTTGAACCAGACTCTGATTCTGCCGTCGATGGGCTGCTTGATTTTCTCCATCCCCTTACGATCAAGAAAATCGAGGAGAAGTCTATTATTATATTCAGCCACATATCTCGTAATATACCCTGCCGTTATGCTCGCGAAATTGGGATCGCTTCCGTCAAGCAGGATCTGGAGAGACGCGTTACGGTCTGCCGTGATGGTTTCCATCCAATCGGGTGGAAAAATGATTGCCATGGTCGCCCAGCCGTTATCCAGGTATTCCGTTACTTCCCAACTGTTCGACAGATATCCCGGGACATCAAAATAGGTGGATGCATCGAGTTTTCTGACAAAATCACGGCTCAGCGATGATCGGTCATAATCCACCACGACGGTTTTCACATTATCAACATCGAGACTCAACGCATACCCGAACAAAAGAATCAGTAAAAGCGGAATCGCAAAGGCGAGATACAGACTTCGAAAGTCTCGAATAAGATGATAGAATTCCTTGCGGGCTATTGATTGAATTTTAACAATGCTCACATATTGCTCCGTGACATTAAGGCGATAAAAACATCATTGAGATCCCCGTCGGCCTTGTCGGGGACGGTCGTACTGATCAACTCGGAAGGACTTCCCACGGCAACAATTCTTCCTTCGTTGATCAACACAATCCGCTCACAATTAAGGGCTTCATCCATGTAATGAGTCGTCACAAAAACGGTCACCCCGGTTTGTGCAAGAGAAGCGATGAAGTCCCAGAAGTGCCGGCGTGTAAGAGGATCGACGCCTGACGTGGGTTCGTCGAGAAAAATAATATCCGGCTTGTGAAGCAGCGCGCAGCCCAATGCCAGACGCTGTCTCCATCCGGGAGGGAGATCCTGGGTACGTCGATTCCTGACATCGGAGAGACGTGCAAGCTCAAGAATCCATTCGGTTCGTTCACGCCAGAGTTCCGGTGGAATATTATAGACACCGAGATAAAATCGGATATTTTCAAAAGGGGTTAATTCCTTATAGAGAGAAAATTTCTGCGACATATACCCGATGGATTGTTTGATCTCTTCAGACTCCGTCCAGATATCATACCCCGCCACGATACCGCGACCCGATGTGGGAGTCAGAATGCCGCAGAGCATGCGGATTGTCGTCGATTTTCCCGATCCGTTCGAACCGAGAAAACCAAAAATCTCTCCTTTCTTGACGGAAAATGAAATCCGGTCAACCGCAATGAAGTCACCAAATCGCCGTTCCAGGTCCTGCACGGAGATGGCATCAGAACTTAAAGTTGTCATGAATCAAATCCTCGTCTTCATCACGTATCCGACGAATCAAGGCCTCTTCGAGGCTGGGGGAATCAGCCCGAATTTTATCGGGAACATCGGAATCGACCACCCGGGACCGGTGCATCAGTGTGAGACAGTCACATTTTTCCCCCTCATCGAGATATGCCGTGGATATGACGATCGTCATCCCCTGCTTATTCATTTGGAAAAGGATATCCCAGAATTCCTGTCGCGAGACGGGATCGACCCCATTGGTGGGCTCATCGAGGATAAGTATCCGCGGTTGATGAACGAGAACACAAGCCAGTCCCAGTTTCTGTTTCATGCCACCGGAAAGATTACCTGCAATCCTGTCGACAAAGGGGAGAAGATTTGAAAAACCGAGGAAACGATCACGTCTTATTTTTCGCTCGGCACCGAAAATGCCGAAGATGTCCATGAAAAAATCAATGTTTTCTTTTACGGTCAGGTCTTCATAAAGACCGAACCGCTGAGGCATATAGCCGATCTTCGTCTTTATCAGCCGCTTATCGCGAATCACATCAAGTCCGTCAATCGTGATGACACCTGATGTCGGTTTGATCATGGTGGCCATCATCCTCAGAAGGGTGGATTTCCCCGCCCCGTCTGAGCCGACAAGTCCCATGACAGAGCCCTCTGCCACCGTGAATGACACCTCATCCACCGCAGTGATCGGACCAAAGCTCATTGAAACTTTTCTTACGTCGATGAAGCTGTGATCGGCCACCTTTCTCTCCGGGTTAGATAACGGATAATCACTAACGCAACCAGGCATCGGCCGGCATTCCCGTTTTCAGGGTCAGATCAGAATTTGGAATGGATATTTTTACAAGATAAACAAGCTTTACCCGCTCTTTGTGGGTTTGTATTATCTTGGGTGTGAATTCCGCCTCGGGAGAGATGAACGCAACTGTTCCGGTATAGATCCGATCGGGGAAAGTATCTATTTTCACGTCGACGTTTCCACCCGGTTTCACGTTCCCTATCTCTGTCTCCCCTACAAAGATTTTCAGATCCACCGTTGAAAGATCCGACAGAGTCAAAACCTCTCGCCCCGTTGTTACAACCTCACCTACTTCGACATTGCGACTTGTCACGATTCCGTCGAACGGAGCCTTCAACTGAGTGTATCCAAGTTGGACCGCCGTGTAAGCAACCGATGCCTGTGCTGCCGTATACTGAGCCTGTGCAACCTCAATCTCTCTTTTGGTCACGTCAATCTTCTTGAGATTGCTTTGAGCCTGTCTCAAGATAGCTCTGGCTTCGGATCGCCGAGCCACAGCCGTTTCGTATTTCAGCGTAACCGACTCCCACTCCTGTCGGGACACCACATCCTTTTTATAGAGACTGTCGTAACGGTCCTTGTTATTGAGCGCTTCTTTCATGACGGCTTCCGTGCTGTCGACGCCGGCTTCAGCCCTCTTCACATCGGCGGGAAGTGTTTTCAGGTAGACCTCCAGGATGGTTTCATTTCGTTGCAGATTTTTCAGTGCCTGGTGGGCTACGGCAACAGATTCTTCGTACCGTGCCTGGTAGGGCGATCTATCAAGTTCGGCCAGAAGCTTACCCGTCTTCACCTTCTCGCCTTCATCGGTGTAAATGACGCTCACCACACCGCCGACCTGAAAGGCAAGCTGAGCCTGTGTTGCCTCGATCGTGCCTGAGTAATAGCGGGCTTCGGATCTGACCTTACGCTGTCCCACATACACGAATGACCCGACTCCAAGGAAAAGAAGCACAAAAATGATAATGATTATCCGTTTTCTCACACGTCGACCTCCTCTGTGAGCTAGGAACTTATACCATTTGAACTGCCTCTATAACAAGGGATTCCTCAGGTGATATGTAATCCTCCCCGTGCGGAACAGTATACTATCTCCCGGTGCAATGAGATTCTTTTTATAGGTTGCTTTAGAGATATCAATATGTTAAGTTTCTTATCACTACGTTTTTTCACGGGATAACCCTTTCCGCACCATCCCCCGGCAGATGATCCACGAACGGATGATTCGCAACGGAGACCGTTTATAAGCGTAAGAGATAATGACCACAACAGGAGGCGATGTCATGATTTTCAATGAGGAGTTCGAAACACTGCCGCGAGAAGCGCTGGAAGCATTACAACTGAAGCGACTGCAACAAGTGGCTCAACGGGTCTATCATACGGTTGGTTTTTATAAAAAGGCCTTCGACGAAGCAGGTGTCACCCCTGATGATATTCAGTCTTTGGAAGATATTAGGAAACTGCCCTTTACGACGAAACAGGATTTAAGAGATAATTACCCGTTCGGTCTGTTTTCCGTTCCGATGAGCAGTATTGTACGGCTCCACGCATCATCGGGGACAACGGGAAAGGCAACCGTTGTGGGGTATACGAAGCGTGACATTGATACATGGTCGCGGCTCATGGCCAGATCATTTGTGGCTGCGGGGCTTACCAAAAACGACATCATTCATAACGCATACGGATACGGGCTTTTCACTGGAGGGCTCGGCGCCCACTACGGCGCTGAAATGCTTGGCGCGAGTGTCGTCCCGATTTCAGGAGGAAACACGAAGAGACAGCTCATGATCCTGCAGGATTTCGGCCCCACGGCAATCTGCTGCACTCCGTCATATGCCCTCTACCTCGCCGAACAGGGAGACGAACTGGGTATAGATATGAGGTCGCTGAAACTTCGCACCGGCGTTCTCGGCGCCGAACCGTGGAGCGAAAAGATGAGACAGGAAATTGAGGCCAAGCTTAACATCACCGCACTCGATATCTACGGACTTTCCGAAGTTATCGGTCCCGGCGTTGCGATGGAATGCGCGGAAGGAAAAAACGGTCTCCATGTATTCGAGGATCATTTTATTGTTGAAACGATTGATCCCGTAACGGGTAACGTCGTTCCGAACGGCCAGGCGGGAGAGCTCGTTTTTACGACGCTTACCAAGGAAGCCTTCCCGTTGATTCGTTACAGGACACGGGACATGTCCCGTTTAATGAAGGAACCGTGCCGGTGCGGCAGGACCCTCACGAGAATGGCACGCATCTCGGGACGGAGCGACGACATGCTGATCATCAGAGGTGTGAATGTTTTTCCGTCGCAGATTGAACAGGTTCTTCTCGACATTGAAGGTCTCGAACCTCATTATGAGCTGATCGTCGATCGCGACGGAACACTCGATACACTGGAAATCAGAGTGGAGGTAAGTGAAGCCATGTTCTCCGACGAAGTGCGTACCCTTCAAAATGTAGAACGGCGCATCGCCAAGGATGTCAAGGATTACCTGGGAGTGACGGCGGCAGTCAAACTGGTGGAACCGAAAAGTCTGCAGCGGTTCGAAGGAAAAGCCCAGCGTGTCGTCGACAAGAGATCCATATAATAGAAAAAAGGAGCAGCGATTATGAAAGTTGAACAGATATCGATATTTCTTGAAAATAAGCCGGGCTCGCTTGTAGATGTCACCAGGGTTTTAAGAGACGCGAATATTAACATCAGGGCATTGTCGTTGGCCGATACGTCGGACTTCGGTATTCTGCGGCTTATTGTCAACGATATCGATACGGCGGAAAAAGCTCTCCAGTCCGGTGGATTCACCGTAAGACGGACGGCCGTCGTCGCCGTAGAGGTCCCGGATCGACCCGGGGGGCTTCACAGTATTGTAGAAATCGTCTCAAAAAACGGAATCAATGTTGAATATACATACGCATTCGTTGATAGAAGCGGGGACAACGCACTGATCATTTTCAGGTTCGACCGCACTGATGAAGCAATCGATGTTCTTGTCAAAAACGGTTTTACCGTTCTGCCTGGAGAAAGAGTCTATCAAATCTAAGTAAGCATCGAGGGGGGAGCCGGGCTGTTCGGCCGGTTCCTCCGTTCATGGTTCGCTCAGCATCACCCGGTCTTTGTATCATGCCGGCCCGCAGCAAGGGCATGGGTGAGTCGATCGATGACAATCGCGAGAAATACGATGCTGATTCCCGCTTCGAATCCCCGGCCGACTTCGATCCGATTAATTGCGAGCAACACTTCCAGTCCCAGCCCTCGAGCACCGATCATGGAGGCGATCACCACCATTGCCAGCGCCATCATCGTTGTCTGGTTTATCCCCACCATGATCGATGGTATCGCCAAGGGAACTTCAACATCAAAGAGAATCTGACGGGGACTTGCACCCAAGGCGCGTGCGGCCTCCAATACAGTCTGCGATACCTGCCGAATTCCTACATTGGTCAGACGAATAACCGGAGGTATGGCATAGATCAGTGTAGCGATAAGCGCCGGAACCTTACCGAGACCGAAAAACATGAGCGCCGGAATGAGATATACGAAGCTCGGCATGGTCTGCATGGCATCAAGTATAGGCTTGACGATTGACTCGACGAGGTCACTTTTTGCCATAATAATTCCCGTGGGAAGTCCTACCGCAAGTGATACAATGACAGCAGCCGCCGTAAGCCCCAACGTCATCATGGCAAGGTTCCAGTACCCGAAGGTTCCGATCAAAAAAAGAAGGCCCGCCAGAAAAAGGGCGTGCCACCATTTACCGATAACCCGCCAGGCTACCAGAAATACCGCTGCGATGACGACCCACCAGGGAAGCCAGAGAAAAAACTTTTCGATATAAAGCAGCAGTATGAGCATGACATGTCCGATAACATCAAAGAGTGTTCCGAATGTATCGAGCAGCCAGCTCATGAGTGCGTCAACCCATTCCGCAAGAGGTATTGCCAAAAATTCGGGGAACTCATGCATTGGTGTCACCCTTATCCTGAATCATATTCTCAAAAATCGAACTGATCTGTATCTCTCCCAGAAATCTTCTTTCGTCGTCGACAACAGCAATGGGGTACTCGGCTTCCGCGGCCAAGGGGAATAAGTCCTCAAGAGTCGTTTCGGGCGATACGACTTTCAGATCCTCCTCATTAAGAGCATCTTTCAGTGTCGCCCCCGTATTCTTAATGATGTTTTTCAGGCGTTTTGTCGTTACAATGCCCAACAGCTTTCGATTTCTGCCGAGCATGAAAACATGCTCTTCCTTTGCCGTTTTCAAAATATGAAGGGCCGCTTTCAACCCTTGCCATTCATACAAGAGAGCATCGGGCTGATCCATGATCCGCCCTGCTGTCAGCACTTTGGCAGGGGATGCATCCTGCACGAATTCACGGACATAATCATCGGCAGGTGACGAAATGACATCCTCGGGATAGCCGATCTGAACAATTTTACCGTCTCTGAGGATGACGATGCGATCTCCAACTTTCAGCGCTTCATGAAGGTCGTGCGTGACAAAAAGAATGGTCTTGTGAACTTTATCCTGCAGCTCGATCAATTCATCCTGCATCTCCCGGCGAATCATGGGATCGAGACCACTGAACGGCTCATCCATAAAGAGAATCTCCGTGTCGTTTGCAAGGGCCCTGGCAATTCCGACGCGCTGTTGCATGCCGCCGCTGAGTGCCTTCGGCATGTATTGTTCCCATCCCTTCAGCCCGACCGTCTCAATCGCCTCATAGGCGCGGTCATATCTTTCTTTCTTGTCTATTCCCCTGATTTTGAGGCCATAGGCCACATTATCGAGAACTGTCCGATGCGGCAATAATCCGAAATGCTGAAACACCATACTGGTCGTATAACGGCGGAAATTCATCAGTTGCTCACTGTTGTACCGGCAGATATCGTCACCGTTCACATAAATTCCCCCCGCGGTCGGTTCGATAAGACGCAGTAAAAGTCTGATCAGGGTCGATTTTCCACTTCCGGACAGCCCCATAATTACAAAGAACTCGCCACGGTTCACAGTGAATGAAACGTCGCGTACCGCCATCACGCAGCCTGTTTTTTCCAAGACATTCTCTTTGGGTTCATTGCGAAGGTCTGATTTGAGAACGTCAAGCCCCTTGTCACCAAATATTTTCCAGAGGCTTTCGACGGTTATGCAGACTTCCCGTTCTTCATTCTTGAAACTATTATCTTTTTGATTTGGTTCCATTGTATCCATGTCACACAGTTACGGTAATGCAGCCTTGACTTTTTTTACCACACTGGCAGAAACCCATGGTGTCCAGACATGTTCTTTATTCTTGAGAAACCACACGGCACCATCCTCAGGCTTGCCATTGGTGTCCTGCATATAGGCAAGAAACTCGTTTGCCATAGCCGTTGTTGTCTCATATTTCTTCAGCATTTCAACTATATCGGGAGCCTTTTTTATCATACCTTTGTTAATGAGAATATTGACCTGAACGGGTTGATAGGCACAGGCCTTATTACTGTTCCAACATTCTTCGCTGTAGGCAGGTTCTTCCAGGCGCGTCATATCAAGTTTTCCAAGTACCCATGTCGGCTCCCAGTAATACCCGACCCACGGCTTGCCTCTTTTTACGGCAGCCGCCATCGAACCGGCCAGCGCGGCATCGGAACCGGTGATGAAATCGTTAAAATATTTGTCAAGTCCGTAGGCCTTGAGTTTCTCGGAATTGATTTTTGTACAGCCCCATCCCGGAACGGAGTTATAGAATCTTCCCTTGGTCGGAGTTTCGGGGTCTTTAAATAACTTCCAGTACTTGGTCAGATCAGATACCGATTTTAAATCAGGCGCTATGGGCTTGATGCCTCGTTTTGCATCTCCCTTGATCATATAGGTAGGAACCAGCCATCCCTGCCAGTTATCGGGAAAGTTGCTTCCCAGATCAATAATTTTGCCTGATGTAATACCCTTGTCATAGAGTTCCTGATTATTCTCAGTCCATGATTCCATATCAACATCCACATTATCTTCTATAAGGCCTGTTATGAGCATAATGCTATCGCCGGGGGTATAATCCACATCATATCCGTAGCCGTTCTTGATAATGAAACCGGCAATGCGGTTATGAACTTGAATACTGTCCCAGCTCTTATCAGCAAATCGTATGGTCTCCTTGCCGGCCCATGCACTGAACGGAAGTGATAAACTTAGTGCAACGCACACAATCAATAGAGCAACTACGGGCTGTTTCACAAAACGTCTCATACTGTAACCTCCTCATGCTAATGATTTTAAATAAGGACTGAATAGTTGACATATTCTTATTTTCATTACGTAATTACACGTACCCTGCAGTTAGGCGGGGTACACCGATCGGTTTAGAACATAACAACTTTTAATACGATGAAAACAGAAGATTCACCTGAAGCAATGACACCTCATATTATTTTATATGTAGTTATTCATGGACGGCATATTTCAAGTGAGCTATTAAACTAAGCATATTTAAATCCCTGCGTCAACCTCGGAAAAAGCAACCATGGGCAACATTCTAATTTTAAAGAAGATAATACAACCCCATGCTGGAGAATCCTTTGTGCCACTGCGTATTAATACTAAAATTAACAGCCCCTCTTGTTTTTTTCATATGGAACGCAAAAGAAACAATCGCTCCATCTCATTACTGGACTGCTGTCGATAAACCGTCAGCACCGGTCATATCGTTGCTTTTTTCACTTTCTCGGCCACATCGACAGGAACCCATGGTGTCCAGACATGTTCTTTATTCTTGAGAAACCATACGGCACCATCTTCAGGCTTGCCCTTGGTATCCTGCATATAGGCAAGGATTTCATTGTTCAATGCTGTTGTTGTCTCATAATTCCTTAACATTTCAACAACCTCGGGAGCTTGTTCAGGAAGCTTGGAGTTAACCAGGATGTTCACCTGAACGGACAGAAAAGCACAAGCCTTGGTCGTATCCCAGACTTCCTCGTCATAGGATGGTTCTTCAAAGGATGTCATGTCATATTTACCGAGAATCCAGGTCGGCGCCCAGTAGAGTATCCAAGCCATGGTTTGCCTCTATTGACAGCTGCTGCCATTGAACCGGCAAGGGCTGCATCGGAGCCGGGAATTAAATCCGTGTAATATTTATCCAACCCGTATGCCTTGAGTTTCTGCGTGTTGATCTTCGTTACAGTCCACCCCGGAATCGAATTATGAAACCGCCCTTTTTTCGGATTTTCGGGATCTCTGAAAACTTCCCAGTACTTGTGGAGGTCGAAGACGGATTTCAGATCGGGGGCCATCGATTTGATCCCCCGCTTCTTATCTCCCTTGATAACAAAGGTCTGAACCAGCCAACTCTGCCAGCTGTTTGGATAGTTAGGACCAAGGTCTATTATCGTTCCTTCGCTGATTCCCTTATCATAGATTTCCTGAGAATTTTCAGTCCATGATTCCATGTCAACATCCGTATCACCGCGCTGAAGGGCGGTAAGCAAGGCAGTCGTCTCTCCGGGAAGATATTCCACCGCATAACCGTAACCGTGTACAATGATGAAACCGGCAATGCGGTTATGAACCTGAATGCTGTCCCAGCTTCTATCATTAAATTTAATGATTTTCTCTGCTGCATCAGCTGGAACGTTGACTATTCCCCAGCAAGCGAAAACGGATGCAACAATGACAACAGACATAACCATTGGAATATTCTTCTCTTTCATAAAGGCACCTCCTCCGAATTTATACCGGCTCATATGAAACTGTAAAGTTAGTGCACCGTGGAATAAGAAGAACTGAATATGAGGTAAAAGATTTGATCAGGAATAAGTAATGAAATACCTGCTGTAATTATATCTTTGCAAAAGGTTCGGGCATAACCGATTGATATGCCCTCATTACTGCTTGAACTATTTCAGCACCGATTTTTTCAATAAGCACTATTTTAGACCTTATGTCAAGACAGATTCACGGCACATCATTGATCGCATTGAGATCACTGCATATGATTGAACCGCCGAGCGATTCTCTATGAAAAACATCGGCTTAAATTATATTTCCGCAAAGATTGGGGGGCACTTTGTGCCGATTGTCACCAAGACCTGATGACAATCGTCAGAGATTCGGAATTACAGAAATATCATAAAGCAAATTTAATCGATTTCAGGAGTTTTATCGTGTTATTCGATACGGGAAGCTCCCGGATTTCGTCCCACGACAGCCAGCGGGCCTCCAGCGCATCATCGGAACCACGGGGTTCCCCACTCACATAATCGGCCTTGACATCAACGACTATATAGTGAAAACGGATTCGGCCGGATTTGTCCCTTTCAATGAGATCAAACGTATAAATCGGATTGCGTGCCGTGACGACAACACCTGTTTCCTCAAGAATCTCCCGCTCGGCCGTTTCCTGAAGTGTTTCCCCCAGTTCCACATGCCCGCCGGGAATGGCCCACAATCCTTCACTGGGTGGTATCCCCCGCCGGACCAGCAGTACTCTGCCGTCTTTAATTACGACGGCGCCGACACCGACGCGGGGCACATCGGGATAATCATGCTTTGCCATCAGCAAATAACCTCCATAATATTCACGTAACGAGGGATCGGCAGCGAACGGTTTCCGGTGCGGGAATATCACTGAAAACGACCAGGTAGATGTCCCCATTTGATTCATTCCTGACGGCATGTTCGACATGGGCGGGTATTTCGATCAGAAGCGGCATCCGTCCATCGGCCATCATAACCTGAACCGTTTCTTCTGTAATCGATCGCGAGAGTATACGGGCGGGACCGCCGCATATAAGCATCCGCTCGGTCCCATTGGTATGGTAGTGATTGCCCCGAACTACCCCCGGTTTCATCGATACGACATGGGAATCACAGTGTCCGTCAGGAACGAAATGACCTGAGACAAACGGGTTCAGGCCCCATCCCCTTTCATCTTTCCATATGGTGTCTTCTATCTCGATTCTCTTGGCTGCGCTCATGCCCACACAGAAATATAATTTCAGGTTTTATTATCATCTGTGATTGAGAACTCAAATGTTCTTTCCGTGTATTGATCGGGTCTCGACTGAAAAGCTCTCTCGGTAAACGAAACCCGGTTCTTTGTATCGACCATGATGACCGTGGAAAACTGGGTACCATAAGCGGGACTTTGAACAAAGATGGGGGCAAGGATGCGTTCCCACTTCGGCCCCACCCCTGTATCGGGGAGGAGAGAATCGTCAGGTTGATACGTGTCGGCGAGGACACCAAATATCATTTCCGCTGTAATCGACTTCCCCCCGCTCATGACATCGCTCAGCAGTTTTTTACCACGTTCCACTTTAGGCCATGGCGTATCGAATAGATGATTACTCAATCCATAGAGGCCGGGGGCCACCTTCCGGCAGAACCCATGATCCTTATTTGAAAAATAGTACAATTCGGACACATACCCGAAAAGGAGGTTAAATCCGTTGTACTCGTGGGCGTTAAACCGCATATCATGAAAGTACGTTTCCGGACTTTTTTCGCTCAACAGGAAGTTACTCACCAGCTTTCCCCGGGTCGGCGCATCATCTCGCATGGAAGCGGGGGCTCTGAAATTGGTGAGTGTGGCAAAACGCCCTGTTTTCGTAATGCCGAGCCATGTGCCGCACGCTTTAAGGTCCCTGCCGGCAAGCAGATCGAAACGTTCATCCCAGAAGGCTGCCGGCATTGTGGGTCGATCATGGAATTCGTCCCTGTTGGATGCAAGGATCAGTGGATATTCAGGATGACTTTTGAACGAGAAGAGAACGGTACACATATTGAGTGCCACCCTAATGAGTTATTCTTTCCTTGACCCGATCGACAATCCGCTTCATGACATCCCCTGCCCTGTTGTAAATGACGACATTTGATACGACGTCGTATGATGTTCCCGTCATGTTGATGATGACCAACTTCGCGCCGGCTTCCGAAGCGTAGGCCGGTATGTATGCAGCGGGATAAACCACAAGTGAAGAACCGATAACGATAAGAAGATCGCATGCTTTCGCGTGATCAACGGCGGCGCTCATAACATCCTGCGGAAGCGCCTCCCCGAAAAGTACGACGTCGGGCTTCAGCATACCGCCGCAGTTCTCACATTCCGGGATCTCCTCACCCCGTTCAAGCCGCACCTTTATTTCGTCCAATGGATAGCGGCTGCGGCAATCCATGCAGAGTATCCAGCTCATATTGCCATGCAGCTCAAAAACCTTCTCCGGTGAATTACCCGCTTTCTGATGAAGGTTGTCAATGTTCTGAGTAACGACGGCATCGAGCTTGCCCATCGTCTCAAGCTCCGCAATGGCGATGTGAGCGTTATTCGGTTCCGCCGTCGTCATAAAATCGTTCTTCACAAGAAACTGCCATTGCTTCCTTCGTGCTTCAGGATCGCTGACGAATTTTTGAATCGTAAAGTCCTCGGGATCAAACTTCGACCAGATCCCGCCGGGACTTCGAAAATCGGGAATTCCCGATTCGGTGCTGATGCCTGCTCCGGTAAATACGACAATCTTCCGTGAGTCAACAATCAATTTCGCCACTTTATCAATCTGCAATTCCAGTCCCATTTTCCACCCCGAGTTATGTTTCACCTGTTGTATATCATATCCGCAATTACAAAGCAAAAACCCTGTTTCGCTCGGCATTGAAGCACCCCGGCACCCTGTCGGCAACAGCGGCAATACCGTACAGGATCAAGGCGCAAATGATAACCGCACTGAAACCGTACCCAATCGCAATGATTGCGCCTCCCGACACGCCGACAACGGAAAAAAAACCGTTGATCCCCCATGCCCATGGAATGAGTTCCTTGCGACCATGCCCCACCTTCGCGAGCCCTGCGGGAAAGGGTATGCCCATGGGAACGGCCAGTGGGGCAATAAAAACAGCACAGACGATGAGCCGCAGTCCCAGAGGCAGGCCGGACATGATCCCTTCCAAAACAGGATCGGCAAAAAGGTAAACGATCCCTGCAATTATTATTACGGCGGCGGCAACCGGAACCGATCGACCCATCGGTGCCGATATTTTTCCTCCCAGCATGCTCCCCATGCCTGAAAAGACGAGAAAGGATGCGATCACGACTGTAGCGGAATAGACCGGGTCATGGAGATACCGGATGTACTTCTGGACAAGCGATATTTCAAGAAACATATAGGAGAGGCCGAGTGAACCGAAATAGACAAGGATGAAAAATTTCGACGGGCCGTTGCGTCCGATTCCGGGAAGGGGAGCAAGAATAAAAAATCCGCTGAAGACAATAAGGATCACCATTGTCAGCCAGAGCAGCGCATACCCCCAGTCAATAAAGGGAATCAGCGTTCGTTCACCGGATGTGACATACCGTATCATATTATCTATTTTAAAAAAATGAGCAAAAAAGGGTTTGTTGTCGGTGGCCGGTCGAATATCAAAGACATACCCTGCATAGAGTTCTCCCTTCTTTCCATGGAGAAGCTTCTGGGCGGCTTCAAAGAAA
>DSDU01000115.1 GCA_011056835.1 Deltaproteobacteria bacterium
CCTCCAAAAGAAAATTTTCTTCTGGAGGCCCATTGATAAATGGGCCGCGCGAATGCGCGGCAAAGTCAAGTATTTTTTATAAATTTTAACCATTTTTTACGTGGAGACTCTAAACTCTAGTTTTCCTATTGCCATTTTACTTTTTTAAACAGCTTCATGACTAGACTTTTTCATTGTCCTGTCGTGTTGATTTGAAGCATCACATTTTCATAGCGAATGATATGATAACACCTTGGAAGGAGGTATGTCAGAGGTATGAACTCTTTAATGAAGAAAAGCTGGTCTCCGTACCTTGCCGGTGCACTGGCGGGTGTCGTGCTGTGCCTTTCAGTGCTTATCGCGGGCAAGTACTTTGGGGCATCGACTACGTATGCCCGTTCAGCAGGCTACTTGGAAAAAGCCGTCGCTTCGGAACATGTGGAGAAATCCTCATATTTTATCCATACGAAACTTAAGGTGGACTGGCAGATGCTGTTTGTCGTCGGCGTCGTTCTGGGAGCCTTTATCTCGTCACGAATGTCCCGTGATTTTGCCGCCGTGGCGGTTCCTCCCATGTGGGAGTGAAGGTTCGGTGCGAACAAGACATCGAGGCTTATCTTGGCCTTTCTGGGTGGTATCATCGCCTTGTTTGGCGCCCGTATGGCGGGAGGGTGACCGAGTGGTCACGGTCTGAGCGGTCTGGCTCAGCTCGCGGTCAGTGGATTTGTGTCACTCATATGCTTTTTTGCCGCAGGCGTGATAACGGCGCGCATGATATACGGAAAGGAGTAGTTATTATGGAACTTATCTATGGTTTGGTGACGGGTGTTCTTTTCGGATTCCTCATGCAGAAGGCTCATGTTATCCGCTATGACAAGCAGGTCGGGGCGATGCGGCTGATTGATTTTACCATCTTTAAATTCATGCTGTCCGCAATCATTGTCGGCATGGTGGGGATATATCTGATGAGAGATTTGGGCATTGTTTCGTTAGATGTTAAATCCACTTCTCTTGGGGCAAATGTAATCGGCGGTCTTATTTTCGGCGTCGGTTGGGCCCTTGCAGGATACTGCCCGGGGACAGCCGCCGGTGCACTGGGCGAAGGAAGATGGGATGCCTTCATTGTCATGATCGGCATGCTGGTCGGTGCCGCACTATACGCTGAGGTATACCCAGCTCTGAGATCATCCGTGCTGATCTGGGGAAACTGGGGAAAAATAACGCTGGACGGTATTCTCGGGTTGAATCACTGGGTCGTCATCGTTGCTCTCAGTTTCATTTACCTCGGGCTGTTCTACTTATTTGAGAAAAAGAATGTGTAAACTAAAGGGTAAATACGTCCCGTGATCTGTCACTTATCGGGATATCGGGAAAGATATTCCGGGACGTCGAAAACGAGAGGGCTGCAGCCCCCTCGTATCATTTTCTCAAAGGTCCCTTCAGCTTTTCCAAAGTTGAGTTTCATCGTTGAAATCTGTTATGGTACATATCCTTGTTGATAACAAATGAAAATCCATATCGGATGAAAATCCGGCGTGATGACGGTGAACATGAAAAGAAACAGTTACGCTGCACCAGCCCTGCTCCTGGGTCTCTTTTCAGCCCAGATGATCGCGACGATTCAGGTATACCTCTCCAATGTTCATCTATACCGTTCCGTCACGGTTGTTCTTGAAAACGGCTACCTGCCGATACCGAATCAACTCATCATGAGCCGTCTCCAGGACTTCGGTCCCGCCCTTGGGGGCGGCCTTTTTTTCACGCTGACAGTGGGTGCGGGCATATCGATCCTCACACTCGGCATGATGTGGATCTGGGATCGCATTTTTAACCGGAGAAAAATTGTTGCGGGCCTCTTTATTCTCTTCTGGTTGTTGTGCCTCGTCGGCGTCAACATGAACGGTTTTAATCCGATCGTTACAGCATACTTCGTCGTCATCCCGACAATGGTTTCAATTGCTGCAGTTGCGCTTATGCCGGCCGAACGTGACCGGCATGTCCCCTTCCACCGGGCGATGCTTCTTGTTCCCATTGTCATTCTGGCGCTGGTATGGACCTCCATCATGGATAAAGGCTTATTTATCGACATCAGGGACAGGATTCTACTTTCCAATCCTGTCGGCGCTGCAATCAATAACTTTTATTACAGCTATACGCTGTATGCTGCAGAGGTCTTCAAAACACTGGACCAGAAATCCCTTAAAACATGCGGTCTTGAGTCGATACAGACGGTGCCGATTTCCCCGCGGTTGGAAAGGATGCTCGTACATCATGGCTATCTTGTTGTGGAAAACTATGAAGATGCCGATCTGAGGATTATTGAAGAGGGGGGCGCTCTCTTGTTTCAGAACAGGGGGCGAACCATTCTGAAAACAACGACGGAGGATTTTTTTTCAGAACCGAAACGTGTGCTGAAGGAATTTTCCGTCAAGGCCGACGGTTACGCATTCTTCCGTCAATTCACGATTCTTTCACTGTTATTCGGTTTTCCCCTTGCTCTTTACGTCATAGCCTACACATTGCTCTTCCTTGTGGCGACCCTCGTGTGTGATATGAGAAAGGCGGCAGTGACTGCATCGGTTCTCTGTCTGGTCATCGGCATTGCTCTTGTGGCGCCCATGTATTACGCAAAAGGTGAGAAAATCGACAGAAACAATGTGTCGCAGACAATACAATCGACGAGATGGCAGCAACGGGTCGGATCGTTAAAAGTAGTCGTTCGGGAAAGACTTGAGATTGCCGATTTTCCGGGGTATGAAACGATGATGTCACATGATCGCATTCCGGAGCGGTACTGGTTGGCTCAAGCGTTCGGTGTGAGCCGGCAACCTGAAACATACGGACATCTCTTACGGCTGCTTGATGATCCGCAGCCGATTGTTGTCTGCAAGGCCTTAGAGGCACTGGGTCAAAGAGGTGACCGGGCAGTGATTCCGGAGATTCTTCGGAGATTTGAAAACTCGCATCACTGGTACGAACAGCTGTATGCTTACCAGGCATTGAGGACTCTCGGATGGAAGCAGGCAAAATCGATCTAAAAACATTTTGTGTCGTGGTTGGGGCAATTATAGCAATCGAACTGTTGATGGTTGTGACCCTTTCAGCAGACTGTGCTCACCCGCTTGTTATTCTCACCGGTGCCCGGATCATTGAAACGGCGCTGATTATCGTGATTGTTGTGAGAGTGGGGAAGGGTGCGGCTCCCATTGGTCTGAATCCGCAGGAACTGATGCTAGGTTTAAAAAAAGGAGTTATCTGGTCCATCGGATTCGGGGTTGTTGCCGCCATTGCTTTCGTCCCGGCATTTCTTCTCGGATTTAATCCTCTTCATATGATACAAGTTCAACTGCCGGCGGATTTGAAGGTTGTGATGATGTATATCATCGTCAGCGTGTTCGTCGGCCCCGTGGCGGAGGAAGTCTTTTTTCGGGGAATCATCTATGGTTTTTTCAGGCGGTGGGGGATTATCGTCGCGCTCGTTGCAAGCAGCCTCCTGTTCATGCTGGCTCATTCGGCGACACGAGGTGTTCCATTGACCCAGATGGTGGGAGGCATCCTATTCGCCGTGGCCTATGAGGTCGAGGGGTCACTCATTGTCCCTATAACCATTCATATCCTGGGAAACATGACCATGTTTATAATATCGGTTATTTATTTGATGTATGTTTAATACTTGTTTCGGGATCTCGAAGATCAAACATCAAGGCTGGAAATGTGTGTAAAAGTCAAAAGCAGGAGCGACCGCCTTTCCATTTCTTTATCTGATGCCCTATCCGCAGCCATATCAGTTACTGTGCCAGCAGCCTGATTGCATATGTCCGCTCGAGATATGACCCTCTTTTGCTCCCTCGTCCCAGCGAGAGATCGGTAACGGCTACACGATTGATGACGCGAACGCGATCCCCATAACATCTTTTTTCCCGATACCCCCATGTCTCATGGATTGCGTATGGTCTATCGTTGACGAATCCCAGGAACAACATGACATGGCCGCGAATTGCCATGACGGTTATTCCGGCAAGCGCCTCGTGGGCGAGGGTTGTTTGTTTTTCCACGTCGGGAGTATCGGCAGGGTACTCGCCGATCGGAATACCGACGACGGCCTGTTTTGAGGAGTTCCTCGGGAGGTACAGTCCTACAGTATCAAATATCTGTTTGATAAACCGTGAACAATCCTGCTCGCCATACATGCCGCCCCAGCCGTAGGGTTCATTGATCATTTCAAAGGCCTGCTGAATAATCATCCGGGGAGTGTACGGCAGATATCCTTCATGGACCTGGGAAGCATGCATATAAGCTGATTCAAATGATACATTCCCGTCGATCCGTCGAATCGGTATGATAATATGAACCATACCGTCTTCGGTTTTTCCTTTGTGCAAAAATCGAGTCCCCATACGGGCATAATCATGCCACTCCATGAGGCTCCGGTGCCGATAAATATCACCTTTCGCTGCGGTTACCACTACAAAGTCGGGCGAGTGGATAAGTGTTTTCACATCGGCCGGGGTGCACAAGGCTATTTTATCTGTTTCTATCCAGCCTCGATGCATTCTGTCCAATATATACAACCACTCGCCATTATGACTCTCATGCAGGATTACTACAGGGGTTCCCACGTCGAGGGCATTGTTCTGGAGTTTGTCGAAGTCAATATCCACTGCCGCCTGGAATCGCCGCGGGAATGAACAGGTGACATCTGTACCGATGGTTGTTAATTTCCAACTCCACAAAATTACTTGACATAATATTTTCAGCCTGTATTGTTTTCATATGTTTCATCCAGAGGTACCGTTACTGTTCGAAACAGGCAGCGGACCGATCGCTGCTGTCACCGTCTTTATGTTTCAGTTTGGAGATGCGAGTCATGCAAAAGCTCAAAAACGCCGTATCAGGCTATATTGATTTTATAAAAGGTGATATCTGGAGAATCCGCCTCAAAGAGCAGCCGCGAAAAAAATCTTACCTGATTAAACTATTGCGGATCTTTCTTCTTTCTATACGGGGATTCGACGAAGACAAATGCCTGCTGAGGGCATCGGCGCTTACGTTCTATTCCCTGATTTCCATTGTGCCTGTCGTGGCAATGCTCTTCGGCATCGCAAAAGGATTCGGTTTTGAACAGCGCCTCGAACGGCAACTGATCGAACAGTTTCAGGGACAGCAAGAGGTCATCACACGAGTCATAGAGTTTGCCCATTCCCTGCTCATGAATACAAAAGGAGGACTCATTGCCGGAGTCGGTATTATCATTCTCTTCTGGGCTGTCATCAAGGTTCTGGGAAATATCGAAGCTTCATTCAATGAGGTATGGGGAATTGAAGAAGCAAGAAGCATGGGAAGAAAATTCAGTGATTATCTTTCCGTGATGATGCTCTGTCCTATTCTCCTTATCCTTTCGAGCAGTGCGACGGTCTTTATAACAACCCAAGTGAAACTGATTATAACGAAAGTAGCCCTCCTGGGGATGTTCAGTCCGGCGATATTATTCATACTCAAGCTTTTGCCCTATTGCATCGTCTGGGTTCTTTTCAGCTTTCTCTATATTTTTATGCCGAACACCAAAGTGAGCTTTAAATCGGGCATCCTGGCGGGAATCATTGCCGGAACAATCTACCAGCTTGTCCAGTTCGCCTATATTACCTTTCAGGTGGGGGCGGCAAAATACAATGCCATCTATGGGAGCTTTGCGGCATTGCCCCTGTTCCTCATCTGGCTGCAGGTGAGCTGGTTTATCGTGCTCTTCGGCGCGGAATTTTCCTTTGCTCATCAGAATGTCGATACCTATGAGTTTGAACCCGACTCTCGCCGGATCAGTGATTCTTTTAAGAGACTCCTGGCGCTAAACATCAGCCACCTGCTGGTGTCGAACTTTGCGAAAGGTGAAAAGCCGTTGACCGCTGCGGAGATATCTCATCAGCTTGAAATACCGATTCGTCTGGTAAATCTGATACTCAATGACCTGGTCGCCTCCGGGATTTTGTCGGATATACAAACGGAGGAGGATAAAGAAGTTGCCTATCAGCCGGCCCGTGACATCAATTCCCTGTCCATCAAATTCATTCTTGAATCTCTGGAGGATAAAGGTATCAATGCCATCCCCGTAGCAAAGACCGCCGAGTTTAAAGCCCTCTCTGAGATACTGACCGCCTTCAGGGATGAGATAGAACGCTCTCCTTCAAACCGACTGTTGAAGGATATATAACCTCAAAGTGACACTTTTCCTCAAGCCTGTCTGGTTTTAGTTCAATGAAACACGGCCAAGAATCATGGTGCATGGATAATGAATTAAAAACAAAAGACAAAAATCCTGCCTTTTAATCTTGGCTTCCAGCCTCGAATCATAATCCTTGGCATCTTTCCTTTATAACTTGGATTTAGATTGCAGAGATTGAGGGAGCTGCATAAGGCACGAAACAGGGGTTGAATTTCGTTTTTTGTTGTTCTTTCAGCCGCTGTGGGGAATCAGATAAGTTCGACCTATGAGAAAATGGGCCATGGTCGTTTTACCTATTTCCTGCTAAAAGGGCTGAAGGAAGATGCCGATATAAACAATGAACAGATACCCCAACTGATCGGGGAAAATAAACAGAATGGGATTTACATATGAAAAAGGTGTTCTTGAATATAGTGATATTAATAGTGTCTGCCGCGCTGGCAGGATGTGGATCTCAGATGATAGCGGCGGCAAAAAAAGGAGATGTCGCCACCATGCAGAGACTGCTGGACCAAGGCGCGGATATCAACGAAGGCGCATTGTCGGGCAATTGCAGCGGCCCGCCGCTGGCCCATGCCGCATATTACTGCAAGCCGGAATCGGTCAGGTACCTGGTCGGCAAAGGAGCGGATATCGAGGCCGTTGGTGTGATGATGGGAGGAAACCGTCCCCTGCATCTCGCAGCCCGAGAAGACTGTGTTGAAGCGGTAAAGATTCTTCTGGACGCCGGGGCCGATATCAATGCTCAGTCCTTGTATGGCTCGGCCCTTGCCTGGGCGGCCCGCAATGGCAATATCAAAACGGTAAAATACCTGATTGAGCGCGGGGCTGATGTTGACGATGCGATGACCACATTGAGAAAAAGTGGGTATGATGATGGTGTGACGCTGCTTGAAAAATACGACGAATCGAAAGCATTATACGAAGTAGGAATAAAAAAATCTGTTGTGGCCATCAAATCGGAGATTGAGGAGGTTCCGGAAATAGAAATAAAACCAAACAAGAATGCCTATGCCATTGTCATTGGTGTTGAAAAATACCGACAGAATCTTCCGAATGCCGATTTTGCAGTTGCCGATGCACAGACGATCAGGAAATACTTGACGAAGATCATGGGCTACCCTGAAGAGAATGTGATATCGCTGACCAATGAATATTCGACAAAAAGCGATTTTGAAAAATACTTCGAACGATGGCTTCCCAATAATAGTGAAAAAGGCAGCACTGTTTTTGTCTATTTTTCCGGGCACGGTGCGCCGAACCCTAGAACCGGCGATGCTTATCTGGTGCCGTATGATGGGGACCCATCGTTTATCGACCAGACAGGATACTCCCTGAAGCGAATGTACAATGTGTTAGGCAAACTAAAGGCAAAGGAAATCATTGTTGTCCTTGATTCCTGCTTTTCCGGAGCGGGTGGTCGATCGGTGATTGCCAAAGGCGCACGGCCGTTGGTGATGAATCTCCAAAACAACATTGTTTTCTCCAAGAACATAACGGTCTTATCCGCCTCGTCGGGTGATCAGGTCAGTTCTACCTATGATGAGAAGGGCCATGGCCTTTTTACCTACTTCCTTCTCAAGGGGATTAAAAACGAAGATGTAGTGAATCCGGACGGTTCTCTCGCAATCTACGACCTCTTCAGCTACATCAAACCCCAGGTGGAACACATCGCCCGGAAGCAATACAACAACGAACAGACGCCCCAGTTGATCAGATCGTCTGACAGATAAACATTATTTTTGAGGCAATGAGACACATGAGAAAAACTATCCTAGTATTGGTGGCAGCGGCTTTTTTTACTGTATGCGTCTTTGTGATAAATGCGACGGCATTCAACCCGGCGGCCGGCGACAAAACCGCTGTTGATTCGACATCAGGACCGATTCCTGTATTGTACGATCCCTTTGACAGGGAAAATCCCGTGGTGAAACTGCCCGGAATTCCATTAACATATATCAGAGGTCATGACCGCGATACCGCAATATATTTTGATGGGAAAACATATCTGCGGGAACCGGGACTGACCTTCGTCCCTGCGGGCAAAAATTGGATAGAGGGAACCGTGGAATTTTGGATCAAACCTTCCGCGTATCCCGTTGCACCCCATAATTCGTATATCGTTTTATTCAACTGGTATGATTCTCTGAAACCGTCGGCAGGGTATGTGGGAGACATTTCGCTTACGCCGGAAGGTAAAATCATTGATTCCTGCGGCTGGGAGTGGGGCGGCGGAAATCCGCCGTCGATCACCTCCGCATCGTCGGTTCCGATCGGTACCTGGACGCATGTCGCGATCGTATGGAGCAAGATTGAAGGATATACCCGACTGTACCTCAACAACCGGCTGGATGCCGAAATAGAAATGTACTGTGCCAGAGGAAGCAACGGTATTATTTATCCCTGGCTTGCCGGATATGGCGGTTATACCGGTGCGATCGATGAATTGAAAATCTATGATGAGCCCATGCATCCTCCTTTTTATGGTAAGCCATCAGCATATGCAGCGAAAAAGCCTGTTGAGGCCTATACGCCGAAATCTTATAAAGAGGAATATTCATTAGGAGAAAACATCCGCAACATTCCTGATTTCAAGTCAACGCCAAGAGTAAATGACTTTGCCGTTGTCATCGGCATTGAATCCTATCAAAGCCTTCCCGGGTCAGACTATTCAAAAAGCGACGCGGGCATTGTAAAGGATTACCTCAAGGCACTTGGATTCCCGGAAAGAAACATTGAATTTATGACCGATGAGAAGGCGACAAAATCGAGCATTGAAAAAACGATCGAAGCATGGCTTCCCAATCGGGTCAAAGCAAACAGCAGGGTTTTTATTTACTATTCAGGACATGGCGCGCCCGATCCGTCAAAAGGAGAGGCATATCTTGTCCCTTATGACGGGGACCCCAACTATCTGGCTTTCACGGGGTATTCACTCAAGCGGCTTTATGAAAAACTGGGGAATTTACCGGCGGCTGAGGTGATTGTCATGCTTGATTCCTGTTTCTCCGGTTCCGGAGGAAGAAGCGTCTTGGCAAAGGGAGCACGACCTCTGGTGATGATGGCTTCGACGGGCAAACCGCCCTCTCATATCGCTGTCATTACGGCGAGTCACGGCAGCCAGATCTCAACGTCATCAGCTGAAAAAGGACACGGTGTTTTCACCTATCATTTTCTGAAGGCAATACAAGAGGGGAAAAAGAATCTTGCCGACATTTATGAAACCATCAAACCGCAGGTGGAAGATGAGGCAAAACGCCTCAACGTCAGTCAGAGCCCGAGTCTGACCCCTGGTATGGATAAAGTAAGGGGCCGATTCAGCCTGCGCAAGTAAGGACATTTCCATTATGGTATGTTCCTGGCCGCGGCTCATGGCTTGAAAGAAGATTTCGATCATGCATATCAATTCGGTGAAACTCATTTATTTCTCACCTACCAAAACCACGGAGCGAATCGTGAAATGCATTGCCCGAGGGATTCGGATTGATACCGATACGCTGATCGATCTGACGCCGCCTGAAGTAAAAACGCGGGATTTCGAAGAACTGCATGACGAATTGGTAATCATGGGAGTCCCCGTGTACGGCGGACGTGTTCCTCCCGAGGCGGCGAAGCGGTTGCGCCGCATCAGGGGCAACGGTGCGGCGGCGGTCATCGTCGTTGTGTATGGAAACCGGGCATACGAAGACGCCCTCTTGGAGCTGCGGGACCTCGCCGTGGAACAGGGCTTCAAACCGATTGCCGGAGCCGCATTCATCGGCGAACATTCATATTCCAGCAAAACCATGCCGATTGCCACCGGACGGCCCGATACTCTGGATCTGGAAAAAGCGAAAATATTCGGAGAATTGATACGGAAGAAAATAAAGGACATTCGAATGCCGTATGAAATGTCCCCGGTGCACGTGCCGGGCACTTTCCCATATAGAAAGTGGAATCCACCATCAGATATATCTCTTGTAACGGACCAATCCCGATGCACGCTGAGTGGAATATGCGCCGACGTCTGCCCAATGGCGGCGATAACGGTGAATGATACCGTACTGACCGACCGGCGGAAATGTATCATGTGCAGCGCATGCGTCAAGAATTGTCCAAGTGGAGCAAGAACCTGGGAAGATCCGTGGATAAAACGGATTACAAAATGGGTCAGCAGGAAGAGCAAAGAACGAAAAGAACCTGAAATGTTCCTCTGAGAGAGTGCAGGAAACGTAGGTAAGTAGTTAAAAAAAACGACAACATACTTTCCAAACCACAAAAAATAAAAACCTGTGTCCTAACCCCTGCACGCTACCCCCTAAACCCTGATTTTATCTTTTCCCCTTGACAAAATTGACTTAAGGTGTACTATTTCAAGGAAATCAGAGAGGTAGCACGACTCTTTACAAAACGACACATTTCATCAATCACGGTCAAAGGAGCAAGCCGTGAAGCGATTGAAAATACAGCCCCGCAACTGAAAAAAATGAGAGCGGGGTTTTTTGTTTTGGCGGAGTGGAAGAGGAAAAACGATTGAATAACAAAGAATCAGGGGAAGGTTGTCAGCTAATCTTTTAATCTTGACTAATGGGTAAAGATATTAAAATGTTAGCCCGCATAGTCAATAGTCAACGACCCCTTTTCTCAATAACAAGTTGAAGGAGTCAGTGAATAGCAACAAAGACATTCTCGATCAAACTGCTAATGAGGCCATAAAGCGACTTGAACAGATTATTCCAGCGGTCAATTCTTCTGATTGGGGAATCGAACTGAACCAACTCGTTGAAGATAAAACCGGCTACAAACAGAAGTTGAGTGAACTTGGATTAGATCCCGCAGAAACGATACAACAATGAAGTTTTAGATGAAATCAGGAAAGCAGGGTGTATAACAAATCATCTGAGGTGACACTTCGTGCGCCTTGGTTGTAGTTTTAGACATACTTTCCCCCCTGTAGTTGATTCACCCTTCGTAAAAACCCAAATCAATTCACATTCCCTCATCCTCAATCCAACCTTATCTACGAGCATTGCCCTCTACGGATATGTGAAATCACATGTCTGATCCTACAAGAATGTGAGATTTTCAATCTTGTCTATCTATAGCTTTCAGCACAAATAATCATAGATATTATCAACTTAGTACAAGTATTTGAGATGGTATGGTTATTGCAGTAAGTAATTTCGGGTTGTTGCGAGGGAGCGACAGCTTTAACACAATTACTGAGGGAGAAAAGGAGAAAATCATGTGCGGTTTGGCAGGTTGCTTTGGCGTCAGGGATGAATGGACGATTTCAAAAATGTTGGATGTGCTTGGTCATCGAGGACCGAATGACAGGGGTATTCACGTCCGCGGGGAGGCGGTGTTGGGACATACCCGTCTCTCTATTGTCGATGTTGCCGGGGGTCATCAGCCCATTCTGACGCAGGACGGAAGGAAGGGAATCATCTGCAACGGTGAGATTTATAACTTTCAAAAGCTGAGAGAACCTTTATCGCGCAAGTATCCTTTTCAAACCAATTCCGATACGGAAGTGATCCTCCATCTGTTTCAGGAAAAAGGTCCCGAGTGTGTCGCCGATCTGGACGGTATGTTCTCCTTTGCCGTTTTTGATGATGACAATTTCATGCTGGCCCGCGATCCCATCGGCATAAAGCCTCTGTATTACGGTTATCACCGGGATAATTTGTATTTCAGCTCCGAACTGGGTGCTATGAGCCTTGCCGGCGTGAGCGAAGTCCATGAATTTCCGGCGGGACACTATTATACGCCGAAAGATGGCTTCGTCTCGTACTACAGCGTTCCAGAAATCCAGGATTCCCTGATTACGGATTGCGAGGAGGCCTGTCGCCTGATTCGGGAGACGTTTATCGATGCAGTTAAAAAGCGGCTGCTCGCCGATCCGACGGTGCCGGTCGGGTCCTTTTGCAGCGGCGGCCTCGACAGCAGTATCATCGCTGCCGTAGCCGCGGATGAGATCCCACATCTTCATACCTTCGCCGTGGGTATGCAGGACCCTGATGGAGATGTGAGTGACGACATCAAGGCAGCCCGAATCGCTGCCGATCATATTAAGTCTACCCATCATGAACTGATTTTTACCGAGGAAGACTACTACGAGGCCCTGCCTGTTGTAATTAAAAAACTGGAAAGTTATGATCCGTCTCTCGTGCGGTGTGCCGTTCCCTGTTACTTTACCTGCAAACTGGCGGCGGAGCATGTGACGGTGGTTCTTACCGGTGAGGGGGCTGACGAGGTGTTTGCCGGGTATCATTATATGAAAAACTTTCCTCTTAATGCCGTCAATGTGGAGGCCCGTCGGTTGCTTGCCGATCTTCATAATATCAACCTCCAGCGGGCGGACCGCATGGGAATGCTTTTCAGCCTCGAACTGAGGGTTCCCTTTCTGGATGTTGCCATGATCGATCTTGCCATGAAGATACCGCCCGAGTTGAAAATACGTGAATATGATGGCGAAAAGATCGAGAAGTGGATTCTGCGGAAGGCTTTTGAAGGCACGAATTATCTGCCCGAGGAAATCTTATGGCGGTATAAAGTTCAATATACCCAGGGTGCCGGGTGCGAAAGCCTCGGAGAGCAGCTTGCTGAAGCGGAAATGAGTGACGAAAAATACGAGCGCATCAAATATGAAAATCCTCAGGCTGTCTTAAACAGCAAGGAAGCCGCCTATTACTTTGAGATCTTTAAACGGTATCATCCCCAGGAAAGTATCCTGAAGTCCATCGGAATCTGGACCGGCTTCGATTTTGCGGAAGAACGGAAATGCGTTCGGGGTACCGTGGACGGAGACTTGAAGCATCAGTTCTGAATACCGCAAGGAAATTGGTCCACCTTCCAGAGAATAAAACCACAGTTGTGCCTTGACAAGGGGGACGTTCGGAAGTTACAATCAAATAGATAAGTTCGCTCAGTGCATGATCCCAGGGAGGGTGAGGGATCGTTTGGCCTGGTTTTATGTGGTTTCGGTAACAACACTAAGGAGGCAATTATAAAAAGGACATTTCTTCTTCTTTTTTTCTGTTTTGCTTTTTCAATTCTGTCGCCGATTGCTGCAGAAGCAGAAAAATGGACAGGGGTACCGGATCGTAACAGGGAAATTGACGTCGTCTACATCAAAGTCGTCCATCTCAACAATAATAACTGGCGCTGGATCGCTCGTGTTCGAAACAGCACGGACCATGACCTGGTCAATGATATTCGCGATCGCATTGTTATTGCAGGGCAACAGACAAAATGTAGCATAAATAATGCCTTTAAGTGCAATTTGCATTCATGCGGTGACCATATCGTCGAACTCGGTCGCGGCGAATACAAAAGCTATATGCAACCGTGGACTAAGCGATCTGACGCGAAGACATTCGTTTTCAGAATCAGGTATGACAACAGGCTGGGCAGCTACTCATACAAGAACTGCCTGATAAGCCTGGATGATCCCATGCCCGCATGCAGTCCCCGTGCTCGTGCTTTCGGCCCGCAGAAAGTAAAGCTCATCGGAATGAAGTTCAGGAACTCGGATGACCCCAAGTACAACAGGCGCGTTACCATCAGATTTCAAAACCTGACAGCCAAAACACAGAAGGTGGTTTTCGAAATGATGCACAGGGGGGGCAACGGCGACTGGTTGGGTGTCAGGGGACAACGATATCATACGGTTGTTCTCCAACCCAAACAAATGCTTAACGTAACAAAATACGCATATCTTGTACCGGGAACCAGAGAATTCAGGGTTCAAACAAACAAAGAAAAGCGAGGCAACATATCAGTACAAAACACTCTGCTATTGATGTGCCGCTCTGATTGCGTCATCATGGCATGTTAAAATAATAGTTTCATCTCCTATTTCACTGCAAAAGAGGATTCGAGGAGTCAAGTGTTCAAGTGTTTGTTTTTATATTATTGTTTTTATGAATAATTTCTCTTCGAAGGTATACTTATTCGTGAATAATCGATGTGGGTAATGAGAAAAATTCCGATACATGCTCCTTCCTTGCATTTCACTCGAATCCCCGAAGCCTTGACTCCTCGGATCCTGAAAAAGATAGCAACTTTATAAAATATCACCAGAGGGGTATTATCATGAGGCTTTTGAATTTTCTGCTGATCGCTGCTGCATTATTCAGCTTTGCTTACACTTTTTTCTGCCAGACGAAGGCTCGGGGGAATATTTCCCGGGAAAAGCTCTCCCGCGTCAAGGACCCAGGCAGCGTTCTGAAGGGGCCGCTGCCGCCCAAAACGGTCTTAAACGACGAGGGATTAAAATATTACAGACGTTATTATATGGGAATGGGTATCTTCGCACTCTGCATCGTCATCATGTTACTCATGACCGCATTATCCAAATAATCCTGTCCGACATCCATAAATCCTTGGCACGTTGATAAGAAAATTGCTTGACATTACGTAAATTGCTGATTATATTCTGACCAAAAGTTAGAATAATCTAACAATCGCCGAAAGTAACGAAGTGGTGTCTCCCACTGCCGTTATCAGGAAGAATCATGATCGCAAATGACATCAGTGCAACAATGGAAGATTATCTTGAGTCCATCCTTGAGCTGGAAAAAGAAAATAAACATGCTTTTGTCAAGGATATTGCTCAGAGAATGAATGTCAAACTTCCTACCGTTACAAGCATGCTGAATACCCTTCAGAAGAGGGACCTGGTCATTCATGAAAAGTACAACCATGTGGAGCTGACCCAAAAAGGTCGGAAGATTGCGAAAGAGATCCACCGATCTCATACCATAATAAGAAAATTCCTGATGCATGTATTGAGCATCAATGCACATACGGCCGATGAGGATGCCTGCAGGATGGAGCACGCAGTAAGTTCCCGGACACTGGAGCGTCTCGTTAAATTTATGGAGTTTATAGAAGAATGCCCCAGGGGAGGTTCCGACTGGTTACAGAATTTTGATAAGTATCGCAAGCATGGTTGTTCAGACGAAAAATGCCTGGAACAAATGAAGAATTTTGAAAAAAAATACGTCGCGGAAATAAAGAAAATTGAAGATAAACTAAAGTAAAAAATTTTGAATGCAGAGTTAGATTATTCTAACTTTTAAAATAAATGGAACCGTGAGGTATGCCTCCAATGATTCATAACGGTATTTCATTGAGCCAGGTAATGCCTGGAAAACAGGTGAAAATAATTTCACTGGCCGGTGGCCGCGGTTTGCATGCCCGCCTCATTTCAATGGGTCTTATTCCGGGGTCGATCATTGAAGTTGTCAATCAAGGTATGACCGGGCCGTGTGTCGTTGCTCAAAATGGCTGTCGTCTTGCAATTGGAAGAGGCGTTGCCCACAAAATCATAGTGTCCGATGTGTTGTAGTTGAGTGAAATAAAGTGAGGAAAGGCGTTATGGGAAAGATAAGCATGCGGAGGATGAAAGAAAATCAGTCAGGAGTGATTACTGAAATCAACATAGGGGGCGCGCTTGGACGGCGCATCCGTGATATGGGACTCGTTCCGGGTACGGAGGTTACAGTGCTTGGCCGGGCGCCTCTTTATGATCCGGTTGCTCTCAGAGTCAGGGGATTTACGCTGACTCTCCGTAATAGTGAAGCTGACTATCTTGAGGTGGAGGTTGAATAGAATGGAAACGACAGTGGCGCTTGCGGGAAATCCAAATTCCGGAAAAACATGTCTGTTTAATGAATTGACCGGAGCACGGCAACATGTGGGCAATTACCCCGGTGTGACGGTGGAGAAAAAAGAAGGAAAGTATTCTCGCAACGGCCATACGATTCATATTGTCGACCTGCCCGGAACCTACTCTCTTACCGCTTATTCCGTGGAAGAAGTCGTGGCAAGGGATTTCCTGGTGAATGAAAGACCCGCTGTGGTCATAGATGTTGTTGATGCATCCAATCTGGAGAGGAATCTTTATCTTACGGTTCAATTCCTTGAAATGGGTGTTCCCCTGGCCGTTGCTCTTAACATGGGCGATGTTGCGAAGAAGCGAGGAATAGAAATTGACAGAGAGAAACTATCAATACTCTTCGGAGTTCCCGTTATTCCGACGATTGCGAGGAGCGGCAAGGGGAAGGAAGAGATCATGGATGCGGCTGTCCGCATCGCACGGGAAGAAAAACCGCGAACGCCACTGATCGTATCATACGGTGATGACATCGACGGTGCTCTTCTTGAAATGGAGGAGAGCATAATCACCAATGGTTTTTTGACGGAAACATATCCTGCCCGATGGATCGCCCTCAAATACCTGGAGATGGATGAGCAGATACTTTCAAAGGGACAAAAACAAAATCCTGACGTATCGGCAAAGCTTGAAGATTTGACGCGACGTGTTTCCGATCATTTACAAAAAACCCTCAACACATATCCCGAAGCGATCATTGCCGATCATCGGTTCGGCTACATTAACGCGCTGGTAAGGCAGGGCGTCATCAAATTCCGGGATCATCACGATCGACTGTATGCGTCCGACAAGATAGATAAGGTGGTGACTAACCGGTTTCTGGGACCGATCATCATGGTCGGTGTGTTGATGGGACTGTATCATTTTACGTTTACCTACAGTGCAGTTCCCGTCGGCTGGTTGGAAAGTTTTTTCGGCTGGCTGGGCGACGCGGTGTCAACCCATATTCCCGCCGGACTTTTGCAGTCACTTGTCGTTTCGGGAATTATTGACGGTGCGGGCGGTGTCCTCGGATTCGTGCCGCTGATTATGTTGATGTTTTTAGGCATCGCCCTTCTTGAGGATTCCGGTTATCTTGCCAGGGTTGCCTTTATGCTGGATCGGGTATTCAGGGTTTTCGGACTTCACGGCAGTTCCGTTATGGCGTATATCGTATCCGGTGGAATTGCCGGCGGCTGTGCCGTGCCCGGTGTCATGGCGACGAGAACTCTCAAATCGCGCAGGGAACGACTGGCAACGCTGCTCACGGCGCCGTTCATGAACTGCGGCGCGAAGCTGCCGGTCTTCGCACTTTTGATAGCAGCCTTTTTTGCAGAAAATGAGGCCGTGATGATGCTGATGATTACGCTGATTTCCTGGCTGGGAGCCCTTCTTGTTGCCAAACTGTTGCGGTCGACTGTTATCAAGGGGGAATCCATGCCCTTTGTGATGGAACTCCCGCCGTATCGACTTCCCACCTTCAAGGGACTGGCCATTCATACATGGGAGAGAACATGGCAGTATATAAAGAAGGCGGGAACCGTCATTCTGGGCATTTCTATCGTCCTGTGGGCTATGATGACATTTCCGGGCCTGCCTGATTCACAACTGCTGGAATTTGAGAATCAACGTGCGGCTGCGAAAGCGGCGGTGAGTATGGAGATAAGCCGTGAAGTTGAATCATATGAAGGAAAGGCTGTCCTTTCCCGTGAAGCATCTAACCTGAGGAACCAATTGCTCGGCATTGATTCACGGGAAGCGGAGGCCGCCTTAAGAAATTCCACGGCCGGCCGCATCGGTACAGCCCTTGAGAGGGTATCGAAATGGGCAGGCTTTGACTGGCGCACCAATATTGCCCTTGTCGGCGGTTTAGCCGCCAAGGAAGTCGTTGTTTCCACCTTGGGAACCGCTTACTCATTGGGAACGGTTGATCCGGAGGAAAGCAGAGCTCTTTCGGAAATCCTTTCAAAAACTCCCGGATGGAGCCCGCTGGCGGCTTTAAGCCTGATTATCTTTACCATTTTTTATGCGCCATGCTTCGTCACGGTTGTGATGATCGTGCGGGAATCAGGCTCATGGAAATGGGGGATGTTCTCAATAGCATTCAATACGCTGGCTGCGTTTATCCTGGCCGCCGCGGTATATCAAGTCGGCTTGGTTATCGGTCTGTAAGGGGGAGAAATATGGAAACATTACTTGTTATATCAATTGTGGTAGTGGCGGCTGCGTGCAGTGTGAGGAAAATATACAAGGGATTGAAAAAAGGGGCACATTATACATGTAATGCCTGTGGGACGTGCACGTTGTGCGACGAGATAAAAGATGAGCATACGGAGCGTCAACGTTGAAACTGTTTATGACAATCCCGGAATGAATATTTTCCCACTTCAATAATCATATGCAGCCGGTAAATCCGTTTCCTGCAACACCGGGCTGCGAATTTGCCACATGAGCGAAGACCGCAGGTACCGATAAAAGAAAAGGCGGGGTCACATCGACCCCGCTCCCTTACGTGTATGAACCGACCAGTCGGTTGTGCCTATTCCATTCTTCTCCTCATGCCGGTGAGACCGGCTAAACCGAGACCCAGCAACAGCATGGTCAACGGTTCAGGAACCGGCTGGAGATCTCCGGCAATCAGCAGGCTGTCGGTATCGGCTTTAAATTGAAGCTCCCCGGTCCAGTTATCACTGAAATTGATGTTGAGATGGCGATAGAGATCGCCCACGGGGACGGCACCCTCCAGCGCCACCGCAATTACGTACATCGCCGTGATGCTGTTGATATCCTTGCCGCTCAATGACTCTACACTAAAAGGCAAGCCTAAATATGAGCCATCAGTCCCAAAGTCACCAGACACTACGTCGAAAACTGCGTCTCCCAAACCGGCATCGATGTGGACCGAGATCAAATCAGTTGTGGCAGAAAGCGTCCAGAGACCACCGAAAGTATCCCCGGATTGGTTCAAGCTCCACCCTGTGCCCTCAACGCCACCTGAAGATGCTCCGGTAGCAGCCCAGAACAGGGTTTCCGATGACCAATCGGGAAAATTGGCCGTCACCTTCATGCCGGCCATCATGGCGCCGGTTGTTTGGTACCCCGTCAGCCCCGTCGTCACCTGTGTCGTTCCGTCGATATAGTTCACATTGACAGTGTACGCATGTGCCGAGACTGCGAGAAAAAACGTCAGGAAAAACACCACACCAAGAGCAGCAATTTCCGGTTAGGAAATTGCATACAGTTTATGTAAATATATGAGAAAAAAAGAACCAGTAACTGCATATTTTTCTTGACTTTTTGTCAATAAGGAGCGGCGCGACCTGATATTGATA
>DSDU01000065.1 GCA_011056835.1 Deltaproteobacteria bacterium
ATCATATACCTTACATTCCATGCCCGGAAAACCCATCAGTCACTGCAGATGTTATGCGCTCACCTCACGCCAGGCATACGATGTGAGAGCGATACACTACCTTTATGTGATTACAGAAACACCATTTAAACAGGATGCAACTGCCCCGTGGATCACTCCATTCCGTGAAAAAAAATGTCACAGTGGCAAGCTTACTGGAAGAAATTGCCGGGACAAAGTTCACAGGCCATAGTATACTCCATGTCCATAACATCAAGAAAGATCTGGTTTTCAAGGGAGGACTCTGCATACTCGCCCAATCCGGAAATCTGAACGGAGACCAGTCATTTAGTGAAATAAAGGGCCTTGATGACAAAATTGACGCGGAGTTATACACCTTCACGCCAACACAGATCAACCTCAGTCTTGAATTCAATAACGACTGCATCGTCGATGATTCGGCGACAAGGACAACACCGGACACTCAGACGTTATTGCATAACAAAGCGGAAGGCGAGCAAAGGCATACTCCCGGCATCTTAAAAGAAAAAGGAAGCCCGACCATCGAGAAATATGTTGAATTGCATGCAAAAAGAGATGGCAATGGTAATGAGGCTGCCAACCGCCGCCATTCTGGCGATGTGGCTGTTGCCGGAGGAAAGCGTAGGGAAATAAACAGTATTTTTGATTTTAGACCATCTGTAAACCCTAAAATTCGTGCTCCGAAGAACACTTTCCAGCTTCCCAGGGGACGGCTTGCCGAATCAAAAAGTAATATTAAACTAATGAATCTTGTTTCCCACATTGAAAGTGCGGAATTTACCGGATATTGTATTATTAATTTTGAAGGGCGCTGTGCATCACTCCTCCTCGAACGCGGCAGATGCGTCATGATTGATTACCCTCCACGCTATGGGGAAGAAGCAGTCAAAGAAATTCAGTCAACCATAACCAGGACAGTCTCTGCAGAACTCTATGAGCTAAGCCCACAACAAATGGACCTTGCAGTAGAATTTAATGATGGTTATTGGGCAAATAACTGGACAAAAGGAACGGGGATTTCAATATCAGCCGTCTCACGCGAAATTTTTGATATGACTTCTGCGACAGCGGAAACAACGGTATCAACAACCGGAACCCCCGGAGATCTGCCAGATAAAAAAATATTTCCCCGTGAACCATCCCCTCTTAGTCAGGAAGAACTGGATCAGATCGTCGAAGAAGAACCCATTGAAACGAAGGAGGAGGAACTGGACGACTTTGCCCAGCAAGTCCGGAATCTGGAAAATATGAACATGGAAATTATGGAAAAAAGAATCAAGGAAAACTTCAAGGATGTAATAAAAGAACTTGATCTTGAATACCTTATCGTTGAGCGGTCTGACTAACTAATCCATATATGTGATGAGAATGGATGAACCATACCTTATATTTTTTGTAATTATTGTGCTGATCCTGCTCATTGCATTGATGATGAAGATATTCCGAATCGACTCTGCCCGGCAGACAGTTCGCAAGGAAACCTTGCCAGCCGGACAAGGCGCTATAGGATCAGAACGACACCCTTCAGAAATAGGCCCGGGTCCGGATATTCCGGATAAGCAGGCAATAATCCATCCTGAAGTGTCAGATGAACCTCCCCCCCCTTTCTCACCTGAAATAAAATCCACCGATCCGGAAAAAGACAGAGTCTATCCGGAAATTGATTTGATAGACAGCTCATTCTCGATAATGGATAGTCTGAATCGCCTATGCCAGAAATTCAATGTAGAAACCTTCACCCTTGCCTCTACGGATGGACTCGTCATTGCATCTTCGTTTGCCGGAGGTGCAAGGGATGCAGCATATTTTAGCAACCTGTATCTTCGGGAAAAGATAACCCGCCGGGGAGACATCGCAATATCTTCATTGAAGCATCAAAACCAGAATCTGATCTTCATCATTCGTTCGCAGCGCAATTTGGATAGCGAAGAGATCGAAGCTATTAAAAGCGATGCGAAAAGGATTTTATTATTCTGGCTGTAAAACGAATCTAAACACAACACTTTTGACTCATATTTTGCCTTAATTTTTTATATAAGAGGCTATTTTTTGAAAAATATTTGACCCTTATTTTGATAAGCAATACAACACACATATTAAATATTAATAAACTGAATGCTTATGTGGACAATCCAGGAATTGTGTGAGGTATTCATGGTTAAGGTCTATACAATTGCGTCAGGAAAGGGTGGGACGGGTAAAACCACCACCTCAGCAAATCTCGGAACATGCCTCGCCGAACTCGGAAAAGAAACCTACATAATGGATGCAGATATGGGGATGGCCAATTTGGGGATCATCCTTGGGATGGAAGATGTCCCAATCACGCTCCATGAGGTGCTTTCGGGAAAGGCGAAAGTTACCGAAGCAGTCTACGAGGGCCCATGCGGGGTAAAAGTTGTTCCAAGCGGCATTTCGCTGAAAGGCTTTCAGAATGCCGATCCCGACCGCCTTAGGGATGTGATGCGGGAACTTATTGGAAAATGCGAGTACCTTCTCATCGACGCCCCGGCCGGAATAAGCAGAGACGGAGTTATCCCCCTTGCCATTGCTGATGAAGTTATTCTTATCGTCAACCCCGAACTATCATCGATGGTGGATGCCCTGAAAACAAAAATTCTGACAGAACTTGTCGGGGGCAAAGTAAAAGGAGCAATTCTGACCCGTGCAACAATGGAAAATACCGAAGTTTCGAAGCAGAAGATGGAAGAAGTGCTTGGTGTAAAGGTCATTGGTATTGTACCGGAGGATCCAAACACCAGACGTGCGGCTGCACATAAGACACCCATTGTAATTAAATACCCGGAATCGGATGCAGCACGAGCATACCGGCGTATTGCCGCAAATCTCGCAGGGACGACATACAAGGATGAAACTGAATTTGTTCGATCCAAAGAGACGTTCATCGACCGCCTCGCAAGATCGATATTCAAGGGAAAAAAATGATGGTCATAACTCCTGAAGCAATACTTCTCATCCTTTTCGGGTTTGTGATTGTATTTCTTCTACTCGTTATGAAAATAATGCATACCCGGATATACCAGTTGCTTGATGAAGTCGATAAAATAAGTGGAAAAATGAATCTGACGTCAAATGAAATTGAACAACTGACAAAAAATGTCGAAGAATTCAAATCAAAAAATTTTGATTGAATTTCAAAAAGACAAGATAAATAAAGGATATGTGCCTATCTATAATAGCGGGGCCATAGGGTAGCCTGGACCATCCTAGGAGACTGGGGGTCTTCTGACCTGCGTTCGAATCGCAGTGGCCCCATGTAATTTTTTTTTGGAAGTGGTAATCGATACAGCTCTTGGATACATGCTTTAACTGCCTTATGTCGCGAGTAGATTTTGAATGCCGCCTTTCGTGCAAAGACGACATCATGGTTGAGCGGGCAATCAATGAGTTCCAGCCCCTCCTCAATGAAATATGGCGAGAACCTTTTCCAGCCCCCACATATCAAGCAGAATTCACCGGTGCGTGTACGAGATTATCAGCGATCCGGACCCCTTCCGTAGCCTCAAATGCATGAATAACCGGGACGCACTCGAAGCAGCAGAGGCGGTAACCGGTGAACTGACAACATTTCATGATTTTTGCCTTGCTGCAATTATCGCTAATACTCTTGACTATGGGTCTGCCGAACACATGGTTTCTGAGGATTTCCTGAATTTTTTTAGGCAGGAGTGCGAAAAAGGAATCAGTCATGATGATACAGCCGCAATGGAAAAGTATCTGGACCGCGTTGGTGTATTTCTGCCATAACTGTGGAGAGATCATCTTTGACGGTCTCCTCACCGGGCATCTCAAAAGGAGAGGCGCGAATGTCAAAGTGGTTGTGCGCGGGGCCCCCATAATCAAAGATGCAACACTGGAAGATGCACTTTTTGCGGGAATTGATCAGCACTGCACCAATATACTCCCCAATACGAAAGGGATTGCTGAACTCGGATACTATCTACCTTATCTCCCGGATGCATTACACGAAACCCTTCAATCCGGGACACTCATCATTTCGAAGGGTATGGCAAATTATGAGTCATTCTCGGAATTCCCCATACCCAGCCCCGTGGCATATCTCATGTTGGTGAAATGCCAACCGGTCGCAGATGCGCTGGGGGTGCCAAAGAGTTCCAGAATTGCCCTTCTGCGCACTGAATAGCGACAAAAATCCCGGAAAACGGGAGTAGATTCGGAGAGAACAATCAGAGGATGTCTTCGTCTTCTGCAAAATATGGTTTATCAAACACTTCGTTCCAGGTCGTTTCCAGAACATAGTATTCCATCATTTCAATTACTCTCTGGTTCTTGGGAGATATCTCATAGGCTCTCTCCAGCATTTTTCCTGCTTCTTCAGGATCACTGATATTGATATATACCCTTGTTAATTCCAGAAGAATATCGATGTTGTTCGGATCCATGCGATGACCGCGTAGGAGGAGGTTTAGTGCTTTCAGAGGATCTTTTTCAATGCGCGCCAATTGATACCATAGCGCAGGTTGGTTCGGTTTCAACTTAATTGCAGTTTTCAGCGCTTGTGATGCTTCTTCTGTCGTGCCTATATGGAGCAGACATATACCTATTCCAAGCCAGACTTCACCGTCATGATTCCGTAGGCTCTTTGCCCGTTGGAAGCATTCAATGGCATCATCGTAGTTTTCAAGCCGCATCAACGCCGTCCCCATTGATAACCATGCCCTGAAATTATCTGTTTCGTTGTCAGCTGCGCGCTTATAGTAGTAATATGCCTCCTCAAAATTTCCAAGGGAGAGGTAAACATCGCCTTTACCAATCAAAAAATCAGGATTTTCCGGAAGCGCTTCCAGTGCAGTATTGATAAACTGCATCGCTTCCTCAAATTCATTAATCTTGAGATGAGCGATCCCCTCGTTATACCAACCAAGAGCATAGAGCTTGTTTGCCGGAATTCGAGACATCAACCGTACCTTTCCCTTTTATTCCTGAGTTCAATTGTTGTAAGCCGCGGCGGGGGATAAGTTGCCCGGATTTCCCCCCGTATTTACTCTCACATATGATATTGTCAGTCACTTAGATAAATCAAACTACACATTCCTCATCCGAGAATATGCGGAACAGCAATGAGTAGGACAATAATTGCTATCATACCTGTACTGATGGCAGTCACCACATAGTGTGCCAGGTCTGCCCTCCCCCTGCGTTCGAATATACCTGTTATTCCCTCCTGCATGATATATCCCCCATCAAGAGGGATGAGTGGAAGTGCGTTAAAGGTGCCGACGGCGAGATTAAACCAGAAGGTCCAGAACACAATCTGAACGACACCCCAGAATCCATTGAACGGGACATCCCATACAGCTGCATAATTGGTATCGAATGCAAGAATCGCCATCTGCAACGAATCGCCTTCAATTACAGAGTTAATCGGCAGGTACAGGAGGAACAAAGGTCCAACAGGGCCGGCAATAAAACGGTCGAACACTTCCTTCGTCGCAGACGGGGTGTAGTATGATATTCCCATGAACCCTGATGTTGCCCAGGGATCCAGATCCTCCGGCCACTCTGCGAGAGTCAGGGTGTATCTGTGCTGTTCCCTCCGGTAGATCGTTGTCATCGAAATCTCTTCTCCCGGGAGCGACTTCTCAAGAATTCTTCCAATTTCCTCAACGGATTCAACCGGGACTTCATTGATTGAGGATATCAAGGAATCCGGTGGGATTCCAGCCATTTCTGCAGGATAGCCCTTGTAAACGCCATGAATCATGGGAACAGAATTCGGCATTGCCATCCCCATTAAAAAGATCAAAATGACCAGACAAACCAGGGCAACAACCAGGTTATTGACAATCCCTGCCCCATACATCCGGATTTTAGATCTTCGGGAAGCTTTTTGCACCTCATCTTCGTCAGGTTCAACAAATGCTCCGATTGGAACAACAGCAATAAGAATACCGGTACTCTTAACTTTGATATCCTCAACCCTGCACAGAATTGCATGACCGAATTCGTGCACAACAAGGGTGAGAAAAAGGCCAATCAAAACAGCAAATGTGAGCGGGATAAACTCATTGACGCCGGGAATGGCCAAAATATTCTGAATTTCATAGATGCCATCGGGAGGAGGCGGGGACTGTATTGTCTTATAAAATCCAAAGATGAGAAGAACGGACATTATTACTGAAATTACAACAACGAGAATCGCACCAAACGATCCATACAACCGGAAAAATCGGGAGTATGATCTGAATACATCAAAAAAATCAACCCTATCGGTCTTTACGGCGAGAATAGGGCCGTAAAAGGTAATGTGTTCCGCCCAGATACTATTATATTTAATATATCCCGCGATGAGAGCATAAAAAGCAATACAAAATATTGCAACAACAAGCCAATCCATCCGGTTACTATCTTCGCCCGCAGTCCAGATAAACAATAGGGAACCGAAATATCAAGACTAAAAATCGAACAGTGTGGACTGGGACAGACGCGCGGTGATATCCGATACCGTCCTCCATGAACGACGCGCAAATGGAGGTGGCGAACCATTATCGGAAATCCATGCTTCAATAAAATCAATGGTGACTCTATCAGAAGGATAACCACTGCCGATTGCCCCATATTCTTCCGAAAGCGTATCAATAATCCGATCTCTCGTTACCTTGGCCACGATGGATGCGGCACTGACAACAGGAAATTGCCTGTCCGCTTTGTGTTCAGAGATAATGGTGCACGGTGTCCGGAGAAGAGCAGTTATTGTTTCTCCATATCGCCGGGCATTTACATCGCATGCATCAACAAAGGCCGTCTGTGCATCAAGTTCATCAATAACAGCAGCGTGCGCAGTTGCTACAATTGTATTCATCCCCGTTTTCAATTCGATACGTAACTGATCAATATACTGTGCATCAATGACACGGACAGCTGTCATAAAATACGCAGTTATAAGATCATATAATTCTTCCCGACGCTGTTTGGACAGTGTTTTTGAATCCATGAAGCCCAGACCTTCACACTCTTCGATACCATGAACAAGAACCCCCGCAATGACCATGGGACCAAGAACCGCCCCTTTCCCGGCTTCATCTACTCCGCATATCACGTTTATCCTCACGACATTTCACAATCTATATCAATACATGTAGTCGAAAACCCAATGAATGTTTATCATCATCGTTGGGCTGGGGGGAATCGGCCGAAACCTTGCAGCCATCTCTGTTGAGCATGGTGACTCAGTGGTTGTCATCGATCAGGACGAAGACCGATGCAATGAAGTTATCGAACACTACGATGTCATGGCAATAAATGGGAATGCAACAGAAAAATCCATTCTTGAAGATGCAGGAATTGACCGGGCAAACGCCCTCGTCGCGACAACAAGCGATGATGCGGTCAATCTAATGACATGCTGGCTTGCAAAAAAGTTCAATGTCCCGAATGTGGTCTCAATTGTCAACCAGAAGGAACATTCTGACCTCTTTAAGGAAGTGGGGGTGCATATCAGCGAAAATCCCGATGAACTTGTCGCAAACCGGCTTTATTACTGGTCCGAGAACACCGATCTTCATCAGATTGCGTCCATTCCTGGGGGAACAATCTTCCAGCTTGATGTGGATAAAAAAGCACCAATGATCGATCACGAAATTCAGGAACTTGACGTCAGGGATTTTGTATTTATTGCAATCCAGCGGGAACAAGGCGACCTCATTATTCCCAGTGGCAGGGTGAAAATTCGTGAAGGCGACAAAATAATCGTTTTTACGAAAAAAGAGGCAGAAAAGGACTGTTTGACAGTCCTCAACCGTCAGCTGAAAAGTTCAGCCTAATATTTTTTTGAGACTATTTATTTCCTTAAGAAGCCAGGGATTGAATTTTATTAGTTCCTTGACAATCTCCTTGGTCCCGATTCTCTCAAGATCCAGTTTTTGAACCGAACTAAGAATAGAGTTCATTTTTTGGTCTGAAAGCCGTATCATTATCTCTTTTATCTGGTAATTCCTCTCAATGCCCTTGCCCATGGCAGATTCACGCCAGACAACATCATATTTTTTCAGTGCTGCGGCAGTCAGGTCTCCCTCTTTAATGCATTCACTGGCAACGGCACCTGCCAATTTTCCAGTATACATCGCGTTGAGAATGCCCCCGCCTGTAAGCGGGTCGCTGACGCGTGCTGCGTCGCCAACAATCATTAAACCGTCCGCAACCGTTGTTGCCAATGGTCTGCATGCGGAAACACCACCGACAATCAGTTCAATGATTTTACCGTCAGGGAATTTCTGCTGAACGAACCGGTCAAGATAATCTTTAGGACGGCTGCCATCCCTGCACTTTTTACCTGAGATGCCAATTCCGACATTGGCGGTCCTTTCCCCTTTGGGAAATATCCATACATATCCTTCCGGCGCCAATTCATTCCCCAGATAAAACACATTGACTGACGAATCAATGTCAATATCTGTCATCAGATACTCGACACAGGTCTCCAGTTCATTCATAGGCACTGTTGAATCGATACCACACCAGCGGGCAAACTTGGATTCGATACCATCCGCAGCGATGACAATTTTCGCAGAAATATTGCGCAATTCTCCTGCATATTCTACCCGTGCACCCTTGACAACGCCATCTTCCCTTATTGCATCAACAGCGCGTGTCTTGACATAGACTTCACACCCCGCCTTTGCCGCTCTCCAGATCAGTTCGCGGTCGAACATCTTTCGATCCAGGACATACCCAACCTCATTTCCGGCGATCTTCGAGCCAAGTTCGATAACCTGACCATTGGGCGCCACCAGTTCAGCCCCACGTATTTTGGCAGAAACCCACTTTGGATCAAGATCAATAAAATCAAAGATCTCCTGCCCCACTCCTTCCGCACAGCGAACGGGAGTGCCGATAGCCGGTCGCTTTTCAATAATACAGCACGAAAGTCCTGCTTCCGCAACAGTCTTGCCGGCCATTGCTCCTCCAGGACCGCCTCCGATTATCAGAACATCATAGTAATCGTTCATCCGCCACCTCCAGTGCACCAAGGGGACAAACCCTTGCACAGATTCCACAGTTGCGGCACCGATCCGCATCTACCGTGAGGTATGCGTCAATGAGTTCGAGTGCCCCTTCGGGACATACCGATACGCATGCACCACAGTATCCACAGATTTCCCTGCGAATTGAAAGCATCAAGTTAGGTATGTGCATATCATCCAAAAATATTTCCTAACTCTCGCAGTTTTTGCTGGCACATGAGGAGCTCGTTTTGGTTTTTGAATTCCTGCTCATTCATTCAGGAAACCCAAGTCTCGACCGGAGAGCACCCTTCAAAATGAAAAGAAGAAAAGTTACCCCCCCATTATAACAAATAAATTTACATTAAGGTAAACTATATAGAACTAAAAGGGGGTCCGATACAGGACGAAGTTATGGCAGCCTCTCAGGAAATTCGCTGAGGGAAGGCTGAATTCCTCATTACCGATCCAGACTTCGCCCTTCCTGCACTCGCAAATCTTCTAAGGAACATAACCCGGCCATCACCTTGGTATGCCTTGAAGATCTGGGCTATCCTGACGAAAGGATTACTCGGGAAGCGTCCTGGAATCCCCCACCCACGGTCAGGACTCTATGCGGTAATAGCAGGTGCCTTGTGATCTCTGCTTTTTGTTTCTGAAGATATTGCGTAAGAAGATGAACCATGAAAACAGATAAATTACATAGCGGTAACTCACATTACCCGGGCAGAAGGTAACAATGATTCCACGGATAGTTATTGCAGGCACCCATTCAGGATGCGGAAAAACCACCATCGCAAGCGGGCTCATGGCTGCCCTCATTACAAGAGGCCTGAAAGTCCAGCCGTTCAAAGTAGGTCCGGACTTCATCGATCCATCCCACCATTCGGCAATCTGCAAACGCCCTTCAAGAAACCTCGACCCCTATATGATGGGTGAGAAAGGGGTTCTCGAAACCTTCATCAGGGCATCTGAAGGTGCTGATATCGCAGTTATCGAAGGAGTAATGGGCTTGTATGACGGACTCGAAGGCGTCGACTGTGGAAGCACGGCACATGTTGCAAAGATACTGCAGGCCCCTGTCATCCTGACCGTCAATGTTAAAGGAATGTCACGAAGCGCCAATGCAACGGTGCAGGGCTACCGGAATTTTGATGAGGGGGTGTTTCTCGCCGGAGTCATATTCAACCAGGTTGGCAGCACGCGCCACCGGCAGATGATTGAGGCATCGCAGAAGACACCCGCATTCGGATGGATTCCGTACAAAAGGGATAATTCAGTAGATAGCCGCCATCTGGGACTCTGCATGGCTCATGAAACTGATGCAATGGCAGCATTCGGGCCGATAATTGAGGAATACTGTAATATCGATGCCATCCTCGAAGCTACAACAAAATGCCGCACCACTCAGGCTTCATGCGAGGTTTCACGGGATGAAAGAACAGATGGTATAACCCGAATTGCAGTCGCCTATGATGAGGCATTTTGTTTCTATTACCAGGACAACCTGGATCGGCTTCGGAATAATGGTGCAGATCTGGTCTTTTTCAGTCCACTGCATGATGCTCTTCCCGATGCCGATGCCCTCTACCTCGGCGGAGGATACCCGGAACTGTATGCTTTAGAACTGGAGTCCGCACCTGCAACCAGTCAGATCCGCGATGAGGCTCTCAATGAAATGCCGCTATATGCCGAATGCGGGGGGCTTACCTATCTCACAAGAGGCATCACTATGGGTTCTGAAACGAAGAAAATGGTCGGAGTTCTTCCGGCAGATACAATAAAAATGGAGCAGTTTCAGGCTCTTGGATACGTGCACGCACATTGCACTGCACAAGATGCACTACTCCCCCTCGGCCTTGACTGGCGGGGACATGAATTTCATTACACCCGTGTAGAATGCGACAGTGATGCAAGATTTGCCATGACACTTTCCCGCGGAAGAGGAATCTGTGACGGCAAAGATGGCATATACGAAGGTGGAGTTGTGGCTGGATATACGCATGCCTATTTCAGTGACACATTTGCACAATCATTTGCAAACGCTGCAAAAAAATTTAACAAGCAGAGGTAGAACCGAATAATCAATTCTCTGCCGATTGCAGTGAAAATGTACCATACTTCCCTCCACCGCCGGGGTGGAGAGTTATCCTTCCGGACCTGAGATCTTGGACAGCCTCAGCAACACCCGGATGTACTTCAGCAATCTCCTCAGGTGCCGCATCAGTCAGAGCAGCAATTTCGCACCCAAAACAGGCAATGTAGTCGTCGTAGAGTGCCTGACATTTCCGTGTATTCGGCAACGACGTACCAAGCACTTTCTGGATGATCTCACCCAGGGGAATGGTATGAAGATAGGGAGGGCGCCTACTCAACGGACCGGTGCTCATCTGCTCCGCCCGGTCACGCACCCCCACCTTAATTGTGCCACTGTCATATGGACATCGCCATCCGTTCATCTCCGCTTCCAAAACACTGAACTGGTGATAGCAGGTGGCACAGGCAGTCCGGTTATATTTACCTTCCTCCGGGAATAGTCCGGCATTGAGAAGAATCTTTCCGCGGCATACCGACTCGATAACGGCTGCAGGACTTTCAGATTTTATATCGATCCTGTTGAATTCCCGACCGATCTTCAAGGGTGTGGGACTGTGAGCATCAGAATTTGACACAAAGGGAATGTCCTTGAGTTCAGGAATGCCCGCACCATATGATGAATCGGCAGAGAGACCAAGCTCAAGAAAATCAGGACTCTCATCATTATAGCAATCTTTCAGGGAGCAAAATTTCCCGTATATACCGGTCCACGGGGTAAACGCGTGTGCAGGCCCGATCACTCCACCCTCTTCATGTACGATCCGGGCAATATCCTCTCCCGAAAGAGCAACATGCGGCCGGCCCGCCGAATGAATTGTCCGGCTGGATGGTGCAAGCCGATCTGAAATTGCCTCGGCAATCTCCAGAGAAGCGGTTAGAATGAGGTGATGCACTCTTCCTTCCCCCTGGACTTCCATCGTTGGAACAATCGTTATGCCCGCATCGTTCTCCAGGTATTCATCCCATGCTTTCCGCCACACTGGATGCGAAGCATCACCCGTACCTACCGCTCCAATTCCTTTCCTGATACAACCTTGCAAAATCGCCGAGGGCGACATCCATTTTGAGACGGCCATCGAAAAATTAGAATGAAGATGAAGATCCGTGTTGACGATCATGCCGGCTCAGCCGATATAACTGAGTTCTTCCTGCGACCTTTTCTCTTCCATATCACGAATTTTGTCGAAAATCGCCTCCATTTCAGAGGCGCGCTCCTCGAGTTTGGTTTCATTAACGTATAGACCAATCAAACGGGAAAGAACCGAAAGAACAGCATGAGCACTTTTGGGATCAACAATATACCCGGAGGTTTCACCCATCAGGCAGATACCTTCAATGCCATATTCAATCCCGAGCCCCAGTAGCAGACCCGAAGCGCCGATGATTCCGCCACCGGGCTCATCACGTGTGAAGAGAACTCCCTGAGCCTCAACTTCTTCGCGAAGGTCAGGACGGTTGACTGCTCCAAGAACCCTGATATCTTCCACGAGGTGTCCTACACCATATCCACCAAGCGTATACACCCGCTGCACACCAAGCTCCTGCGCAAGCTGAAGATATGCGTCAGACAGCAGATAATGTCCTTCAGAGGAGTTGCTCTGGCAGTCCCCCACAAGAAAAAGAAATGCACGGCCGTCAATTTCGTACCGATACATTTCGTTCCTGGCAAGTTCGGTTATCCCATCTTCATTGATTGTGACCTGTGGCGGAAAGTAAATCGAGGTAATTTCGGCGATCTTCTCGGCACCCAGTTCATCGATCATGTGTTCAGCTACGAGTTTGCCAACCTGACCAACCCCGGGGAGCCCCTCAATAAGGATTTCCCCTCCAATATTTTCCTCACGCACAATCTGGATAGTAATATCATCCATGGAATAATCTCCGGCGGTATGCTCCGTATTTATCCTCAGGTGAAAATCGTGCTGGATGTGCAGTACGAGTCGCTCTTCCACAGGACGGACAGAAAAAAGAGAGCGTGTATGTCCCGTCGTACGGGCATTTCCGAATCTTTCCGGCCATCAATTCTTACCAGAGCGCTGTTTGCGAACAAATTCCCCGGTACCGCCAGCACGTTCAACAACACCGATTGCGGCTTTCGCCACCTTGTCGATGGCCTTCTCAGCCGTTTTATAGTCGTGTGCCGTTACTTTAACCCGGTATTTGGGTGCGCCAACGTATACCAGTTCAATATCAGCATCATCGACATTCGGCTGGGCACTTCTGAGGGCCCTTCGAATTACATTAACCCCATCGGGTTTGGTCGACATCAGGATTAAATGTCCCGTGATAGTGACCTTCTGTAATTTGACGTTCTCCCCGGCGACCTGAATAAGGGAATCTGCAACCTTTTTATTGAGGTTAAGACGTTTTAATGTCCCATTTTCATCAGTGAGGACATCTTCGAATACCGGAAAGAGCGCTCCATATTCCTGGTAAAAAATACTCTGTAGTTCAGTTTCATTAACACCAGTCGCCTCTGAAATGAATGAAATCCACTTACTGGCTTTCTGCTCGTTTTTCCACTCGTGAATTTTTTCTTTGCGCTGGTGATCATTGACATCCTTAAGCGAGAGATCAATATGACCCTTTTTACGATCAACGTGCAGAACCTTGCAGACTACTTTCTGCCCCTCCCGAACGAAATCTCTGATATGCTTAATCCATCCACGTGCCACTTCGGCAATAGGGATCAGACCTTCGCGGTTGTTGTACTCATCGAGGGTTACAAAAGCAACAAAGTCTTTTACGTTCGTTACTGTGCAGACAACCAGTTCCCCTTCGTCAGGCCACTCTCTCTCTTGCATAACTTCACTACTCACTCAAGTTCAGCAAGAATCTCTGCATTAATGACAGCATTCCCGCCGCTTGGTTCAGCAAGCACCTTTCCACAGACAACACACTCAACTTTCGTACTTGCCCGCTGGAAAATGACCTGCTCGTTTTCGCAGTCAGGACACTTGACCTGATAGAATTTACTGCGATTTTCCCTGCTCACTCGTACCATTTGTAATCACTCCTTGAATTCAAACTTACCTGCTTTCACACCGCTGCGAAGGTGCGCTTTGCCACACGTGGTACAGCGGTACCTGACATTGATACGCTTTGTCGGTTTATCGCCACCAGGAACCTTTGAGAATTTTCCCATATTTCCGACTTTCCCACGGCGCGATTTCTGACGGTCAATCCAGTGCAGGTGCATATCCTTACCTTTCTTGACTTTTTCGACCTCGTGTACCTCATGCTTTCTGCAGTAAGGGCAGTATGTCTTAAATTTTGCTGGCATTTTCATTGAAATAAGCCCCTTGAAATGGATTGCAAGTCCCAATATTATTTACCTGCCTTAATACTTAAGGCTATGTTGCGTTCATACAGTACTTGCGCATTCTTCTCAGGAAGAGTAACAATGTCTTCCTTTATGAGGCTATAAATTCTCCCGTCTGTACCCATAAATGGTTCGATATCCTCCAGTATCCGGACGATTTCATACTCTTCTGACATCTCTGAGCGCCGGGATGCCTCCTCTGCCGCATCAAGTAATACGGATCCCTTTTCCACAACCGCAACAGGTGGCTGTTCATTTGAAGAATGGACCGTACCTATAATCAGTTCTTCACGGCATCGGCTAATGGCTGCGGCAATATCTTCGTACATCTCCCGTTCTTCAGGAAGCATCTTTCGTAGTTCCTGAGGATCAACATAACGGATCTCCATCTGATTGATGGCAATCTTGAGAATTTTTTTGAACCTTTCACGGGCGATGTCATTGAGGGTAACCTTTATGCTCTCAGTTTCCTGTACGAGATCCGTTCCACGCCCGGTGAGAAAATTATCTATGCACTTCGCTTCTTCGTAGAGTTCGGAAAGACGATGTTTTGCCTTTTCAAATATATCAGGAGGGATCGCTGTAAGTTTACCACTCTCCCGCTCGTCAAGCACTATGATCCTGATATCTTCTAAATCCATAAGATTCCCCTTCTTGCCTCAATGAACCGGCTAATATTCATCAGTAGCAATTTCCGCAATCCCCCTGCAACAGAGAAATACCGCTACCTCTTCAGGAACTTTCTGTAGCCCCTTCGTAAGAATATGCTTTTCTCCCATCATAGTCATTGTGAGCGGGAACGCGCAGTCCACCTTTACGCTACCGCCCCCAAAGTCCACAACTGCATCACAGAGCGGATCAAATGCATCCAGTTCCTTCGGAGACGACAATTCGACCACTCTGAGGCCTGAGCCCCCATGGAGGGAAGCGGGGGCACGTATCAGCCGTTTGATATCAGTTGTAACAGGCTCGTCGGTGAGTGCCGCCTTGTTGGAGATACGCGTTTTAAATGGCAGGTACTCTTCTGAAGTAATGAGCTGCAATACACGGGAATTCACCGGAACTGACAGTGAAGGATTCGAGAGGGCGGCGAGAATTTCATCAACAACATCCACAAATTTTTCCGCCGAAACCTTTCCAATACCCTTCTTCTCAGAGAGGAAATGCACCGACTCGGCATGGTCCATTTCCGAGAACTGCTGCAATTCTTCCATCAGAGCCTGGCGATACCGTGCAGGCCACCCCCCCGCATGTCCCTCCCGCCCTTTAAGCATAATTGCCGGGTCCAGACCAATCCCGCAGACATAATCAACCAGCTCGCGACGCTGCGCGCTTTCCCACTGACGAATCTCCAGGTCACGTATGTGAATATGATAGCCCCGTCCGCCTGAAAATACCAGATGAAGGGATTTTTCTGAAAATCCCAACTCATCGGTCAGCATTGCAATCAGCTTGAATGTCTCGGCTTTTACTCGATCAAGCATCTGCTCGTACGGAACTTTTTGGACAATATGATCGGCATCGAGGTCAAAAATCAAATCCGCACCGCACCACTCTTTATCATTCATTGTTGCGGCAGATGGGAGAGCGTAATAAGCTGTGGAAAAATACATGTGCCGCGGCACCATTGTCCGGACATACGATGCCACCTCATCCCGGGAATGAAATCCCATATGGCGCCGCATATGCACCTTGGGAGATTGATCAAAGAAAATGAACCCCCACTCCCGCTGTTCCAGTGACGGAGGCATGGGGAGAAACGCTCGTGAATAGTATGAAAGGAACTTCTGCTTCAAAAATTCAAGTGTTGCGGGGTTCATACGAGCCTCTTACTCATATATGGGCCTGAACGTTCATATCCATGCCTGCGATAATACGGTCTTACCCCAATCCCACTCATCACCGATATCTCAGAATAACCGTTTTCTGCAGCTATTTCCTCGGCCTTGCCGAGCAAACGGTTTCCATACCGGCGGTGCTGCCATTCGAAACCTGCCTCCCCATTGCGCATGAGCGGGACCATAGATCCATAGACGTGCAATTCGCGTATAAGGGCAGAACCCTCGAGCTCCGGCCTCCATGGCCGGTACGGGAACCGAAGACGTACAAACCCAATCAAAGCGTCGTCTGCAACAGCTGAAATAAAAAATTCCGTACCATTACAACACTCATATTCCATAACCTCAATTGAAGCATCACCCAACACTACGTTTCGGCCGGCCTCCCGGCAGCGGATACACCTGCACTCACCCCCCTCCCGAAGAAGAAATTCATGTGCCAACTGCCGAAAATTGCTGTGATGCGATCCAGAAACGATCAGCTTTGCCGGAATGTCACGCTGTACCCGTTGGAGGCGCACGTATTCGGGAAGGCAGGACTTGCCATACGCAATGAGTCGAATCATGTCCTCTTCAGGATAGGTATGGTACTCCCCCTTTTCCCATAACGCTTCTATCTCCGAACCCGGAGTGACCAGAGTAGGGTAAATCTTTATGAAATCCGGCCGGTAGTCCGGACTTTCAAAGAGTTCACGAAACATTGCCCGGTCGTCTTCCATGGTCGCTGAGGGTAAATTCGGCATAACATGGAATCCGACCTTTATCCCTGCATCCCGCAGATGGCAGTTTGCCGCAATGGTCTCGGCAACCCCATGTCCGCGCCGGTTATAATCCAAAATCCGGTCCCTGACATGCTGGACGCCAAGTTCGACCTTCGTTACGCCCAGCGCGAGCATACGGTCAATGTGCTCCGGCAGGCACCAGTCGGGACGTGTTTCAAATGTTGCCGCAATACATCGAACATCGGCCGATTCATTCCGAAGGCACAGTTCCTCATAGGAGGGATTGTCATCTGATGGTTCGTGCCCATAGTCATTCATCGCGCGAATGCATCCACGCATGAACCATTCCGGGTATTCCGGATCACGTGCGGTGATCGTCCCCCCCATGACAATCAGTTCTGCCTTGTCGATATGGTGCCCGAGCATCTGAAACTGCGAGAGCCGGGCCTGAACCTGAACATATGGATCAAACCCGAACTCACGCCCCCGTAAGGCTGCGGGTTCTTCTCCGGTATAACTCTGAGGCGACTGGAATGGATGTTTCGGCCCGCCAGGACAAGGGAGGCAGATACCATGCGGACATGGATGGGGCGAAGTCATCACCGCAATCGGTGCAACGCCAGAGAGCGTCCGGGTCGGTTTCACCTGGAGGATCTGCCTGAGACGTTCGTAATCTTCCGGGGAAACAGCCGTAAGAATGGCCGAATTTTTTGGGATCTTCGAAAGCCCATACTTCTTGGAGACGCTGATTTTTATTTTCTGGACATCAGACGAGCTGATTCCAGGATAAGAAAGACGGGAGATAATCTCCCGCAGAATAGTTCCCTCATCCATACCGGATTACTGACCAACGGCAACTTCGTCAGGAGTCGCAAACTCCGAATATTCCATGGAAGCCAGTCCTTTTGATCTCACATACCCAACAAGTTCGTCCCCCAGAGAGAGGATGGCCTCTTTATGGCAGATCTTGTTCTTATGGATATGGACAGGTGAAATTGACAGAGAAGCATATTTTTCTGCCAAAATTTCTTCATTGTTTGTAGATTCGTAATATTTTTTCACATGGACAAGAAGCATGTGAAGATGTAATAATTCCTCTTTCTGCACCAAATCACCAATCCTTAGCAATTACTACTTTTCCTAAGGTGATATAATTTATTGGTGATCTTTATATCGCACAACTCACGCGCCGCTGGGGCGCTCGCAGGTCTTGCCGTCGGGGATGCCTTCGGTGCCCCGTATGAGGGTTTTTTACCCCCCCGGCATGGCATCCCAAAACTCTCATCAGGAGGGATATTCGGAGTAACTATGGGAGAATTCACCGACGATACGGAACAGGCACTTGCGTTAGCCGGCTCTCTCATCAAATGTGGATATTTTGATCCAATTGATGTGATGCGCAACCTTATTTCCGCCTATACCACAAATCCCCGCTTTTATGGACCAACCTCTTCATCGGTCTTTACACGGGTGCAGAATGGACGCGCCCCCCTCGATGTGTCAAGGGAGCTCTATGAGTCCGGTGGCGGCAGAACCAACGGAAGTGTCATGCGTGGCACGCCTCTGGGAATTTTTTATCCCCCGGATGAGGTCTGGAACGTGAGTATCGCCTGCTCCCGACTGACACACTATCACCCGGTAGCCTGTGAATGCTCCGCTGTTGTCAATACGATGATCAGTTGCCTATGCCGCGGGGC
>DSDU01000062.1 GCA_011056835.1 Deltaproteobacteria bacterium
TACCTCCAAAAGAAAATTTTCTTCTGGAGGCCCATTGATAAATGGGCCGCGCGAATGCGCGGCAAAGTCAAGTATTTTTTATAAATTTTAACCATTATTTTACGGGGAGACTCTAAACTCTAGCATTCAGATTAAACCTTGAATCAAAGAACTACCAACATTCATTACGTATTGCACTTCTTTTTCCTCTCTGTTACATATTTTTCTAAATTCGAATCATCAATAAGTGCCAAAAGATGACTTTTTCTTGCTTTGTAGAAGAATTTTATCATGAAAAAGTATTCTTCATAATGAATTCAGATTGGTATAAAAAACGGGAGAATCCTCCTCATTACAGGGCAGAACCGGTAAAGTTCTCATAGCCTCTCCCAATATGGGTGTGACGACATCTAACAACATGTCTCCTGTCTCCGACACGTTCGGCCATTTCGTAAAGAACAGAGTTCCTCAAACCGCGCGGATTGCTTGCCTCATCATCCTGTCCGCGTCAAGAAGGTAGGAAGGGATTACAGGTTTAAAATAAATGAACAGAGCCGGTTTATTTGAGGATGAAAGGTTCCTTGGAAAAATGAAGGCGAAAATACTGATTTTTCTTTTTTCGTTTTTGTCATTTTTCTTTGTTGTTTGTATCAATAATTGCAAAGCTGGAATTACGAAATATGTCGCAATAGGAGACTCTCTTACCGCAGGGTTTCAAAATGGTGCGCTTTTCGAAGCTTATCAGAAACTTTCATTTCCGAATCTAATCGCAAAACAATTAGGTATAGAAGATTTTCAACAACCTTTGATTTCTTACCCAGGAATACCACCTGTTATGACAGTTATCAGCCATCACCCCTTAAGGCTTAAAAGGGAACAAGGATTCGGACACGTTATTAAGGCAAGACCTCCCAGACCCTACGATAATTTAGGAATCCCTGCCGCGACACTTTGTTCGGCCCTCAATCCCGATGATCCCGAGTGTGCAATAATAAATCCTTTTACTGGTATTGTTTTAGGACAATCAGGCGATATTATCGAACAAGCCCTTTCTCTTAACCCTGATCTTATAACCTTCTGGTTAGGCAATAACGGAATATTCAGGCCGGTTATGAACGGAAAAGTTAATGTTGATACCGTATTTCCACCTGAAAAGTTTGCCCTGCTTTTAGATTATGTTCTTTCGAAGCTATCGGGTTCAGGGGCAAAAATAGCCATAGCAAATATCTACGATGTAACGCTTAGCCCTTATGTTAAGGCAATTCCCATGTTTATTGCAAATCCACATACCGGCAAATCAATTAAAGATGCAAAGGGAAATTCCGTTGCCTACCTGGGGCCTGAAGGTCCCCTGACCGGAGATTGGAAAATAACGCAAGGAGCTATGGGTTTTATCGATCGAGGATATGGTATCCCTGTTGTTCATGGAGGTAACGGCATTCCGCTTTCAGATGAACTGACATTGAGTCCTGATGAAATTTCTTTTGTTAAGAAAACGGTTGTAGAATATAACAAAATAATATCAAAGGCAGCAAAAAAGCATGGCGCCGTTCTTGTAGACATGTACAGCTTGTTTAATAAGATTGCAGCCAATGGTTATACAGTATGTGGCATCAAATATACGATTGAATTTCCCTATGGTGGTCTCATCTCCCTGGATGGAATTCACCCTTCAGCACTAGGCTACACCATCATAGCTAACGAATTTATCCAAAAGATTAATGAAGCATTTGACTATAATATTCCTCGAATTCAATATAAGGCATTGATCGAAGAAAAGAAACACGCTTCAGGCCAGATATTGGGAAAATGAATCGTGCTCAATCCAAATGAAAGGTTATTTCCATTACATTAGGTCCTTCTGCGTTCTTTCTTCATATAAGTGCTTGACACTTTAGGGCCGCACCTGTTATTTTTAATAAAATCTTTAGATTACCTTGAAAGGAGGGTTTAACTATGAAGAAATATATGATTCCTTCGCTTTTAATTATCTTTTGCGTCGGACTGGCACTCATTTACATGGCCTGCTCAGCAAGCGGCAAAGCAAGCGCAAACTGTAAAATTGTAAATGGTAAAAAGGAGTGCGGCATGTATGTTGAGTTGGTTGTTAATTTTAGCCCAAAGCCAACGACATTTGATGAAGTTTTCGTGATTGATCTGAATAGCAAGTATAAACTTCTTGATCAAAGCATCCCAATAAACGTCACTTTGAAGACGGATAAGGGATATACCGGAAAAGCAACATTCACACTTGCAAAGAATAAATCGAAATCTGTAAGCCCGATAAAAACAGGCTTTACAGCTCATGTATTCACGCCAGCAGATAAAGCGGCTACAGACAAATTCATCAAAAATGCCCTGGCTAATACAATACATACGTTAAACGGCACCATGACCTTTAAATTTACTACCGATGGCGTTACTTCAAAAGCAACAGGACAGCGAACTTACTACGGTAAAGGAGATATCGGCATCAGGACAAAGTTTCAGCCCGAGGAAAAACTATATTCAGTGCCTCTCACATTAAAATAAGATTCATAAGCAATTCAGTGTAAAGCCCCCGGCATAGCCGCCGGGGGCTTTACACTGAAACTCCACGAGAAAAACAAACTCCCTCTTTTCCCGCCATTAATATACTGCCGATCAAAGGACCGTCTTTTACGCGGACCAATAAAATCACCGCACACCCTGAGACCGGGCACCGGATACCTGAAACCTGTTTTTTATCCCTCGCTTCTTCCCTTTCGCCTTGATCCTTGTACCTTGCGCCTTTTAACAACAACGGACCAATGACATTACCGCGCCCCCTGAAACCTGATGCTGGATACCTGAAACCTGTTTTTCATCCCCTGCCCTGTTGAAATCGGCAGAGCCGACCTGCAAATGCAGGTTCAACAGGGTGATTCCTGGCCCCTGAAGCCTGGCCCCAATCCACTTTGTGGATATTCCTTGAAATTCTCCCCCCATCAGCGTATAAAAGTTGTCGAGTATCTCATAGAAAACAATCAATATTTATCAAAGGAGGTCACGCGACTCCTAACAAAAGAATTACAATAGCTAACACATAAAACGATCCGGGGAGGAAACCTTGGAAAGCTGCACATAGCCCCGTTGTCACAATATGAAGCGGGGCTTTTTTTGTTTAAACTCAACGGAAAATATTAACGTGATAAAGGCTGAAAGTTATGCACGCAAAGGGATACAAAATTTTTATCAGCAGTGTTCAAAGGGAACTCGAGGCTGAACGACGCGCGATTAAGGATTACATCACCCATGATCCGCTCATGAGCCGGTTCATCTCAGAGGTGTTTCTTTTTGAAGATATCCCTGCCGCAGATCGAAGACCTGATGACATTTATCTGGAAAAGGTTGAACAGTGCGACATCTACATTGCTATCTTTGGTAATGAGTACGGATGGAAAAATGAAGATGGGAAGTCGCCCACTGAAATGGAATTCGATCACGCAACAAAAACCCATCGAGAACGGCTGGTATTTGTAAAGGGCAATGACGATAAGGCCTGGGACCGGGATATGGCAAAATTGATCAACAGGGCGGGACGCCAAATCACCCGACGCCGTTTTTCAGATACGCCCGGCCTGATTCGAGAAGTCTACGCCAGTCTCGTCAACTGCCTGGAAAACCGTGGTGAACTAAGATCCACGCCCTTTGATGACAGTATTTGCGATGGGGCAACACTCCGGGATGTAGATAATGGAGAAGTAAAAGCATTTGTTGAAACGGCCGAAGATGCGGGCCGCTTGAAACTCAAAGGTTCCCGCACGCCGAAGTCGGTTCTACAGAATTTTAATCTGCTGCGTGATGGTCAGCCTACAAATGCCGCCATGCTACTGTTTGGGAAAAATCCACGGAAGTTCTTCAATAATGCACAGGTTCACTGCTTTCATTTCCTGGGAACGGAAAAGCGAAAACCCATCGCATCACAGCAACCCTATGAGGGAAGACTTCTCGAAGTGATTGATCAGGCGGTTGAGTTTGTCCTGGGCAAAATCGACCGAAGCGTAGGTACTCGGGCAGCAGACATACAAGCTCCCATTGCGTTTGAGATACCTCGGTCTGCTATCACCGAGGCCATCGTCAATGCAGTTACACACAGAAATTATCGTCACAACGGATTTGTCCAGGTGATTGTTTTTGCCGATCGTGTCGAGGTGTGGAATCCCGGTGAACTGCCACCCGGACTCACCCCTGATATGTTGCGAAAACCCCATGGCCCGATACCGCGAAATCCATTGATCGCCGAACCGCTGTTCCGGGTTAAATATGTGGAAAAAGCAGGAACCGGAACCACGGATATGATTGCAGACTGCCGGAAAGCAGGACTCCCCGAACCTGACTTCGAGCAACGAGGTCCCCATTTTGTGGTGACATTATGGAGAGACTGGCTGACGGATGCAGTTATGGCAAAACTTGACCTTAACGACAGGCAGGTGCAAGCGATTGCTCATACAAAACGTAAAGGCCGAATCAGCACCGGCGAATATCGAGATATGGCCAACGTTTCCGAGAGCACCGCACTGAGAGAACTGAGGCACCTGACAAAACTCGGTATTTTAAAGAAAGTTGGAGACACAGGGCGGGCAGCCCACTATACTGTTGTGAAAGCTAAACCCGTCATAAACCCGTCAAACCCGTCATTAAAAAAATGATCGAGAAACCCGTTAGAAACCCGTTAAAGCCGTCATCCGGGAATCAACGACGGCTTTATAAGGGATCTTATAAAGAATCGGATAGAGAAACTGATGCCTTTCTGGAATAGAACGTCTATGTAACCTTTCTCAACATGAAATTGGACAAACAGGACATCTCTTTACAAGTTTGAAATCGGAAACGCGCCATAAACATGCCAATCGTTCCATGTGCCACACGTTATGGTATCAGTGAGAAACTGGACATAAACTGGGCAAACAGGACATTAAAAGAGAAATTAAAAATTGTGAAAGAGGAAACCGGAATCCGGGTACCTGAAACCTGAAACCTGTTTTTTATCCCCTCTTCTTCCCTTTCGCCTTGCTCCTTGTACCTTGCTCCTATTAATAACAACGGTCCAATGACATTACCGCGCCCCCCTGAGACCGGGTACCGGGTACCGGATACCTGAAACCTGAAGCCTGTTTTTCCCTGAAACCTGGCCCCAATCCACTATGTGGATATTCCTTGAATTTCTCTCCCCATCAGAGTATAAAAAACGTCGAACATTTCAGAGGGAATCAGTCAATCAATATTACCGACATGGAGGTTTCGCGACTCCTCAAAAAAGAAAAGACATAGGACACAAAACACGGTCAAGGGAGGGAGCCGTGGAAAATCGATGATACAACCCCGTTATCATAAGAGGAGACGGGGTTTTTTGTTTTTTAATGTACTAGACCTATGGTGGAGGTCGCAGCGTATTGATGATGAAGACACTTGAATATTATGTCAAATCATTCTCTCGCCTACACGTTAACCGTGCCCATGGTCGAGTAAGCCCACATAAACCGATAATGTTATTAGCGGTAATCGAGCTTGTTGAAAGCGGACTGCTTCCTGAAAATAGAATCTATTACACTCAGCAACTTCTAGAACGCTTCCGCGCCTACTTTGAAGTAGTCCAAGAACCTGGCGATTCCTACAGCCCGTACCTTCCTTTTTTTCATTTAAAGCGTGAGCAATTCTGGCATCTGAAACCAACTCCCAATCGTCAAGACGTGTTAAAAACTTTGCGAACAGTTCACGGACCTTCGGATATAAACGACAACATTCTCTATGCCACTCTTGATGATGACCTATTTATCTTACTACAAAGCAAGAATAATCGGGCAATATTGCGGCAAGGCCTGATTAACACGTGGTTTCTCCGAAGTCGGGAGGTCATGAAGACAGTCGCTATAGAACAGAGGAAAATCAATAATTACCAGTCCTTCCTCCAGAAGAAAGCCGAGCACAAAGAAGTCCATGAACAGGTTAGATACAACAAGAAAATCCGTGATACTGCCTTTTCACGCATCGTGCGCGAGGCATATGATTACCGATGCGCCGCGTCGGGTTTGCGGGTTATTCTGCCGGATGGCGCGGTACTTGTGGAAGCGGCACACCTTATACCCTATGCGGATTCGCAAGACGATGATCCGCGAAACGGCATAGCTCTGGCGCCTAATTATCACTGGGCACTTGATCGCCATATCATCGCACCAGGCCCGGATCTGAAATGGCACATCTCACCAATTCTTGATCGCCGCAACCGTGACTATCAAGAATTGATTGACATCGATAACCAGTCGATTATGCTCCCACACAACCGTAAATACTACCCAAGAATGGATGCTTTGAAATGGCGGATGAAACGATTGGTTAAGTGAATAGCTTATTCAAAATTATGTATTTGATAATAGTGATTTCTGTCAGGCGGGCAGACGCATTGTTGGACAGATTGAAAATGATATGGATCTTGCAAAAACAGTGAAAAAGATTGAAGATAATCTGTCAAGAATGAAGGTCTGACCCCGTTATTACTCGACCCCGTTATTACTCTCAATTGGGCCATATTTTATGAGAAACCCATAGCAATTTACTTTTTGTAAATGCCCGTAATGATATTTTTATTTGACTATTATACAAATATATGCGTTATAACGTACATATTTTGCAATACGTGTTTTAGTTAAGTAATTGTGAGAGATTAGAGATGTTTGATAAGAATCTAACGAACCTATTGTCGATCTATAATCCATGGTGGGATGATGCCAGTGGTCATTGGCGAGATGACATCCCGAGTTATCACCGACCGATTGTTGGTGAAATATTTGCGGATCTTAAAGAATTACCTCAGATGATTTCTATAACCGGACCGAGGCGCGTTGGTAAAACAACTGTGGCAAAGCAAATCATTTGTCATTTGCTGGATAATGAAAATATCGCACCCAAAAATATTCTCTACTTTTCTTTTGATGATCCAGAGGTCTATGGTTCAACTGATCTCCAACGTATCATCTTCGATAAATTAATTGATCAGACGACGACCAAACAAGGAGATAAAAATTTATGCTATTACTTCCTCGACGAGATTCAGCGATTGCCGAAGTGGGAGCTTTATCTAAAGAAATACTATGACTTAAAATTTCCTGTTCGATTCATCGTGTCTGGGTCTGCATCCTCTCCAATTTTCAGAAGCAGTCAGGAAAGTCTACTGGGCCGCATCAAGGATCGTCATCTTCTGCCATTCAGTTTCCGGGAATATTGTCTTTTCAAAATGAGAAATAAAACTGGATTCTCGGAAACAATTACACGTTATGGTGGCCTGAGAGAGTTACTTTTGGAAGGTAAATGTGATGAAATAGTAACTTATCTTTCCGATCTTGATAATGAACTTGTCTCTTTTGAATCTGATATTGACAGGGCTGTAATTTCTTATTGTAGAGAAGGGGGATTTCCTGAGGTTTGGGAATTAACCGATCCTGTTCGAAAGATGGAATATTTAATGGAGCAACAGGTTCGAAAAGTACTATATGAAGATTTGATGTCTGTTACGCAATACCGGAAACCAGAAAATGTTTTGCGATTTTTTGTATATCTTCTTGCTCACCCGGGCATGGAAATTAATACCACGAAAATAGCTAAATCCATAGGAGTTGAACGTCGGATAATCGAGGACAATTTCCCCTTGTTTATTATGACTGATATGATTCTTAGAATACAAAAATTCAGTCATCAGCCGCTCAGAGTCAGAAAAGGTAATTTTAAATGTTATCCGGTAGACCTGGCTTTAAGAAATGCAGTTTTAAAGACATGGGACGATTATACTGCCGACTCGGAAATGATGGGATTATATGCAGAAAATCTCGTAGCCCACGAACTCTGTAAATGGTCTGAAGCAATAGAAATAGCTTACTATCGTGAGAGAGATAAAGAGGTTGATTTTATCGTTACTCATGGAGGCGGCAAGTACCTTCCCATTGAGGTCAAACATAGAAAATATATGCGCAAAATAGACGGACTAGATCATTTTATGAAGAAATATGATCTTGCTTTTGGCGTCATAATTACACGAGACAGAACTATCCATATTGAGAATAATAGATTGTATCTTCCGTTGCGGTACTTCTTGCTCACGAATTGAGATTGCTCGGAGTCTCTTAAATTCATTAGTGATTTACTATGAAAAAAATGAAAAACATACCCAAGATGGACCGTCCCCTCGAAAAGATTCAGGACAAGGGTCCAGAGTCATTATCCGATCTGGAACTCATGGCAATACTCTTAGGCAGAGGCATTGAAGGAAATGATGTCTTTTCTTTGGCAAATCACGACTTACGAAACAAATGGGAACAAATGGGGTCAGGCATTGACCATTGAAAACAGAGCTTCCAGAAAATGTCATGCGTCTTGGGGATGTTAATAAATACATTCGGAATTTGGAGACAGAAGTTTTTGATTCCGAAAAAGTCGATCAATTGCTGTCCATCATAAGAAATTCAAATATCAGTGACCGACAGATTCGAAAAAATCACGTAAGAGGGTTAAGGCAGTCAAGGCAGCATTGAGGGATCATTGACAGGCTGTTGCCCAAACGAAAATTCATTTGAGCAACAGCCTCATCTTAAGACTTTCCCCCAAATAATAGGGGTTAAGTTCAGGAAATTATTACTCGCCCATCGGCGCTGAAGCGGTTTCCGTTTTAAGAGACTTGGCTACCTTTTCTTCGTAAGCCAACATCAGAAAGACCGTGGCAAAAGGCTGGGTAAACAGCCAGCCGATGAACACGGACCCGCCCACAACTGAGAGGCCCAAATAGATGACCACGATAACGATCTGGTCCACAATGTTCCCGCTCGTGGACATGCGGAAGCTTTCCTTCACGGCCTCCATCACTCCCATGCCTTTGTCCGTCATCAGCGGCAGCACGTAGAGCATGCAGAAGGCCACTGCCAGGACGGCAAGTATTCCCGGAAGCACCAGCAGCATGAACCCGATCATGATCACAAACGCAATCACCAGGCCGAGGAGGAATAGAGGCAGGAACAGGCGCATCTGAGAAAATACGTCCTGGACCCGCGGTTCCCGACCTTCCCTGATCATGCGGAGGATGGCGTGCATATAACCCGCCATGGTTACCGGAGCCAGAATCCCAAAGGTAATAAAGCTTACGATGAACATGACGAGCGTCATCAGGATGAGTGGTACAATGTAACTGATCGTCAACTTCCAGGCCTTCTCGATAAGCAACTTGAAATCCATGTGGAACCTCCTTTTGTGCAGTAAAATGATTACGATAAAAATGCCGGCATTCGACCGTCTGCCTGGTTAAAATGAGTGGAATATGCCGCTTTCTGCTCGTATTTTAATGTAATTTGTTTTCTCAGCTTTCCACCCGATTCCCTCGGTGACGCAGCAGTACCTCAATGATTACGAGTCGTACTTTCTCATGCTTCTCAAAATCAGTCAATCATTGAGTTCAGGAAAAAATCAATATTTCATTCCCTGATCGACCGCCCGAAAGATCACGGCAACTGTCACCCGCACCCATGCAAGGACAGGCCACAAATTTTACATACAGAAAATGAACTACCCCCGCAGCAAGCTACAGGGTATCATACCATGTCATTGTACAACTTGACCGGCCAATCCATAGATTCTCTACGCGGGAATGACTCGAACCAAGCTTCGGGTAATCAACCCACGAAGTGATGAAAGAGCGTCGCAAACTCTCATGATTCTCGAAGGAATAAAAACACCACAACACGTAAATATAACAAACAGGGCCGTTTCCGGCCCTGCCCTTTAATGTAAATGTGCCCATGATCGTTGTCTTCGCGGCAAAGCAGATAGAGGAATAATTGTTAAGGGAAGCTGTCGTCAGCCTGCGTTTTATGGTCCTGCTGAGGCAAAAAAACACATATCGGCATTCTGCATATGTTTATTTTGAGACGAACGCACCACATTCTCACTGCCGCCTATAGGTTCCTGTAGATCGACGCTGCCGGGCATTCTTTTCTCGAGGTCTGCCACCGTTTCATCAGATGGCAGGATTTCCTCTTTAATAACGAATTCCACACTGTTCCGACCTGAATATTTTGCCTTATAGAGGGAAACATCGGCTCTTCGAATGCATTCGTCGATAGAGGCATTCTTTTCAAAGGCCGCTCCACCGATACTCGCCGTCAGTGAAAGGGCCTTCCCGTCCCCTGGAAACGGCTCAGCGGCTATGCGTTGCCGGATTCTTTCCGCCACGACTTTACCACCGTCGGCGGCCGTCTCGGACAAGAGGATGAGGAACTCCTCGCCCCCCCAGCGGGAAACGATATCCTGGCTTCTGATGCTGGAAGCAAGGCGCATGGCTGTTTTCCTGAGAACCAGGTCTCCCGTTTCATGGCCGTAGGTGTCGTTTACAGCTTTGAAGTGGTCCAGGTCCACCATGAGAATGGTGAACGGCACACCGTTTCTCTGATTCCGTGCTACATGATGCTGAAGATGTGTCATCATGCCCCGCCGGTTCAGCACTCCCGTGAGGGGATCGATCATGGCCGCTTCTTCAAGTGCTGCCTGAGCCCTGATACGTTCTTTGATTGCGATTCTCAACCGTTTATTAATCTCCTTGAGATCCTGTGTTCTCTGCTCCACCCGGATATCCAGTTCGTCCCGGGATTTCCGGAGAGCTTCGAAGGCTTCCTTTTTCTTTTTTTCCGATGCTGAAATATGGGTGCACATTGTATTAAAAGCAGTGATGAGATCGTTGAATTCGTCGTTCGTCGCAAAATCAAGTCTTTCCGCGAGGCGATCCTCGGCAATAGCCCGGCACCGTGAAATAAGTGGAGCGAGGGGGGATGTGAATCTGTGGGAAAGGTACTTGCTGAAAAGAAAAGCGAGAACGATTGATGCGATGAGTGAAACGACAGCTGAAATCCGGAGAAGATGAAATTTCCGTCCCACCTCGTCTGCCCGCATGTCGATCCCGACTAAATATTGCCCCTGGCCATTCATGAGGGGGGCATAGCCGGAGAGAAAGGCTCCCCACTTATCTTCGTAGATCTTAGCATCGACGGCCATCCGGTCAAATCCTTCATAGAGGTTCGGGGGCACATCGGTGTACACCATCCCCGGCAGAGCCTGCTTATCCGTCTCATCGGAGTCGATGACAAACCGGACTTCATCGCCCACCTTCCGCATGATATACAGAAAGGCGATGTCACTGTTCGTCCGGCGGAAGTCCCGAAGCTGTCGCAGGGTCTCCCGGTAGGCGGCCGTGCCGGTATCGGAAGAGCCTTCGATACCTTCCAAAGAACCTGCATCAATGGTCCGGCTCATGAGAGCCGCACTGTATTGAAGCCTGTCCTGAATCTGCCGCATCAGGCTTTGGGAAGCATTCAAGTAGAAATAAGTGCCGATGCTTCCGGAAATGAGAAGGATGGCCACACAGTGACTGATAATGAGTTTTGTCCTGATGGTGATGCGGTATTTCTTCACTGCTGCACTTCTTGCCCATGGAATATGAAACGGCCCTTGTTTTACGTAACCTTCATTTTACCTGATCGAGGTATGCCGCTGAGTTGTTTATCGGAATTGCTGAACCTTATATTAAGGAGAATTTTGCAGCTATCAAAAGAAAATTTATCAACAGCGTGCCGGAAGCATGATGTTTTCCGGGGTCACATTGTACTCTATGTTGCTCCCATATCGTTCAATACGACAATAAAATTTTGACTTAAGTCAATTACAACCGTACTATATTGCATTATAAGAATATCGAACAAAGAAAATGAGTAATTGCGACACATACATAGTGTAACGTAAGGAGAAAATGATGGAAGAAACGCTTACCCGGACAGACAACCCGACTGATGTCATAAAACTTAAAGATTTGGCTGCCTATCAGGAACATTCAGTAGTGAGTCGGGAGATCATCAGGAAACCGTCAGGCACGATGACCGTCTTTGCTTTCGACCAGGGAGAAGGTTTAAGCGAGCACATTGCCCCTTTCGATGCTGCGGTATATATTCTGGAAGGTGAAGCCGAAATCTCCATCGATAAAAAGCCCTATTTGGTGAAGGAAGGAGAAATGATCATCATGCCGGCAAATAAGCCCCACGCGCTTAAAGCGACAACGAAATACAAAATGCTGCTGGTAATGATCAAGTAAGAATAACAATAGAAGGAGGATGCATTATGAAATTTGAAATAGCTCCAAACGTTTATTGGGTCGGCAAGATTGATTGGGAACTCCGCAAATTTCACGGCGAGGAATATTCAACGCATCGCGGGTCGTCGTATAATTCCTACCTTGTCAAAGATGAAAAGATCGCACTCATCGACACCGTCTGGATGCCCTTTGCCAAAGAGTTTGTCGGCAATCTGGCCAAGGAGGTTGACCTCGATGCAATTGATTACGTCATCGCCAATCACGCCGAAATGGATCATTCGGGAGCGTTGCCGGAACTGATGCGCCATATTCCCGATACGCCTGTTTACTGCACCGCAAACGGTGTCAAGTCACTCAAAGGCCACTATCACCAGAACTGGAATTTTCAGGTTGTTAAAACAGGCGATACGCTGTCACTGGGCAATAAAGAACTGGTTTTCATCGAAGCAATGATGCTCCATTGGCCGGATTCAATGATGTCATATCTCACCGGTGACGCGATCTTATTTTCCAATGATGCATTTGGCCAGCATATTGCCAGCGAAAGCATGTTCAATGATCTCGTGGTGCAATCGGAACTTTTTGAGGAAGCCACAAAATATTACGCCAACATCCTTACGCCGTTCTCACCTCTGGTAGCCAAAAAGATCAATGAAGTGATGGCGCTGAATCTGCCGGTCAATGCCATCTGCCCGAGCCACGGTGTGATCTGGCGGGATAATCCCCTGCAGATCGCACAAAAATATTTGCAATGGGCGGCGGATTATCAGGAGAATCAGATTACGATTATCTATGACACCATGTGGGACGGTACGAGAATGCTGGCCGAACATATCGCCAAAGGCATCAAGCAGAAAGACGATACGGTGACCGTCAAGCTTTGCAACATCGCTCGCAGCGACATAAATGATGTTGTGACCGAGGTCTTCAAGTCCAAGGCCATTCTGGTGGGTTCGCCCACGATAAACAGAGGAATTCTTAATGCCATGGCGGCGTTTCTGGAAATGATCACCGGCCTCAGGTTCAAAAACAAAAAAGCCGCAGCATTCGGCTGCTATGGCTGGAGTGGCGAAAGCATCAAGATTTTAACCGATCACCTGACTAATGCCGGTTTCGCAGTCATGAACGACGGTCTGAAAGCAATGTGGCAACCCAGCGATGAAGCATTGACGCAGGCGCTTGAGTTCGGGGAAGAATTCGCGGGGAAGGTGTAGAAATCATCATGGAGGTTCTCAAGTAAATGCCGCGTAACAGAACCGGTTCCCGCAGGAATCGGCCTTCGCGGAACAGCGGAATGACGGTGCCGCAAAGATGACCGGCAGGGAGGTTGGAACAGATGCCCGCCCACGAATTAAAGTCCTCGATAGAAATCGACGCCACACCTCGGCACGTGTGGACCATTCTAACGGATTTCGCGCGCTATCCTGAGTGGAATCCCTTTATTCCCTTCATACGCGGTCGCCCGGAGCCCGGCAATCGACTGCAGGTGCGCATCCAGCCGAGCGGAACCAAAGGTATGAACTTTCGCCCCGTCGTTGTGGCGGCTGATAAAGAAAGGGAGCTGCGTTGGCTTGGTCGGTTGATTGTGCCGGGCATATTTGACGGCGAGCATCGCTTCACCATTCGCGCCTTATCTGATCGGACAGTTCTGTTTGAGCAGAGTGAAACGTTCACCGGCTTACTGGTGCCGATCTTTCTCAGGAACCTTGATCGAGATACGAAGCGAGGATTTGAAGAGATGAACCGGGCGCTGAAAAATCGAGCCGAAGCCGCATCCCTGGCGGACAACATGATGAAGGCAACGGGATAAAAGATTATTGCCACGGCATGTCATCGAAACACGGCGAACCTTAGATAGGCGAAAATCTTCCAATGTAAGAACCATTATTCCCGCCATCAGGAGATTTAGCAGACGGCTCATCACCGGTCGGATATACATTATTTCAGATCGGTGATAAGAAGATAATGCTCTCTCTCCGAATTAACACAGTGGATATCTGCAGTCTCGTTTTTTCTTGACAAACATACCGTTTCCACCATAGTGTTCTTTCACAAAATTGGGGGGTTACCGATTTGTTGCTCACATTCATTTTCAGATGGTCATTCAGCTTTTTGATAAATCTACGAAGTGCTCCCGGCAATTTCAAAACTCGCCTTTCGTGTTCATACAGTTGGAATTGCCGGCCTTTCGCTTCTCTTCGATTTAATCGCACAAAGCTCCATGAGGACCCATTCAAGTGAATGTTCGTTTGGGCAACAGGCCGTTCTCCCCTGCTGAAAACTGTATTTCTAGAATCCATCAAGGTTTACCATGGAAAACTTTCGTAGATTGTCGATTGCTGAAACGTGCCGAACCAGGCTTGGGCCGGCCTGCCTGATCACCTCGTTTTTTTTGTTTCTGGCCGGCGGGATAGCCCACGCCACGGGGCTGGAGGAAACCTGCCGGCTCATATCCAACAAACTGGCGAGTGTTTCTCTTGAAGATTGCCTCGACGGCGGCTTACTGCTTTCGGGTGGTTATTCGGTTCAAGGTACGCCTCTGCTCATGAAAGAATATCCTCCCCTTGAGCGCCGTCTTCCCCAGGCCAGGGTTCTGGTCATCGGCGGGGTGCATGGAGATGAATATTCGTCCATCAGCATCGTTTTCAAGTGGATGCGGATTCTTGACATACACCATTCCGGCCTTTTTCACTGGGTTTTTGTTCCCCTCTTAAATCCCGACGGATTGCTGCGTGACGCATCAACACGGACAAACTCCCGCGGCGTCGATCTTAACCGGAACATGCCGTCCTCCTCATGGCGCGAGGTCGGCTATCAGCGTTGGCTGGATGCGGCTAAGAGCAACCCGCGCTATTACCCTGGACCCCACCCCATGAGCGAACCGGAGACGGAATTTCTTGTAAATATAATAAATTCTTTCAAACCGCATGCTATCGTGTCGGTGCACGCACCGCTATGCCTGGTCGACCATGACGGTCCGGGAACACCCGCCAAAGCACTTGGGAATCTGAGCCTGCGAAGATTGGGAAATTTCCCCGGCACACTGGGAAACTATGCCGGAGTGGATAAAGGAATTCCGGTGGTGACATTGGAACTGCCGTCCTCGGCACGGCTCCCTTCAAGCGGGGAGATCTCGGCTCTATGGCAGGGCATTGTGCGATGGCTTATCGATAATATACCGGTTGAATCCGAACCGGAAGGAATGTGGGTTGAAACGGAGAGGAAGGAACTGGAAAGGGAATTTTTCGGAAAGTAACGTCACGTCGTTTCTGCAAACATCATCGACCGGGAGTGCCTTTTTAAATGAAAAATGCCTTGTGCCGATTATTTCATGGCATGGGTAATTGTGTCTGATGCATGCTCGGCGACATGCCGGTAGGACCGGAGAATCAGATGAGCCCCGGCCTTTTCGTAGGCTTCGGCATCTCCCTCGTTCCTCGCTGAAAGAACCACGTGCCCCTCATACCCGATTTCTTTCAGGTGGTTAATGATCATGAGATTGAGCTTTCTATCTCTGATCATACTGATAAACCACCGCGAGCAGCCCAGGGGAAGCTGATCAATGAATTCAGGATCTCCCGCATCGCCGAACATGACAGACATGCCGCGCGACTCCCATATACCCAATACCTGGGGATCAAAGTCCACACCAAGTATTTTCTTTCCCCGCTTGATGAGATTGTGAGCCACACCGCTTCCGTATGTTCCGAGCCCTACAAGAATCAGATCAATGTCCGTCAGATCACACTCACCAGCTGTTTCGGTCTCTCGGTAGGGACTCTTCCTCTCAAAAATTCTGAGTGCGGGGGCCAGTACCCTGTACAGAACATCCGAGTAAAGGATCATGTACGTAGAAACAAAAATCGTAATAACCACGACAAGGGTGATAAGGCCCATGGTATTTCCCGTGATATGACCCAGACCGACTCCGAGCGCCGCGACGTGGAGGGAAAATTCGCTGATCTGCGCAACGGCAAGCCCGGCAAGGAGCCCCGTGCGGCGGCGATACCCCATGAACCCCATGATGGTCATGACGATGATCGGGTTTCCAATAAGCACAAAGAGTGAGAGGATGACCGCTTTTCCAAGCTGCGGTCCGACGGCGGTGAATTCCAAACGGGATCCCATATCTATAAAGAAGAAGAGGAGGAGAAAGTCTCGCAGAGTGACCAGCCGTGAGCCGATGGCGTCACGGTACGGTGTAGATGCCAGCGATACGCCACCGAGGAACGCGCCGACCTCCTTGCTGAAACCGAGATAATCTCCGATCGCACCGAGAAAGACGGCCCAGGCCACGGCAAAAAGGACAAGCACTTCCTGATTGCGGCCAAGTATGCCGGTCAGACCCGGCAGTACATATTTCATAAACAGACCGATACAGCCGAGAAATGTAACGCCCTTTCCTACGATCCACACTATGTCCAACACCGCTTTCTCACCGGCAACAGCACTTTCACCCAATGCTATCAGAAATATGATGGCGAGGATCGCTGCAATATCCTGCACGATGAGAAATCCAATGGCAATCCTGCCGTGGAGTGAGCCGATCTCTTTCTTATCCGAAAGAAGCTTGACGATGATGATCGTGCTGGAGAAAGCCAATGCCACGGATACATATATCGCGTCGATAGGCGACATGTTCATGGCCGTCGTGATGATGAATCCGAACAGGACGGTAAAAAATATCTGTCCCATGCCGGTCGCCAGAGCCACCGGTCCGGTTGTTCTGATCAAGTGCAGGTCGAGTCTCAGCCCGACGATAAACAGCAGCAGGGATATCCCGATGTGCCCGAGCAGTTCCACGTTCTCGTATGACGTGATAATACCAAGGCCGAACGGTCCGGATATAATTCCTGTCAGAAGGAACGCCACGATAAGGGGTTGGCGTAAAAGCAGTACCAGCGCTCCAAACAGACTTGCGATCAAAAGTATCGCCGATGTTTCAATGAAGATATGCTCAAACATCATACCGGTAGACACCCCCCCCTTCATCCGCAGGAGATTCTCTTTTCTCCACCGAAATATAGAAAAATAGAGCCATGTGCGTCAATGAAATAATACAAAAGGAAATCAGGGTGGAAAAAACCGGACATTTGCTGTCTGGTGCGAAAATTACCCGGTGGATTTGACGAATGTTTCAGAAGCGATTAACCGTGGGGCCGCAACCCGTTGACAGTTGACCGGACACGGTGGGTATGATATCAGTGCATTGTGGCTGAAGACCGTAAAACACGGTAATGTCGTATGAAGCACAAACAATTAATAATGTCAGGCATTGCCGATGATTCCGGCGCGATCTTCCATAACGACCGCCGCATGTCAGATTCCGCAGGCAAGGAAACGTTGCCATCGTGATCTGTTGAATATTCATGGACCGACGGGGAGCATTGCCACAGATATCCGGGATGACGTCTTTTCCATTCGGCTTCTGCGGGGCAAATTGAAAGAGATAAACAGCGCACGGCCGTACAAGAAACCGGAATATGTTTGAGCGGGTCGGCCGGCAGTTAATGGGCTGATTCCACATTCCCGAGCATACGGGTGATCAACGGAGTTACATTGTGAAATATAGTCCTTCTATTTTGAGTGCCATTTTACTTGGGGAAAATACCAAACGAAACGTTCGTCTGCTTCTCAAATTCATACTTGTCATGACTGTCATGGTCACCGTCTACAGCTTCGCTTTCCATATTTTGATGGCCGTTGAAGGGAGAAGCTATTCCCTGGTCACCGGTTTTTACTGGACGCTTACGGTGATGACCACCCTGGGATTCGGGGACATAACCTTCAACTCGGATGTGGGTCGCGCTTTTTCGGTTCTGGTGCTTCTTTCCGGAGTCGTCTTTTTTCTGACGCTGCTTCCCTTCACATTCATCAAGTTTTTCTACGCTCCCTGGATCGAGGCGGAAGCGAGAAGCCGGGCACCCCGCGAATTGCCCCTGGATACGAAGGGCCATGTCATCATCACCAACTATAATCCCGTAACGGCGGCTCTTATCGAAAAGCTGAAGGATCATCAAGAATCCTACGTTCTCATTGAGGAGGACTTCCGACACGCTCTTGAACTTTATGACACCGGCATATGTGTCGCAGTCGGGAACATCGACGATCCTGAAA
>DSDU01000057.1 GCA_011056835.1 Deltaproteobacteria bacterium
AATAACAGCGTTACATCTGTACAATCAATGCGTTATTTGCCGCTTAAAAAGGCACCGACGGTGAGGTATGCTTTTTTTAAAGAACAACAGGCGCTAAGGAAACTCTAAACTCTAGTAATGTAACGATTATTGGAGATACCCGCGGTGAACCGATGCCGCTTCAATCTGCTGAACTAAGATGAAATTTACAATATTCTCAAGGCTGGTTATCGGCTACACCATCATCCTGACAATGGTAGTCGTTGCAAGTATATATTCCATGTATCAGCTTATCAATGTCAACATGGTGACGCGGTCGGTACTGGAAACGGATAATCAAACGCTCGACCTGCAGAAAAAACTAACAGATTCACTTTTTGAACAGATTCGATATGAAAAAAAAGCCATTGTTATGAGGGATATTTCCCTTTACGATCATTTTTTAACGGCAAAAGCAGATTTTAACAAATATCTTCATCAGGCACTCATCATAGCCGATTCTCCCGAGATTAATCATTTACTTACAAAGGCGAAGATCGGTCACGATCAGTATCAATCCCGTGTCTCTGAAGAAATGGAATATTTAAAGACGGATCGCCACTATGACCGCAAATCGTTTGCTGAGGGAAAAGAAGAACTTGCGAATCAAACAATCACGGCGCTGAAAAACCTTGAAGACTACAGTAGAAACAATACGTTCGATAAAATCAAGCAACTCGACAGCGCCGTCACCAACTCCCGTTCCGTTGCGCTTGCAATTATTATATCTACAATCCTTTTGGGAATTGTGATATCCGTTGTCATAACAAGAAACATTATAAAACCGCTCTCTATCATGAAGAAAAAAACACAGGACATAGCAAAAGGGAACTTCAGCAGCCCCCTTCGCGTATCATCTCCCCCGGAAATCAAAGAGTTGGCCGATGCATTCAATTCCATGTGTGAACAGTTGAAAGAAGTTGACACCATGAAATCGGACTTTCTTTCCATAATGTCCCACGAACTCCGAACGCCCCTGACATCTATTCAGGAAGGTACCAATCTGCTCCTCGAAGGAGTCGGCGGTACCATTACCACCAAACAGAAACGGCTCTTGAACATCATTGCTGAAGAGGATAAAAGACTTATATCATTGGTTAATTCACTACTCGATTTATCAAAAATGGAAGCCGGCATGATGACCTATGTCCTTGCGGAAGGAGACATCATACCATTGATCAGAAAGGCGATATTCGAAATTGAACCGCTGGCACAGTCAAAGGCGATTCGATTTGAAGAAAGATTAACAAACCACATACGGGTTGAGAAAATGGACGGGGAACGAATCAGCCAGCTCTTGCGGAATCTATTGAGTAACGCCGTTAATTTTACCCCCAAGGGTGGAATCATCACCATATCATCGGAACAGTCTAACGGGTGGGTTCATGTTTCAATTATTGATACAGGCCCGGGAATACCTGCCGAAGAAGTGGACAGAATCTTTGATAAGTACCGGCAGGCGCGCAATCCGGATGCAAATCAGAAACGGGGAACCGGTTTAGGCCTGGCAATTGTCAAGCATATAATCATGGCACACGGAGGTAAGGTGTGGGTCGACAGCGAACCTGGAAATGGAAGTACCTTCACTTTTGCATTACCGCTTTAATTATCATAGCGAATGTCGGTTGTTCAACATTTTCTTCAGTGGAAAGACGTTGGAAGGCCGAAAATTATCTCTCTCAGGGAAAACACTATCTTGATGACGGAAGATTGGAGGAATCGCTTCTCATGCATGAAAAGGCGCTTTCCATGGCGGGAAGCAAAAAACCGGGCGACACGATTCTTTATAATTTGGGACTTCTGCATGCTCGTTCCGGGGTCACAACTATTGAATATTCGAAGGCTGTTTCGTATTTTAAACGTCTGGTTGTTGAGTTTCCCACCAGTCGACTTGTGGAGCGGGCAAAAATATGGATAGCGGTACTGGAATCCATGGAAAGAAACAGACGGGGCTACCCCGAAATATCCCCACAGCAAACAAGCACAGGGCAGATAGAAGCGCGACGGTTCATGGAAAGGGGACGTCAACTGGTAAACATGGGAAACTTCAAACAGGCGTTTGAAGAAAACAGGAAAGTGGCTGAGCTGTTCCCGGCAGTTCCACCGGGTGATGAGGCGCTCTTTAACATGGCACTCATGTATGCGCATCACAGAAACCCTGAAAAAGACTACAAACATTCGATTGAATACTTCAACATCCTTATTGCCCGATTTCCGGAAAGTCCGTTCCGCGAACAGGCTGAGATCTGGGTCGATGTACTTGAAGCAATTGAGAAATCGAAACAGGTTGATATTGAAATCGAACTGAAAAGAAAGGAACTCATCCAATAGATGAACAGGGGACAAATACTCGTCGTTGACGACGACAGAAATATACTGGAATTAATGAAGATTCGACTGGAATCGGCGAATTACTTAGTGGCAACAGCTGCCGACGAAGATGACGCTTCTCGGATGATTAAAGACGAGGTATTCGACATAGCCATAGTAGACCTCCAGTTGGTTCGTTCCGACGGCATCGAGTTGATGCAAAACATGCATATGATTCACCCGGATATGCCCGTAATCATTCTCACTGCTTATGGAACAATCGAAAGTGCCGTCAACGCAATGAAGAAGGGAGCTTACAGCTATCTGACTAAACCGTTTGATGGGAGGGATCTCTTATTACAAATCGAAAAAGCCCTGGAAAAAAGGCATCTTACAACAGAAATTAACCGACTGAAAGGAATCATAACCGAACGGTATGACTTCTCAAACATCATTGCACGAAGCCGGAAAATGCAGGAAGTTCTTGAACAGGTCATTCGCATTGCAGGAACCGATTCAACAATCTATATCAGCGGCGACAGCGGAACGGGCAAAGAACTCATTGCAAAAGCAACACACCTTCTGAGCGAGAGGAAAGATAAATCGTTCGTCGACATCAACTGCGCAGCAATACCGGAGAGCCTCCTTGAAAGTGAGCTGTTCGGTCATGAAAAAGGTGCATTCACGGGAGCAATCAGAACACGGGGCGGTCTTTTTACACAGGCAAACGGTGGTACCGTCTTTCTCGATGAAATCGGAGACATGCCACTGTCGATACAGGCAAAATTGCTCCGGGTTCTACAAGAACGGCGGTTTTACCCCATAGGCAGCAAAGAACCTATTGAAGTCAACGTAAGACTCATTGTGGCAACGAACAAAGACCTTGAAAAAGAAGTGGCAAAAGGACAGTTCAGGGAGGATCTGTTCTACCGGATTCATGTAATTCCAATATTTATTCCGTCTCTCAAGGAACGTAAGGAGGATATTCCTCCTCTGGTCGATCATTTTCTCAAGCAGTTCTCCAAGGAAATGAACAAAAAGATAAAAGGCATTACACCACAGGCGATGCAGCAACTGATGCTCCAAGATTGGCCGGGAAATGTTCGTCAACTGAAAAACACAATAGAATATGCCGTTGCCATGACGCTCGACGATGTTATTACGGAAGATCTTCTGCAAACACAGAAAGAAATCGAACAAGTCGACCATAAACCATTAAAGGAAGCCAAGGCGGTCTTTGAGCGGAGCTATATCGTTCAACTGATGGATATGACCCAGGGGAATGTCAGCAAAGCGGCGCAACTAGCGGGTAAATACCGCGCAGATTTTTATAACCTTCTTAAAAAATATGACATTTCTCCGACAGACTTCAAGAAATAGATCGGATTGATTGTTATATACCCCATAGTGTATTACATATCATACACTCACATCGTAAAAATCATACACTCACGACAGAAAGATTTCACTGGATTATTCTAAGCGGCAGCCATGCCGTCATGTAGGAATTCCCCTATAGCCGTACACGTCATCACGGCCTAATTTATAAATGATATAGAGCGGTTACTATTTTGGCACCATTTTCGCGTAAAAGAATTGGTGACGTGATATGACTTGCGTGCACATCTAAAGGAATAACCTGCTAACGAGTATGCAGCGCGGGTAAATGATCCATGAACCACATAATCAAAATATTCTATGGGATTCTATTGACCATGGTAAGTTTTTATCTCCTCGTTCTCCTGCCAGGCGTTTATTTATAAATGTAACCATATACATACAATAATCAAAATGAAGACGAGGTACATTGAAATGTTCAGCACGAAACGATCGCTTCATGAACGGATCATCGATAATTATAAAAAGGGAGCTATCATCATTACGGTTGATCCGGGCCTGTCTCTTCAAACGTATTGGCAATTGACAAATAATCCTCTGATAAGAATTTTTCGTCTCTTCATCCTCCTGTATTCCCATCCTCTTACAATCGTTATGGCAACAATACTCTCCATCGTGACTCACCACTACATGCTGGGACTTTCTTATGTCATCGGTATCATGGGCCTCATAGCAATTGAAGCACGCATGTCGAGGTCGATAACGCTCTCGTATGCGCTCAAAAGTGATGAGACATTCATTGAACTTCACCGAAGGGGCGTTATTAAAATCATCACAGAAACGGAAATATGACCATTTCGGCAAAAAAGTTACATTTTGATATAACCTCCGCATTGAACGCACGGGGCCTACACCACTAACCCGGATGAGCGGCAGAAGGAGCGCAGTCCCTCGCCTGATTCTTCCGCCGCTCACAACCTCCTGTTCCCCTTCCGACCATAACACGTCACCATCCCCCTCTTGTCATTTAATCTTGACCATATAAACAGGGCAGTGCTATTTATACGTGGTCAAAGCAGCAATGAGCCATTGCTATTTTTACGGCGGGATCAGTTAATGGATTCTGATTCTTCACATATGTCGTTTTTGTTTGTATTCACGCATACCCGCGGAGAATGAGTACCGGCATCATTTTTTGCTCATAATGCATCCAACGCTTGAAGGTCTGACGGATGGCACACTTTTCGGGAACAGTTACTCTTATTACGGGAGCGTCGTCAGGTATCGGCCGCGCATTGGCTCTCGAAATCGCCCGGCTGGGTGGAAATGTCATTCTCGCAGCCCGTCGTCTGGATCGAATTACCATCGTCGCAGAAGAAATTCAATTGCTGGGACGGCAGGCGTTGCCGGTTCCCTGCGATGTCAACCGGGATGGTGATCTTGAGGCGGTTGTCGACCTTGCTCTGAAGAAGTTCGGCCACATTGATTACGTTGTTGCTAATGCGGGATTCGGCGTTGCCGGACGGTTCGAAAATCTCACGCTTGAAGATTATCGACGGCAATTCGAAACAAATATCTTTGGAGTCTTACGGACGATTAGGGCCACAAAATCCAGTCTTATTCTGTCAAAGGGATGTATCGCGCTGATCGGAAGCGTCAATGGATACATTGCAACACCTCGTCTTTCCGCATACGCCATGAGTAAACATGCTATCCATGGGCTTGCCGATTCGCTGCGACACGAACTGCGGGCACATGGGATAGCCGTCACCCTTATTGTTCCGGGTTTTATTGAATCGGAAATCCGTAAGGTGGATAAGCATGGTGTGTATCATGCTGAATTAAAAGACAGAATTCCTAAATGGTTGCGCATGTCAGCGGACAGAGCCGCCCGCATGACTGCACAGGCGTTGTTAAAACGCAAGCGTGAGAAGATCCTTACGATTCATGCTGTTCTCATGATATTGCTGCAGAGACATCTCCCGTGTTTCGTCAATATGGTCATTGCTCGTTCGGGCGGCAGGAAGCTCCCCGACTGAAGAATAAGACCCGCATTGTACCGATGGAGTATAGTTTAACGTTACATGTCTTGTGTCCGGTTTCGAGCATTGCTATGGATAATTTCGAGCATATCCTGTATGATACGACAAAAATATATCTTTTACGTCGAAAGGAGATATCAATGAGTACGATTGATCAACCTAAGGGGGATAAAATGCAGCGCGCCATCAAGTGGATATCAAACAGACTGAAAGACGATGAAACACAACCGAGTCAAAAGTTAATCGAGGAGGCATCACGAGAATTCAATCTGTCTCCAAATGACGAAGTCTTTCTTCTGTCTTTCTACAAGAAAAAATCCTGACAAAAAGTTAGGAGACGACGTAAACCACATAAGCCACAGATCGTCAACCCGCCGTGTAACGGAAGACGGCAACAAACACCCGAATAGCGTTTGCCGGCATGTACGTCATTCATTTATGACCGCTGCCGTCATGAGAAATGATTCCGAGCACCGACACAACGTGTCAGATACAAATCCCCACTCGGTATCTTTGATAAAAGCTGATGCACAGGGCATATCTATGTGCCCTGTGAATCAGCCGATACATGAATAAAACGGAGAAGAACCGCAGCAAAGGGGTAACATCGGCATGAATGCAATTGATCCCATGAACTATGAAAAAATAGTCTTTTTCACCGGTGCCGGCATGTCGGCGGAAAGCGGCATTCCCACCTACAGAGGTCGTGGCGGTGTCTGGAAACAGTACAACTGGGAAGAATATGCATGCCAGGACGCCTTTAATGACGACCCCCGCAAGGTGCTGAAGTTTCATGAACTTCGAAGAAAGGCCGTCTTGGAGTGCGAGCCCCATGCGGGACACCATGTCATTGCACGACTGGCAAAAAGTCACTCCGGGATAACCGTGGTCACCCAGAACATAGACGGGATGCACCAGCGGGCCGGAAATAGAAATATTCTGGAGCTTCATGGAAGTCTCTGGAGGCTTCGTTGTCCAACGCACGGTATTTTTGAAGACATCGGTGAAACCTATGAACGATATCGATGCGAACAATGCGATGCCTGGCTCCGCCCTGATATCGTCTGGTTCGGAGATTCACTCGATCCCGAAATAACACGAATGTCCGTCATTTCAATCGCCCAGTGTGATTTGTTTGTCAGTATCGGCACATCCGGGGTTGTATGGCCTGCCGCCGGCTATCCCGAAGTCGCGCGGAAGAATGGTGCCTTCTGCATCGAGATCAACCCGGAACTGAATCAAATGTCCCATTTGTATGACGAAAGCATACGGCAAACTGCCGGAAATGCGCTGCCATTGATCTTTCCCGAACACTAGACAGTGTTCAATCGAGATCAATCAACAGTGGCCACTTCATCGCTGACACGGATTTTCTTACGACCCGCTCGGAGACGTGACATGCACAGCGTAACCGGAAAACAGCTCCTTCGTATTGTGGCGAACTGCTTTCTGGCAGTCGTGATCATCGGATGTTTCGGCCCTCCCAAACCACCTGAGCAGCCTGACAACATCTGTGAAATCTTCCGGGAGCATAAAAACTGGTACAAAGCGGCTCATAATTCATACAGTCGCTGGAGCATACCCATTCCTGTTCTTATGGCCATTATACATCAGGAATCACGATTCAACGCAAAAATCAAGCCGCCGCGAACCACTTGTCTCTGGATATTCCCGGGGCCACGACCTTCATCGGCTTATGGATACTCTCAGGCTCTTAATCCCACCTGGGAAAGATACAAGCAGGAAACAGGCAGATCCGGAGCCAAACGAGATGACTTCGATGATGCTATCGACTTCATCGGTTGGTACTGTAATCTGAGTCATAAGATGTGCCGTATTGCTGCAAACGATGCATACAATCTCTATCTGGCCTATCATGAAGGCCAGGGTGGTTATTCGAGAGGAACATACCAGAACAAAAAATGGCTCCTTGATGTAGCGTCCAAAGTCGACAACAGGGCCCGCATTTACCACGGTCAGCTGGCAGCGTGCGAGAAAGAATTCAAACGGCGAGGATGCTGTCTATGGCCATTTTAAAAGGGAAGCGCCGTGTCACCGCCCAATCGCATCTCCACAAATGGGACAAACGGATACATGTTGCGTTACGAGATCAAACATTCCCTACCATCTCACCGTTGGTTCAAAAGCGCCGTATCAAACCCGTGAGTCTCTCCAGTATTCAGTTGATGTTTCAGGAATCACATCAATTCATGGAAAATTCCGACACCTGTCGTGGATGATGTGCTCACAAACAAATAGAACTGCCGGTGGCATGGCGGAACCGACAGAATTCGAACGGTTATGATCAGTCAGCAATGTCGCTCGTTGCTTTCATTCATACCGGCGACCTCTTGTATCTTTCTAATATCAAAAAAGGATATTTATTTCATTTATCTGACATCTTTGTGAAAAATATTGACAGCAACATCCATATTTATATATAAGAACGTCTTTCAGCCATTCAATTTTGTCAAAATAAGTTACCGAAGCACTTTCTTAGCGCCGTTGTAATATGGTTATTATCGCTTACCTGCCAGCGTTGACAATTTGAAAATTTATATACATGACATCGTGGGGGGGACAGATATATGGGAAAGACACTGACACAGAAAATACTGGAAAAACAACTTGTTGTAGGCCAATATGAACAGGGAAAGGAGATCGGCATTCGTATCGACCAGACGCTGACACAGGACGCAACAGGAACCATGGCGTATCTGCAGTTCGAAGCCATGGGACTCAACAGAGTGAAAACCGATCTTTCCGTCAGCTATGTTGACCATAACACTATTCAAATCGGATTCGAGAACGCCGACGATCACCGTTATCTCCAGACGGTTGCCGCCAAATACGGCATCTATTATTCACGGGCGGGGAACGGCATATGCCACCAGGTGCACCTGGAGCGTTTCGGCAAACCGGGAACAACGCTGCTTGGCTCGGACAGTCATACACCGACCGGCGGAGGAATCGGACAGATAGCCATTGGAGCGGGAGGTCTGGATGTGGCATTAGCCATGGCAGGAGAACCATTTTATCTGACCTGTCCCCGGGTCATCAAGATCAACCTGACGGGAAGGCTTCAACCATGGGTCAGCTCAAAGGATGTAATCTTGAAAATTCTCGACCTCTTTACCACAAAAGGAAACGTGGGATGCGTATTCGAGTACGGCGGACCCGGCATCGAAACCCTCACCGTGCCCGAACGCGCCACCATTACCAACATGGGCGCCGAATGTGGCGTCACGACATCGATTTTCCCGAGCGACGATGAAACGAGGAAATTTCTCGCCGCTCAGTCAAGAGAAAATGACTGGCAGGAACTTTCCGCGGACCCCGACGCGGAATACTTCAAGATTGTGGATATCAACTTGTCGGAACTTGTTCCGCTTGCCTCAACGCCCCACAGTCCCGGCAACATATCGACAGTCAAAGAACTTGAAGGCCTGGAGGTCAACCAGGTCTGCGTGGGATCATGCACAAATTCCTCGTTCAGGGATCTCATGGTCGTAGCTGAATCGCTTAAAGGAAAGCGGGTCCATCCCCATGTCAGCTTTGTTCTGGCTCCGGGATCCAGACAGGTTGTAAATATGCTCGCCCGGAACGGTTCTCTGGCGGACCTCATCGAATGCGGCGTCCGTTTGGTGGAAAACGCCTGCGGCTTCTGTATCGGCAACAGTCAGTCCCCTCAGTCAAACGCAGTATCTCTGAGAACCAGTAACAGAAACTTCCTGGGCCGCTCAGGGACCAAGGATGCAAACGTTTACCTGGTTAGTCCCGAAACGGCGGCAGCAGCTATCCTGACGGGGAAGATCACCGACCCCCGGGATATGAAAATGCCATATCCTAACGTAGAAATGCCCGATAAATTCGCCGTTGATGACTCAATGATTCTTCCTCCATCGGACAATCCTGACAACATTGAAATATATCGCGGTCCCAACATCGGTGAACCGCCGACAAATGATGCCATGCCCGAATCAATTAACGGTATCGTCACAATCGTCGCCGGTGACTATACAACAACGGATCACATCATCCCCGCCGGATCAAGGATGAAATACCGATCAAACGTTCCCAAGTACTCAGAATTTCTCTTCGAAGTCGTTGACCCCGATTTTTACCATCGGGCTCGTGAAATCAAGGAATCGGGACGGCAGAACGTCATCGTCGGAGGAGTGAGTTACGGGCAGGGTTCATCGAGAGAACATGCCGCCCTGTGCCCCATGTACATGGGAGTCCGGGCCGTGCTTGCCAAATCATTCGAAAGAATCCACACGGCGAATCTGATCAACTTCGGAATTGTCCCCTTGACGTTTAAAAATGAGGCAGACTTTGCAACCATTCAGCAGGGGAATAACCTTGAGATTCCGGATATTAGGGAAAAGATCGCTCATGGTAAACCGCTGCAGGTAAAAAACACAACACAGGGAGTGGAATACGAGGTCGAATATGACCTTTCCGAACGGGCCAGTGAAATCGTCCTTGCCGGCGGTATGCTTTCGCTCATCAAAAATAAAGCATAGGAGAGGGATAAATGATTGACAAGATAAAGGTAAAGACGCCCATAGTTGAGATGGACGGAGATGAGATGACCAGGATCATGTGGCAGATGGTCAAGGATAAGCTCCTTCTGCCATATCTGAGCATGGAAATCGACTACTACGACCTGGGCCTGAAAAAAAGAGATGAAACGGATGATCACGTTACCATCGATGCGGCAAACGCCACCATGAAGTATAAAGTGGCTGTAAAATGCGCCACTATCACACCGAATGCTGCGCGCGTCAAGGAATATAATCTGAAAAAACAATGGCCCAGCCCGAACGGCACTATCAGGGGGATACTTGATGGAACCGTTTTCAGAGCTCCCATCCTTGTCAAGAATATTAAACCATCCGTGAGAAACTGGACAAAACCGATTCATATCGGAAGGCATGCCTATGGCGACGTTTATAAGAACACTGAAATGAAAGTTACCGTTCCCGGTATCGCTGAACTTGTATTCACGCCCAGTGACGGAAGCGAACCGATCCGAAAAGTTATCCAGGAATTCAAGGATCCGGGCATCCTCCAGGGAATTCATAATCTGGATAACTCCATAAAAAGTTTCGCCATATCCTGTTTCACCTATGCTCTGGACCAGAAAATCGATCTGTGGTTCAGCACGAAAGACACCATCTCCAAGACCTATGATGCAGAATTCAAGGCAATTTTCGAAGACGAATACGAAGCAAACTGGAAGGATCGATTTGAAGCGGCAGGGATCGAATATTTCTTTACCCTTATCGACGACGCCGTTGCACGTGTGATGAAATCTGAAGGCGGCATTCTGTGGGCCTGCAAAAATTACGACGGCGACGTCATGTCGGACATGCTCGCTTCCGCATATGGAAGTCTGGCCATGATGACATCGGTTCTCGTATCTCCCCATGGTTTTTTCGAGTATGAAGCAGCCCATGGTACCGTACAGAAGCATTACTACAAACATCTTGCAGGTGAAAAGACATCGACTAATTCAATGGCCCTCATCTTTGCCTGGACGGGCGGCTTGAAAAAGAGGGCCGAACTCGACGGTACCCCCGATGTCAGTACCTTTGCACAGAAAGTCGAAGATGCCGCACTTGAAACCGTTGAAAGCGGAATCCTGACGGGCGATCTCATGCGTGTTGCGGATCAGGATCCAAAAAACAGACAGGTTTACACGGAAGATTTCATCGATCACATAAGAAAGAATCTCGAAAACAAACTGTAACACGCAAAAAGGAGACGAAATGGCACAAAAAGCAATCAGAGAAGCAGACGGCAAGGCAATGATGGCACGTCTGCTCATGGACTATACTGATGGAAAGCACAAAATACAAAATAGATTCATATCAGTGGGGCCTCAAACGGACCTGAAGAAGCTTCCGAATAAATACAAATGGCTGCAGAAGGAAAAACTGGTGGTAAAGCCGGATCAGCTCATCAAAAGACGGGGTAAAAGCAAGCTTCTGCTCTTGAACACAGACTGGAAAGAAGCCGAAAAATGGATCAACGAGCAGATGAACAAACAAATCACCGTAGGTACCGTAACAGGAGTTCTGGACCATTTCATTATTGCGCCATTTGTGGAGCACGATGAAAAGGATGAATACTATGTCGCCATCACGTCGGAACGGGAGGGAGATACCATTCTTTTCCACCATGAGGGCGGTATTAACGTAGGCGATGTTGACGCCAAGGCAATTAAACTTTTCGTTCCCATCGGAGAGGTCCCCACCGCTCAGGAAATTGAAAAAAAACTTCTGGGGAAAGTTCCGAAAGAACGAAAGGCTCTCATTGCTGAATTTATCGAAGGTCTCTTCACGTATTACGCCGACCTGAACTATACTTATCTTGAAATCAACCCATTTGTCGTCGACGGAAAAGCGGTTATTCCTCTTGATCTGGCGGCAAAACTGGACGATACAGCCGACTTTGTCAGTGCAAACAAGTGGGGTTCAATCGATTTTCCAGCACCGTTCGGGCGGACCATGACCAAAGAAGAGGCATACATTGAGGAACTCGATTCAAAAACCGGCGCATCGTTGAAACTGACGGTACTCAATCCCGAAGGTCGTGTCTGGACCATGGTTGCCGGGGGAGGAGCATCGGTCATCTATGCCGACACCATCACGGATCTAGGTTTCATGGAAGAAATGGCCAACTACGGAGAGTATTCGGGAGACCCGAATGAAGAATTCACGTATCTGTACGCACGAACCATCATTGATCTCATGACGCGGAAAAAGAACCCCAAGGGCACGTTTCTCCTCATCGGCGGCGGCATTGCCAATTTTACCGATGTGGCTAACACATTCAGAGGAATCATCCGCGCTCTTAGAGAATACAAAAAGAAGCTGCGGGAGAATAAAGTAAAGATTTACGTCAGAAGAGGCGGTCCGAATTACAAAGAAGGTCTGAATCAGATGAGGGCCCTGGGAGGGGAACTTGGCGTTCCCATCGAAGTATACGGCCCAGAAACACACATGACAAAGATCGTTTCAATGGCGTTGAAAGGGGATAAGTAAATGGCGAAGAAAGCAACGACAAAAACCAAAACAGCAAATAAGAAAAGTTACGAGCTGTTCAATCGTGATACGCAGGCTTTTATCTATAATATGCAAGTCAATGCAACACAGAGAATGCTCGATTTCGATTATGCATCGGGACGGGAAACACCGTCGGTAGCGGCCATTATCAATCCGACAGGCAGTGAATCGCTCCAGAAATTCTTCTACGGCCCGAAGGAAATACTAATCCCTGTTTATAAATCAATCGAAAGAGCCGCAGGGAAACACAAGAATGTTGATGTTCTGATAAGTTTCGCATCTTTTAGATCGGCTGCCAAATCGGCTGAGGAAGCCTTCGAGATTCCCCGGATCAGAACAATCGTGCTGATCGCAGAAGGCGTTCCCGAACGGCAGATGAGACTGATCAATGCAAAAGCGAAAAAGCTCGGGAAAGTGATTATCGGCCCCGCCACCGTCGGCGGCGTCAAGGCAGGCGCTTTTAAAATCGGCAATACCGGTGGAACAATCGAAAACATCATCGAATCAAAACTGCACCGTCCCGGTTCCGTGGGATTCGTATCGAAATCCGGCGGACTTTCAAACGAAGCATACAACATTATCTCACGAAATACGGATGGTCTGTACGAGGGAATCGCCATCGGCGGCGACAGATATCCTGGAAGCACACTCCTGGACCATCTGCTGCGTTATGAGGAAGATCCGAATGTGAAAATGCTGGTCTGCCTCGGTGAAGTGGGGGGAGAAGACGAATATGCCATCGTGGATGCACTGAATGCGAAGAAAATAACCAAACCGCTCGTCATGTGGGTCACAGGTACCTGTTCGAAGGCGTTCAAGACAGAGGTGCAGTTCGGTCACGCCGGTGCCAAGGCGGATGCAGAGGCGGAAACGGCAGACGCCAAAAATGCAGCCCTGAAAAAGGCAGGGGCGATTGTACCCAATTCATTCGATGACTATGCTGAAAAGATTAACGAAACGTTCACCACCCTCGTCAAGAAGAAAGTCATCACACCAGCTCCCGAAACGGAAGCGCCAAAAATTCCTCTTGATTTCAACAAGGCCCTGTCGGCGGGGGTTATTAGAAAACCGGCAAGTTTCATATCCACCATCGCCGATGATCGCGGCGAAGAACTCATGTACGGGAAGATGACCATCTCCGACGTTTTCAAAAAGGATATCGGGGTCGGCGGTGTCCTCAGCACTCTGTGGTTCAGAAAATTGCTGCCTGCATACGCCACAAAGTTCATCGATATGGTCATCATGGTCACGGCCGACCACGGCCCCGCCGTGTCGGGGGCCCACAACACCATTGTGGCGGCACGTGCCGGGAAAGACTTGATTTCATCCCTTGTATCGGGACTGCTCTGCATCGGACCGAGATTCGGCGGTGCACTGGACGGCGCGGCACAGCAATTTTCCGATGCCTATGACCAAGGATTGGCTCCTCAGGAATTCGTCAATTCCATGAAGAAAAAGGGCGTCAACATCCAGGGCATCGGCCACCGGATTAAATCGATTCACAACCCCGATATGCGGGTGACAATCATAAAGAATTATGTAAAGAAGAACTTCAAGACCACGGCGTTGCTCGATTATGCACTGGAGGTTGAAAAGATCACCACGAGCAAGAAAGACAACCTGATTCTGAACGTGGACGGCGTCATCGGCATCTGCTTTGTCGATTTGCTGAGGTCGGAGCTTACAAAGGAAGAAGCGGACGAATACATCAGGATGGGCGCTCTGAACGGACTCTTTGTCCTGGGACGGAGCATCGGGTTCATGGGACACTACCTCGATCAGAAGCGGTTGAAACAGGGGCTGTACCGTCATCCCTGGGACGACATCGCCTATCTTATGGAGTAAAGGCCGAAGTAGACAATTCATTGATCACAGAGAAGGGGAAACAGTTGGACTGTGCAATCATTTCCATAATTCGTCGTAATTTCGCACCCGGCATAAATGACTGATCGCGACATCAGCACAACTACTCGAAAAATGACATGCAACGTGGACAGACAGGAATGTCGGGCCTCGTTTACGCACCATGAAGCGTTCTGTCTCCTTCTTTATCCGACTCCATAGTCATTGAGGAAATACTACCTTAATCATATCAATGTCCATTTGGGCATTTCTTCCCTGCGTGGTCAGATAGTTGCCGATCATCATACCGTTCGCTCCCGCCGTGAAGATCCATGATTGATAGTCGCGCAGGGTGATTTCCCTGCCACCACATACAAGGATGTCCTTTTCAGGATTGATAAGCCTGAAAAGCGCGATACATTTTAATGCCTCCATGGGGTTCATAACAGGTCTGGCTTCCATTCGGGTGCCCGGTATCGGGTTCAGAAAGTTAATCGGGATTCCGTCAACGTTAAGTTCTTTCAGCATGAACGCCAGCTCCACCCGCTGCTCCCATGTCTCTCCCAAGCCCAAAATTCCGCCTGAACAGACCCTGAGCCCCGCAGATTTCGCGGACGTGATGGTTTCTATGTCTTCTTCATAGTGGTGAGTCGTGCAGACCCGATCAAAATAGCTTCGAGCGGTTTCAAGATTATGATGGTACACGGCAATGCCGCCTTCCTTAAGCTTCCGTGCCATCGGCGCGGTCAGGATTCCCAATGAGGCACAGACAGTAAGCTCGGTTCTCTTGATTATATTACCCGCCGCAGACGATATCCTATCGATTTCTCCGTCCGTGAGCATATACCCGCTGGTTACCATGGAGAACCGTCGTGCTCCTGCTTTGAACTTGCTGATTGCCGTCGTGACAAGTTTATCCTCACTTAACAGGGGATAGATACTCACGTTGGTCTTGTGATGAGCTGACTGAGAGCAAAAGGCACAGTCCTGGGAACATAAACCTGATTTTGCATTGATGATGGAACAGACAACAGGTTCATCTTTTCTGTACCTGTTCCTGATCTTGTTCGCACACATTAGTAAATCCATGACGTCAGATCCTGTAAATGTGGACAATGCACAGGCGTCATCGTATGAAATGGATTTTCCCGGATTATCCAGAATTGCTTCCGTTACGGTGAACATCTTTTTATTAAACATCGGTTTCCCTTTTCATTTGACATTGAGATTGGGAAGGGTCGGTTGCGGTTAATACCAAAGGGCGGGGCTAATGTCAACCTGGAACTTATTCAAGGTTGACAAATGCTACTTTAGTCCCCCTGATACAGGAGGGATTAAATTAGTTTTCAATTACAGAAAAAGAAAAAGTTGCCCTATCGAAACTTTAAGGACGTGTCGAAATAATTGCACATATGAAAGCTGCTGAACCGTCTGGACAAACGGGACGAACTCCGGGGAGAAGAGCGCTGCCTTTATTTATCCTTTTTTGTTTTTCCCGCCGTTCGTTTTCTCGTTCTTCTCCTCTTCGCCGAAAGATTTCAACCCCTGGGCTAGTTCCTTCAATTTTTCGTTGACAAGATAGTTGATTGTCCCTTCAGGGTACGTTCCGTCGGGCTGCTTTTGACCTGCGGGTGTATCCGTCAGGATCTCGATGCCCTCATCAATGGTTTTCACCGAATAAATATGAAATTGTCCCCGTTGAACCGCTTCAACCACGTCTTTTCGAAGCATCAAATCCTTCACATTACTCTCCGGTATCATCACACCCTGCTTCCCCGTCAATCCGGCATGCCGGCAGCAATCATAGAATCCCTCAATTTTATGATTGACGCCGCCGATCGCCTGAACTTCCCCCTTCTGGTTGACCGATCCCGTAACTGCCGTATCCTGACGAACGGGCACTCCGGAAAGACTGGACAGAAGGGCGTACACTTCCGTCGACGACGCGCTGTCGCCGTCAACACCGCCGTAGGACTGTTCGAAAGCAATGCTCGCACTTATGGTCAAGGGTTTATCCTGGGCATATTTTTCCCGCAGATAGCCACTGAGAATGAGAACACCCTTGTTATGGGTGCTCCCCGACAGATCCGCTTCCCGTTCGATATTGATGATGCCGGCCCGTCCCATCGATGTCGTCGCAGTAATGCGGGACGGCTTCCCGAACATGTAATCACCCATGCTGTAAACGGCAATACCGTTCACCTGTCCTTCTTTGCGTCCATCAGTGTTAATCATCACCGTGCCACGGTCAATCATTTCCTGAATATGTTCTTCGATCATATTTGACCGGTAGATGCGAGCCTCGATAGCCTTATCGACATGACGATCGCGAATAATCGGTTCATTTTCTTCACCGGCCCAGAAATCGGCTTCACGGATAAGATCGGTCACGGTGGGAAAGCTCGTGCTGATCTTCTCCTGCCGGCCCGTCATCCGAACGGCATGTTCCACCAGGGCCGCGACTGCCGTCCTGTCAAACGGCTTTAATTCATCTTCATCCTGTACCATCTTGATAAATTCAGTAATCTGCCGGATCGACTCATCGGTCTTGTCCATTGATGTTTCAAAATCGGCCCGTACTTTAAAGATCTTTTTCACATCTTCATCATAGGCCACGAGCAAATGGTAAAGGTAAGGATCTGATATCACGACGACTTTTATATCCATATCGATGGGTTCCGGTTTCAATCCAGACGTCGTAAAAAGATAAAATGGATCGTATGTCTGAATCTCCATCTTTTTCGTTTTCAGCGACCGCTTAAGGGCGGGCCAGACTCCCGGTTCCACAATAGCATCAAGAAGATTCAGGACCAGGTACCCGCCATTCGCTTTAAGAATAGATCCTGCCTTGATTTTGCTGAAATCGGTCCGCCACAGACCACTTCTGTCGACGACCCTTTCGATACTTCCGAAAAGATTTCGATAAGAAGGAAATGATTCTACAATCACAGGCGATCGGTTCCGATCTTTATTATCAACGAGAAGATTGATCCGATATGGCTGAAAGGAATCCCCCTCAGGCACGACAAATGGCATGCCGGGTATCTGTTGTTGCTGCTGCGGCATGAATATTTTCATATTATCGGCCATATCTTCGACCATGTCGTCGAGATACACATCAACCTTACTATCTTTATACGTATTCTTTATAGGATCAACCAGTTCGGAAGCCATATTCATGAACATGAAACGATCCATTTTCTCTATATTCTCCTGGATATCTCGATTCAAGTCCCGTATCTCAAGGGAAATCTGATTGATCTGTTCTTTCAGATTTTCTCGCTTTTCCACTATCTGATCGTACTCATCCTGTGGGAATCGCCCCTTCTCCACGAGTGACTCAACTTCTTCGATCGGCATGGGTTTCCCATCAACAAGGGGCATAATTTCAGGTCGCTTAAACTGTCCCATCTGTATATCAACAAGGGCAAACCCCTCTTCTCTCACGCGCTTGTCCAGCTCCTTAAAGAAATGTTTACCCTTTTTCTCGTACTCTTCCATGATCTCCTTTTTCCTGTTGAGATACTCCTGGCTTTCAAAAAGCTGAGGAATCTGTTTTTTCAATGCCTCTACGAAATCATGGATATCCTTTTTGAAC